>JAEOTX010000040.1 GCA_016839605.1 Candidatus Thorarchaeota archaeon | reverse complement strand
GCCACTGATGCTGATGGAAAGTGCAATGAATGTGGTTATGATTTGAGAATTCGGTTTGAATAGAAGACCCCGATGCTGTTTTTGGGAGAATTTTGTTATAACTGGATTATAATCAATTGCGGGGGTTTTTTATCAAACCTTGATTATATATTACAGCTGGAAGTGTCAAGCTTCCAAATCGGAGCGATAGAGGAATGGAAAAGGGAACAAAGAAAGAAATCACCGCGATAAAGGATATGTTGAACCAATATGCCATAGAATGTAACACTGGTAACTTCGAACGTTGGCTCTCCCTATGGGCTGAAGATGGGACGCAGATGCCACCAGATGCTCCAGCCAGAAAGGGGACAGATCAGATACGAGACGGAATGAAACCTGTCTTTGATGACATGAATCTAAATATAGTCATCAAGAGTGTAGATGCTGTTGAAGTCCATGGCGACTTAGGACTGACTCGATGCAAATACTCATTGAAACTGACTCCAAAGGCAGGTGGAGATACCCTTGATGTAATGCCTGATGGAAAGGCATTGACTTTGTTTGGAAAGCAGAAGGATGGGTCTTGGAAGATCGTATATGATTGTTTCAACTCCAATGTACCCCCAACCTAACCAGAATTGGATCTAAGATAATATCAGCAACCCAGGTATCTTTTGTTGCCTCAATCAGTGGATATGCTCAACGAGGGAGAGTCTGAGAGCCAAAAAAAGAGGGGGGACTGACCCCCCTTTTCAACACGATAGATTGTCACTCTCGATTTGATAACTTATAGCTACCAACTAGGATTGCTGCTAGACCAACAAATGGAAGAGGGATGACCTGAGCCAGGATGGACAATGTCTGTGACTCCCAGATGATATTCATCAGAGCACCGTGACCTAGCATTGTGAGTACCATGTCAGCAATCAGGTACCACATGAATGACACGACTACGAGTCCCATCCCTCTTACGTTATTCGTCCGATAGGCTCCACTCTTGGTGTCTTCGTATGTTGGATTGTTTGCTGCAATTCCGATTCCCACCAATGCTCCGCCAGCACAACTCATGAAGGAGGTTGCTACCAAGAATATTACTTGGATCAATTCAAGGCTGAGTAAAATTGTGTATAGGATTGCAGGAAGAAAGACAACAGGGATGATGAGAACTAGGGACTGGATGGCCTTTGCCCTGACATACCTCTCAGCCCCGTATGGGGCTGATTGAATTGTCCACAGCTGATCCTTTGACTCAAGGAATCCTGAACCTCCAAAGACCTGGACACCGAGGAATCCGAGCATCAGTGACATCATAATGTTGACTGAAGTCAGATCGAACTCCCCTGCTCTGATGTAGATGAAGATAGGGACCACCAAGGTCAGAATCATGAGCAGGGCCAGTCTAGATAGATTCTGTGCCTTACGACCAAAGTCCTTGAGTCCGGTCACTAACAGAACACCAAATGACCCACGTGAGAGTCGACGGACTCCACGTAGTACCAAGTTCTCACTTTGAATGATAGTCACGGATTCGGTCCTTGCACCTGCCCCGATTGTGAAGAGGCGGTCAGCAGACAACAGCCCAAGAATCAAAACGGTGGCACTGAAAATTCCCAGAAGCATGAAGTTACTGACAATAGGAAATCCGAGAACAGTTTCTAAGCCGCTCAGAGATAATCCGATCCCGTTGAATATCATTGCTAACTGGGACACCATGTCAGCACCCCAGGTGAAAGGAAAGAGCAGGAATACGTTCATGCCTAGTATCTCGGACATCAGAGGAGCAAAGAGTTGCAGTCCTACGAAGGGTATGATTGCCACAGCGCCAAGTACAATGGCTAGAGCGTTGGCAAGATCTTTTCCACGTGGGGACGCACCTAGTCTAGCTTGGATTGCCGTCACAAGGAGCTGGGACAGCCAAATCGTGGTCGCGGTTATCACAAAGACTGTGATGTACATGAGCCCCTGTCCAAGGTATGACACCTCCAGTGCCTGAGCAAAAGGAGCGACTAGGATTGGTGCGAGATAGAGGACATAGAGTCCGTAGATCGCCAGCTTGCCAGCAAAAGAACCGACCAGAATCTCGCGAGTGGTGACATTGTTACTAAGCAGAATCTCCCACTGACCCGCCCTCACCTCCTTTAGAGCGTTAGAGAGGGGTAGTATCAGAAGGATGAGCCAGATGAACATGACACCAGCACGTATCATTCCAGGCATGACAATCGCAGCAACCGACTGAGAAATGCCAAGGATCTCGCTCACAATAAAGGCCATTACAAAGGGTGCAATGATGAGAGCCCATGCTATTCCTGGAAGATAAGCAGCCAAGACAATTAGAGTTCGAATCGGCTTGACACCTCTTGTCTGAACCTTAAATTCTGCCTTTGCAATATGAAACCAATTTCCAGTCATCTTGGCTATCTCCATGCAAGGAGTGCTTCGCGATCTACTTTCCTACCAACTATCTTCAAGTAAGCCTCTTCGAGACCTCGTGCACCAGCAGCGTCCACTACAACATCTGGCGGTCCAACAGTGACAAGCTTGCCTTCGTTGAGGATGCCTATGACATCGCAGATGTCCTCGGCAAAGCTTGTCATGTGAGTGCAGATGAAAAAACTCGTATTGGTTTCCTCCGCGAGGGCTAGGATTAACTCCTTCACCAAGACGCTGGCGGAGGGATCTAGCCGTGAGGTCGGTTCATCAAGGAACACGACCATAGGTTCATGTATCAGAGTCGAGGCAATCAACACCTTTTGTTTCATTCCAGAGGAGTATGATTCCAACATATCGTTCTGTCTGCCTTCCAGACCCAATATTGAGAGCAGGGTATCGATTCGTCGATTGAGAACATCTCCGTGCAGGCGATTTAGTGCACCAATGAACTCGAGAAACTCTACAGCAGATAGCTTCGAGTAGAGACCTGGAGTTTCGGGCAAGAGACCTGTGATTGCCTTGACAGCGTTCTTCTGAGAGATAATGTCATAGCCACAAACAGATGCACTCCCTCTTGTTGGCTTCATCAGCCCCGAGAGCATTTGGACAGTTGTCGTCTTACCTGCTCCATTTGGACCAAGAAGTGCGAAGCGTGTGCCTACTGGAACACTGAGATTCAGTCCATCCACAGCTTTTACTGAACCAAAGGACTTTGTCAGTCCCTTGGTAATGATTGATTGGTTATCAACTTCCATTGGTATTCACAGGAAAAGCAACGAAGAATTACCATATAATGGACTGTGGGAAAAAAGTCCATAGCTGCCTTGTCGGTCCTAACTCATGAGGAGGAAAGCTGCATGCCTCTTCGAAGTTGGTTCGCTTGTGAAGAATTGAGTCACGAGCTTGTAGAACTGATTCAGGGCTTCTCGACCCTTCTCGGTAGTCTTGAACACATAGATGCCAGCCTCTGGTGCATCGATTTGCTCGAAGAGACCGGCATCTAGAAGAAACTGAATGTCCTCCTTTATCATCTGGGTTTTCAGTCCTAGATGCCTCATCAGCCAGCTCTGGGTTCTCGACTCCCATATACAGGCCTCAAGGAGTTCCACCCAACGTTCATACTTTGTTCTCCTAGGACCGGGCGTCCACTCTCGAGGACGGATGGTAGGAGGAGTCACTCATTCGTCCCCCCTTCATGGTCCGTGTTTGATTGTGAGATGAGCCTCTCCAGCTCCTCTCCCCAGGAAATAAACCCTTGATAGAATCTAAGCCATCGTCTAACTAGCAGGCGCCAATATAGAAAGATGAACCATCGAGCAGCCAGAATTGCCAAAATCACAGGGAGAAAGATCAGTGGTATCAGGAGAGGGCTTCCTTGTTCGATAGCTGATATGATCTCTGGAATCAGAAAGTTGACAATCAGCAGAGTGTACAATACTCCTTGAAAGATGACTTCACTGAGCACCTTCCTTGTTAGATTCCCGATGTGTTTTCTCAGACGTTCCACCTCATTCTCTGAAGTCTTATCTTCCGGAGCATCGATGGGTCTGAGTACATCAAAGATGAGAAAGATGTATGAGGTCAAACCAGATACGACTTGTCTTTCATCAAGTGCAATCTCGATCTCTCTGAGAGCCTCTCCCGCCTTTTGTAGAGTTCCAAAGCGTTCCTTTGCAGATCTATATTGAAGAGGAGTAACGATAATTGGGATGACAATGATAATAGTGGCAATAGAAAGGAGCTGCAGCGGAAGGCCCATCATTGCAATGACTAGGATGACCCATAACATTACAATGTAAATTCCGAACACTGAGGAGAAGATGTGACCCATTAAGAAACGGTGACTTCTGCGCATAACTCGCAGTATGTCTTTCTGGCTCTCTATGAGCTCGAGATGTTCGGGGGAGAAGGTCACCTATTCACCACGCCCAGTTTCTGAAAGAGCTTGAAGCTAAGCAGGATATATACTCAATGGGATGAACTTGAGAAGGCAGAAAGTTGCTCAAAGAAGAGGAGAGGGCTGAAGAGCCCTGCTACTCACTGGTTCTGTGAGCATCAATCAGAGCTTCAGAGTTCCTGCTTTTCGTAATCACTGGAATCGCAGTAATGAGTAAAACCGTACTAAGATTAGTAGTCATCTCACCCAAAATCTGTCCGTCCACCATCAAAAAGACTGCAGTCCCAATCAATGCTGCTGCAGCAATTACTGAAATTCTGCTGAATTCGTTCATGTTAGTTCAAGTAGGACTACTCATAGTTAGTATATAATGAACTGTGGAAAATTGTTCCATAAGCAGACTCTGCTTCAAGCCTGTTCAGAAAGGAGATCTTTCTCCTTGAAGATGCAGTAGGGGCGATACCAGTCTGGGATCTCACCGCCCAGATATGCCCCTCGCTCCTTGAATCCTGCAGAGCGATAGATCTTCAGGGCCGCAGGCATGAAGTCTGCGGTTTCAAGGCGCAGATTGGAGTAGCCGAGCTCCTTTGCTCTTGTCACAAGCATTTGCATCAGCTCCTTTCCATAACCTCTCCCGCGATGCTCTGTGCGAATGAACATCCGCTTGACTTCTCCAATTCCCTCTTCTATCGTCTTTATGAGGGCCATACCAACAAGATTCTCTTCGGCTTCTAGAACGAGGACAAATCCCTTGGGTGGTTTGAGAGCCACAAATTCACGAACCATGTTTTCCACATATTCGCGGGCATCCCCCGACCCTTCGCTCATGTCGACTCCGTGATGATTGAGAATCTGTTCATGACTCCATATGAGGAATTCGAGATTCATCTCAAAGAATTGTGACTCATGAAGGTCTGCATTGAATGGGATGATTCTAACAGTCATCGGGAGCTATTCTCCACCTACTACAGATTTGGATGACTCATGGCAAAGTCCAGTGCTTTTCGAAGCTTGTCGAGTGACATGTTTCCACCTGAGCAGATGAGCCCGACCTTCTTGTCTTTCAGACGTTTCCGAATCTTATATGCAGCTGCGAGAGGCGCCGCGCCAGCCCCTTCGGCAAGAGTATGGGCATGTTGAATCATCCAGACCACGGCTCTCATGATCTCTTGTTCACTCACAAGTATGAAATCATTAAGATGCTCCCTCAGGATTCTCTGGGGAAGCTCAAAGGCCATTCCAGTTGAGAGACCCTCAACTGATGTGCGGTTGGGTCTCTCGACCAAGCGTCCCTCCCTCCAGGAGTCATGAGCAGCCGGAGCAGCCTGAGACTGTACTGCTATGACCTCGATCTTAGGGTTCGCAGACTTGGCTGCGATGCAGGTACCTGCTGCACCACTCCCTCCTCCAACTGGCACAATGACAGTATCGATTCCAGGATTTTCTTGAAGCATCTCAAGGGTCTCTGTTGCCACACCAGCTATTAGGTCGGGTTCATCGCCTGAGTGGATGTATCGATAGCCATGCTTCTCAACCAGCTCCTCACAGTGGGCCTGTGCTTCATCAAAAATCGATCCATGAAACACAATCTCAGCGCCCAATGACTTGATTGAAGCAACTTTTCCAGGGTTAGACTTCTCAGGCATTACGATAGTAGACTTCACTCCGAATATTCTCGCGGCATAAGCAATAGACTGACCATGGTTCCCGGTAGAGGCTCCAATGACACCCTTCTCCTTCTCTTCATTCGAGAGCAGTGCAACAAGATTGATTCCTCCACGTACCTTGAATGCACCGATCGGTTGGCTGTTCTCATGCTTGACATACACCTCCGTTCCCACGATTTCATTGATGCCAGGGTAGCTGTGCATTGGTGTAGGCCTTAGATACGGGCTGATACGTTTCTGAGCAGCCAATATATCATCAATCGTTGGGATTTGCATTCGTGATTCATCTCCAGAATTATTCACTCACCTCTTTCCTGTTCATATCTCAGATGTATCTTCCTCTAGATGGCAATGGCGTTGAGAAAGGAGTATAAGCGCAGACAGATTCCCATTCCTCGAGAGGCATGGACCAACTATGTCAATCAGAATGAGAGACTATCATTGGGATAGAAACTTCGAGGCTACAAGAGCCTTCCTTACCGAGATATATCCCATAAGGACTTCATATTCTAACTGAATTCCATCGACCTTGGAGAATGTGAAATACGGTCCAGGTAGATCCGAGTACCTGAATGAGGAGGATGAATATCTAAAGATTCGGGAGATCTTTGATGAAACGAAGGAACTCAACACCACCGGGTCAAGAAGCTGCGATGGTAAACGGGCCCAGATAGTTCGAGTTCAATTGCAGTCCGTTTCGCATCGTAGCAGGATGTTGCGTAGAACTGGTCTAATTATATGCTTATAAGGAAGGCTCCACGTACAGAGTCTTTCTGGATAGGAGAGTAATGAAGAAACGTACTCCTATAACAGTCATCTCATTATGCGCCATTTTCGTAATGGTTGGTCTGTTGGTTCCGTTTTCTGCTGCAGCAAGAACAGAGATTGTTTCACCTCATGTCGAAGATGAGATACAGAGAATAGTTTCCGATGGAGACATCCCATCACTCCACGTCTGTGTTGTAGCTAATGGCGAGATTAACTGGGTTAGGGGATTTGGTGAGCAGACAAGTCCTGGCACGGTATTTCTGATAGGCTCTATACAGAAAGTGTTGGTTGCGGCTTCAATACTCCAGCTCTATGAAGAGGGGACTATCGACCTGGACAATGATGTCAACAACTACCTTCCCTTCAGCGTTCGAAATCCAGAGTTCCCAAACACCTCTGTTACAGTTCGTATGCTGCTATCCCATCAGTCAGGACTGGTTGCTACTCTTCCACCTGAGTTTTGCTATGATTGGGAGGGAGGATATACTCCCGAGTATCGAAGCTATATCCGAGGCTACTATTCCTCTGTGATTGGAATCTCGTTGGGCGAGTTTCTCTCTGAGTGCCTAGCACCTGGAGGTTCACACTTTTCTAACTCAAACTGGTTGTTTGAGCCAGGAGAGAGGTATAGCTATTCCAACTGTG
>JAEOTX010000230.1 GCA_016839605.1 Candidatus Thorarchaeota archaeon | reverse complement strand
TCTCAAAGGAAACCGTGAAATCTGCCTTCGCCAGCGCGGGTATGTAGTCCAAAAGGGTTTCGCTGAACGAAGTTGATGACTCTCGTGGAAGTTCGGCGGGAAGATTGTCAACAGCCATCACAACTGGACCTTCTCCTTCCACACCAAGTTCTGCTCTGTTCTCATCCACTAGGTAAGTAAAAGCAGGACTTCCAGGATTGGTTGTTCTAACTGTGAACTCAATGGCACCATCAACATCACAAGAGATGTCACCAACGACCTCGAGTCGTCGATTCTTATCCTTCCAGTGGTTTCGGATAAAGTCCCTTGTTATGAGACGGGGGTACTTTTCCGTCCAATAGATACAGTTCAGAATGACTGGCATATAGAGGACATACTCATGAAAGACTCCCTGATACTTTGCGGCACCATGTTTGTAGTAGTCTTGAAGATCAAACTCAACGCCTTGTTCTTTTGGCTTGACCATATGCTCCTCCTTGAAGACACATTTGTACAAGACATTCGATTTCGGACTGGATATTTTCGATAATTGATCCGGCTCCACCTGTTCGTGAGGTAAGATGTCGAACATCTCTTGTGCGCCGCGCGAAACATTTCCATATCCAGCAAACCCAACAACAAAAGGAATCATAGTTTCTGGTAAGCCCATGCCTGCTATTCTTTCTCCAAGAGCTTGAAATTGTTCTTTGAGCTCCGAGAGCCCCTTGCATTCCAAATTGGGTTTTAATCCAGCAAAGGGATTAGGTGTGATTCCTTTGGACTCCAGCCGTTCACCTAGTACTCTGAATGTGTCAGATATTCCGGCCATTCCAGCCCAATTACCAAAGAATATCAATCGTCTACCTTTCTCATCAATGACACGTTCATAGTCTATGAGAGTCGCACCAACATCTAGGATCTGTTGAAGCATGTCCATGTTTTCATCTTGTCCCTTTATTGTATGACTGAAGAAAATGTACACTTTCTCCCCTTCGAAGAAGTTGTTTGGCATTTCTTTGATTCCAAGAACCACAGGGACTTCACTTCCTTTCAGAGGCTGAACCTCTGCACCCACTTCGGTGAAATCGTGAGCAGTAAAAGCTCGTTGATCACTAGGTTCCACAACGAATCGAATATTGTGTTTACTTGCAAGATCGGCGATATGCTTGGGAACGATAGGTACTCTTGACTCGAATGGTTTTTCTTCGCTACGAAGTCCGATAATGTTCATCTGGGAGCTCCTGCCTGCTTCCAAAAGGCAATTCGCGTGGAACACTTCCATTGCATTAACCTTTCCATATTGGAACAATTTTGTATTACTAAGCCTGAAAATACGAACATGTGTTCCAATTTCTATGGCATTTTTCCTCTATTTGTATGATTGTAGGCGTGCACGTGAAACCAATGCCCGACGTGTTTCATTCACAAAGGAGCTGTATGGATATGCCTATTCCTGGAAGACAAAGACTGGAATTAAGCAGCGAAGGAAACCAGGTCTCATTGATACGTCAGAAGGTGCATATGCAGTGGCAGATTCTGCGATATTTGTACCTGGTGAATACAGATCTCTCTTTGATTCGCTGTTTGCATCATATTCAGACATCTTGAAGGCCAGAATTTTTGAAGTTGTAAGAGAAGTATGATGTTTGGAACACGTGTTCCAGTACCTGACACACCCCTTGATTTCCATTAGAAACTTTTGAAAGTTTCGATACTTTTCGAAATAGATATATATAAATAGTCGTTTATGGAGCTCGCATTTATCTCCATTTTATCATCATCATACATTCACCGCTCTGATCACACCATTTTATCATCTCCACTGGAAATGAAGGGGTGTCAGACTATAATACCTGGATATAGGGTACGTCAATATGTTAGAACACGTGTTCCAATCTAGTAAAACTATCCAATCTATTGTATTATATGTATTACAGAATCTACAAGATTGTAATTTCCAATACCACAAGGTTGATAGACTGAGTCATCTCCGGACGATTCATCCCAGTTACAGCTAGGGAGATCGGAGGCTAGGTGGTTGACCAAACCCAAAGAACTTCTTGAAGACAAAGTGGGAAAGAAATCTCTTCTTCTTGCTAACGAGGCAATAGCACGAGGCGTTCTTGAAGCTGGAGTACGACTGGTTGCGCTTTATCCTGGTACTCCAAGCAGTGAAATTGGTAACAATCTCACATTCATGGCACCTAACATACCAAACTTTTACTTCGAGTTCAGTGCCAACGAAAAGGTCGCCTTGGAAGTTGCTGGTGCCGCCGCAGTTGCAGGCGTACGATCAATGATGGTATGCAAGGGGCCAGGTCTCAATGTCGCAGCTGATCCATTCTTTTCATTGACTTACATCGGTGTACGTGCCGGTATGGTCATCGTGGTAGCAGACGACCCTAGTATGTGGAGCTCTCAGAATGAGAATGACAGTAGATACTATGCCCTAATGGGCAATATGCCAATGGTTGAACCAGCTGATCCTGCCGAGGCAAAATCGATGCTTATTGAGGCATATGAGATATCAGAGAAGTTGGAACTTCCAGTACTACTTAGGACAACCACACGTGTCAATCATACAAGAGCTCCTGTAGAGTTTGGAAAAATCAGGGAGCGTCCTACAACAGTCGAGTTTGAAAAGGATCCATTTCGATTCGTTCCAATACCATCAGTTGCTAGAAAACGTCATCCCATACTTCTTGAAACCATGAGGAAGGCAATGGAGGTTTCTGAAACAACTTCACTTAATTTCACATACGGTGAAGGAGACCTTGGAATAATCACTAGTGGGGTATCATACAACTACGTCCTTGAAGCACTCGAATCAATGGAACTCTCAGCAGAAGTTCTCAAACTTGGTATGACTCATCCAGTACCTGAAGGGAAAATCGGGGAATTTCTCAAACATCACAAGAGAGTTGTGATTGTTGAGGAGCTAGAACCATTCCTAGAAACTCATGCAAGAAGGATTGCTCAGGTCAATAAGATATCTGTAGAGATTCTTGGAAAAGAACAAGGATACTTTTCCAGGGCATTTGAGTACAGTCCCCGAATTGTTATCACAGCACTCTCTAGAATTATAAATCGTAATACAAGTATTAACTGGGAGAAGATAGACAAGAAGACTGGAAAGCTTCCGGATTTGCCCCCAAGACCTCCTCTTCTCTGTGCGGGATGTCCTCATAGAGCGACTTACTATGCTATCAGAACCGCCACACGCGGAAAGGCAATCTATCCCTCAGATATCGGGTGCTACACACTCAGTATAGCACCGCCCCTTGAAACTGCTGACATCCTTTTTGATATGGGATCCTCAATCACCACAGCTTGTGGAATTGTCCGTGTGACAGGTCAAGACGTTGTGGCTACAATTGGTGACAGTACTTTCTTTGCTTCTGGACTACCCGGTATTGCCAATGCAGTATACAACAGTCACCCCATCAGTTTAGTAGTTCTCGATAATCGAACTACGGCAATGACAGGACACCAACCACATCCTGGTACAGGAGTCACGGGAATGCAAGAACAGGTTACACCTCTGGATATTGCAGAGGTATGCAAGGGGCTTGGTGTGAAGTATGTTAAGACTATCCAACCATTCGATTCCATGGCGACTATGGTTGCAGAAGTCAGGGAAATGGTGACATGGGTTAGGGAAAACCAAGCACCAGCAGTGATGGTGTCAATAGAACCATGCGCTCTTCTTACAGCAGCTGAACGTCAGAGAAGCGGCGAGTATCCTTCCAAATATTATGTTGATGAAGAAACATGTACGGCTTGCAAGCGTTGTCTGAACCGTTTGTCTTGTCCGGCAATGTACCAGGATCCTGAAACCGAAAAGGCGGTGATAGATGAAACACTGTGCAATCTGTGCGGTACTTGTGTTTCTGTCTGCCCTCAAGGTGCAATTAAGCAAGAGGAGGTATAGAGATGACTGGTAATAATACAATCAATGTTGCCATCACTGGCGTTGGAGGTCAAGGTGTTCTTACTCTTGCTGAGATTCTTGCAAAGGCGGCACTCGCAGATTCACTGAATGTTCGTGTCGGTGAGATTCATGGAATGGCTCAACGTGGAGGTCATGTTGTCTGTACTGTTCGAATTGGAGATGGAGCAAGAGGACCAATAGTTGATTCTGGTACTGCTGATTTACTCGTGGGCTTTGAACCTGTTGAAACTCTAAGGGAGATTCAGACCGTCGCAGAAGATGGATCCGTATTAGTAAGTTCCCACATTCAGTATCCCGTCGCAGTATCAATGGGCAAAGCAGAGTATCCAAGTCATGAGGAAATCATCAGTAGTTTCAAGAAGTTCACCACTCGTATTCTTGAGATTGATGCCATGGCCTTGGCACAACAGGCTGGCAGTTCTATGTCAGTGAATATGGTAATGCTAGGTGGAATTCTTGGGACAGGAATTACACCCATTCAAAAGAAGACAGCAATTGATATTGTACGGACAACATTCCCAAAGAAGTTCGAAGGGACTAATGTACAAGCTCTTGAACTTGGAATGAAAGCGGTTGAAGCACTACTCTAGCATTTGGCAGCTGCAACAGCTATCTGTCCAGCTGAAACACCTCCATCTCCAGGTGGTACCCTATCATGGATGAGAGATTTCTTTGTTCTGGAGTTAACCACATCAACTATTGCTCCTGTAATAATCCGATTCAAGGCCACACCTCCAGAAAATCCAACATACTCAATGTCCTCAGCTTCAGCAATATCACATGCCATATTCGCAAGTGCTTGACCAATATGCCGCTGTACGGCATATGCTATTTTGGGGATGGAAATTCCTTCTTTCTTAAGGTTCAGAATCTTAATGAGAGAGTCTACGGGGTTCAGCTCTATCACATCACCATTTGAAACAAAGTCCGGTTCAATAGTAAGATCGGAATCAGATGCATGAGCTTCCAGTTTCATAGGACACTCTCCGTCATAGGAATTCTCAGAGCAGATTCGCAATGCGATTGCCGCTGCATCAAGGAATCTTCCTACACTAGTGCTTCGAAGAACATTGATGTCCTGTTTTCTTGCACGCAAGAGTAATGAAAGAGTTTCTTCTGAGAGGTCCATATCTGAGGCAATTCGTGATCCTGACAACACCGTCAAGATATCTTCTGTTTCAACTGCATTTCCAAGGATACCTATCAGAGACCGTGCTGCATATCTTGCAGAAAGATCGCCTCCAGGATACAAGCTTGGTGCCAGTCCACCTCTTCTGAGGAAATCTGTCCCGTTTCCAACAAGTATGTCACCACCCCATCCTTCTCCATTGGGACCATAGCCATAACCATCGGCTGTAATACAAACAATACTTGTATCAAGATTCATTTTATGATCCACAAGCATACTTGCAAGATGTGCATGATGGTGCTGTACCCGATATAATGGCACATCCATTTCGGAGGAAATCTTTTCCGCAAGGTCTGTACTCAAGAATTCTGGATGCAAGTCACATGCGTATCCATCGACACCATCGATACCAAGCAGAAACATCAGATGATTGATGCTGTTTCTGAGGAAGTCAATGTTCTCGACTCGATCAGTATCACCGATATGCTGAGTCATGTATATTTTCTTGGACTTAAGGACCGCACCAGTAGATTTCAATTCAGGTCCCACTGCAACAACCTTTGTTGAAGGATGAATGTGGTCCATTACCAAAGGTTCGGGTACATAACCTCTGGCACGTCGAATGAACACCGGATTTTCACTGCCAACGAATTTGATTACTGAATCATCTGCTCTCTGATGGATTCGTCGATTGTGCAGCAAGAAATAGTCTGCCACCCCGCCCAACTCAGAAGTTATCACTGATGGGTCTATGTACATCGGAACACCTGTAGGATTCGCACTTGTCATTACCAAGGCATCCTCATCAAGGTTGTCAAACAGAAGATGATGAAGAGGAGCATAGGGTAACATGACACCCAATGTATCTAAGCCGGGCGAAATCTCTTCAAGTGATTCTTGAGGTAGGCTTGAACCATCACGCTTCTTGACTAAGATGATAGGCCTTCGCCAAGTTTTCATAAGCTGTAGTTCATTTTCTGTGGGTACACTGAACTGAAATAACACCTCAGGATTTTTGGCCATGATGGCAAATGGCCGTTGAAACCTATTCTTTCTCTCCCTCAGAACTCTAATCGGCTTATAGTCTGAGGTCTTTGTCACAAGATGCGTTCCACCTATGCCATGAAGTGCGAGGACAGAATTACTCTCCAACAGACGTGCTGCCTGATCGATACAGTTGATTCCCTTCAACAGTTTTCCGTCTGCATCATAGAGCTGGTATCTTGGTCCACAACTATCACACGCTGTTGTCTGAGCATGATATCTTCGATCCAATGGACTTGTATAACCTGTATTACAAACATTACATAGGGGAAAATCTACCATCGTAGTGTTTGGCCGGTCGTAGGGAAGACTAGTGATAGTTGAGTATCTTGGACCGCATGCTGCGCATGAAGTGAACGGATACTGATACCATCGTGAATCAGAACTTCTCAGCTCTCCGACACAGTCTTCACAAATGGCAATATCAGGGGGCATCTCTGGGGCAGACTCTGTAGATCTCTTTGTAGAAGACTTCTTTATCGAAAAGGAATCAAAGGTGTTTGTTGCTGATCCCCATTCAATATCAACCGAATCAATACGTGAAATGGAGGGAGGGTTCGAATGCAGTTGTTTGAGGAAGTCATCAATCTCACTACGCTTCCCTTCGACAACAATCTGAACACCAGCATCCCCTAGATTAAGCACAAATCCTACCAATGAGTGGTCAGTGGCAACTCGATAGACAAAGGGCCTGAATCCAACTCCCTGGACAATACCAGTCACATGGATTTCGGCTCTCTGCTTCAAGTGAATCTGTCTCCACTATGTTGGACCGGTATCAGTTGTAGATATTAATCCAATGAAGTGGCATGTGCAAAGTGCGATAGTTCATTATATGACCTCTTAAGGCGCTAATGACCACAGAGTCATGAACTGACGTGCGCGCTTCAGGTGACAATTCCCGGCCTTTGCTGTTCGAACCAGAAACTACTCCTTCTATCCTAGCGAGTATTCCGGACTGCTTCAGGAGTATTCTTCTGGAAACCGTAGAGAAGCTAAGGAAGAAAGAGAAATCCACCTTGCTCTCGAGCAACAGTCTGGCCAATAGATTCATTCTTGAGAGATGGGGAATTCGGCCGTCGCAAAGGAAGCGATACCGGAACCTATTCACACAAGTACGTAAGCAATGCCGTGCGATATTCCAACACTATCTCACGCGGGGTAGAGTCGAGTGGACTATGAACAATACGAATTATGTCTTCGGCGTTTTCAAGTTTGATGAGATACGTGGCAATCTGATCCTTGGATTTGTGCTAACCCCCCCCGAATCAGAGTGGAAACTACCATTCAGGTAGCTCTCAACTATTAATTGTTGTATTACAAGCGTATCACAAGCTTACTCCGGGAAGGTTTATGACTTCCATTGTATACAAAATTGTATCCATACAGACATACGTAACTGAGGTACGAAAGGAGCATTATGAAGCCTCCTTTTCCAATTTCCTCCATTTTGAGGCTAGCACAAATGAGTCAGAAAAGGTCCAAAACCAAACGTCGTGATACTGTGAAACAACTTGCAGATGGGGCACAAAGAGTCTTGCAGGAACCTATCATGAAGGCATTGCTCAATCAGTCCACGCTTACGAAAGTCCAGCTAGAAACTCTTCTGATAGACCTCGTTGTTGAAGATGAACATGGTAGTCACATACCATATGATAGGAAGGCATCTTTCAGATCGAAAAGGAAGGGAAGAACCAGTGGTGTTTCACGAGGTGCGTTCAATAGAACTCTAGGACAAGCCCGAAGAAATGTAACACGTTGTCTATACACAATGCTGCTTCTTGCTTATCTTGGTCTATTCGACTTCACACTCTTTAGACCGTTTGAAGAGATAGCTACAAGGATTGGTGACTATCGGAAAATACGTGATGTATTGGCCGGGAAGACAGAACTCTCTGACGAAGAAATCGAGAGCTATAGCTCAGCTGAGCGAACCATCCTCTCGGCACTAGAGGAACTAACTTCGTCCACAGTACTCAAGTCTGAGCTGTCCAAGCGTAAGTCTGAACCATAGAAAAGAAACGGCACGAGCATGTCGTATCTGCGGCAAGTCAGTCAGGTTTCCTAGCACCGAACTCATGCCGGCATTGGATCTTCTTGGAGGTACTTTACTTGAGGAGATAGAGATGCCAACGACGGGTGTTTGAGGGTGCCAAAGGATGGAAATCCCATAGCACTAGTCTGCCATTGACACGACATACTCATACTTTACAGGGTCACAAGTATACATAGTTCTAATCTTAGAACAGATTCATCTTCTCCTTCAGGCACCAAAAAGACGCGTCTTCTCAGGCATTATTCCATTGTATTACAAAAGATACAAACAATACAGAACAGCTGGACAAAGTCTTATCACTCGAAACAAGGATTCCAGCATTACTGCAGGAGTCGAACCGAGCATGTCGGATGACAGGGATGACAAGTGGTTCCTAAGAGCAAGTCGAGAACGTGCGGAAAAAGCAGAAATGGAACACACTCTGCATGATATCACTAACGCCATAGGTGAGAGAAGATCTCGAGACCTGCTCGACTTAGTTGCAGCCGTGGAACAGAACAAGGGATGGAATACAGCACTAGAATATCTCATTGCGGCAGCCGACAAGATGTATTCCACTCCTGCCAGCTTCGGAAAACAACAGACACAAGTTGAGCCCTTAAAGTACCGCGAAATGATCTTTAGTCTTTTATCCTGCAGTGGACTTGAACCAGTGCAAACAGATACTATGACCCTTCTTCAAATGCTAGAATCAAAGACTTCTCTAGCCGATGCATCACAGTCACTAATACTCTATGCACAAGAAACTGCAATGAAACAAATAGAATCTGGTGACACTCTATACTTCAGTTTCCCCCCGGATGAGAAGTTCGATGAACTCAGTAGACTACTAGAATCAATCCGGACGGAAAAGATGGCCAATCTTACTCTCAAACTTGATGGTGAACATGTGGATCTTACACATTTATGGTATTCAGAATATGGTCGCCTGGCTATATCCGATCTTGGAATCAAAGGAACTAAAGCATCAATAGAGCAACTTGATATGGTATTATCAGTAATACAAGTATCACCAGAAGTGAAACAAGGAATCACAACATCTGAAACAGCAGAAGTATCTGGGATAGCCATTGTCAGCCCGTCAAATCAGATGTACAAAGAACTCCACCAACACATCATAGGTCAAGACATTGAAGGTCTCATATCCAAGGGCAGCACGCATTCCCTATTTACTCTGAACGCAATACTAGATGATGCTGTCATTCAATACATGACTTCCAAATCAAGTGAGGACTATCGAAAGCTGCTGCAATGTATCAATGGTCATGTTGCAGTTCGTCATTTGAATTCAATTGCTCACCTTGAGAAATTACTTAGAGTGGATGATCAACGAATTGTTACTCCGGCGATAATCGCCTTAGGAAATCTCTATCACGAATCATCGGCCCATTCCATTGTCGACCTGGTTTGTAAGACCATGGATGAACGGATTATCAAAGCCTCAGTGAAAGCTCTTGACAACATCCTGAAAAAATCCCCTGAAACTCTGGTTGTGATTAAGGAGGCTTTGGAATCTGAATGCAAAAATCGCCGGCACCTAAGGCACTTTCTAAAGAGAGAAGCCTTGTAATAATATTACTTGTAATACAACAACTCGGACTTTCCCTCGGCAGACATAAATCGAATCATAATTGGTTCAGAATCATGACCAATCTAGGATCCAAAGGATTCGATGAGATTGATTGCTTTTTCAATCCTTCAAGTGTTGCCCTAGTCGGAGCATCATCTGATTATCGAAAGTTGGGTAACTCTATTCTCATGAACCTTATCACTTCCGAGATTGATGTCTATCCTGTGACTCGTAGCAGGCAACAGGTCCTTGGGGTCAAGGCATACCCAAGTCTTGACAGTCTTCCAGAGCCTGTAGACTTGGTCATAGTTGCCGTTGCAGCAAAGTATTGTCCAGGTCTAATGAGTCAGATTCAAGGAGCTGGTGCCAAAGCTGCAGTAGTGATATCAGGTGGTTTCAGTGAGACAGGCCATCAGGGCGCACAACTTGAGGAAGAGCTAGTCAGAGCTGCCCAAGACGCAGGAGTTCGGATCATTGGTCCTAATTGTGTGGGTGTTTCCAACAGTAGGTTGTTTAATGGCACATTTACTATGATGCCTGAACGGGGCAATATCTCGTTAATCTCCCAGAGTGGAGCCCTTGGTGGTATGCTCATATACACCACACGCACCAAACGTATTGGTCTCAGCAAGTTCGCTAGTATTGGCAACTCGGCTGATGTCAGTTTCGTGGAGATTCTTGACTATTTCACTGATGATCCAAAGAGCACTGTAATCATGGTCTATATAGAGGGAGTAGATGATGGTCGACCTTTCTTCGAGTCTCTCACTAGGGCTGCAAAGAAGAAACCAGTTGTTGTATTGAAGGGTGGAAGGAGTGAAGCTGGCAGTCGAGCAACCCAATCCCACACAGGATCATTGGCAGGCTCAACGGCAATATTCGATGGAATGATTCGGCAGGCAGGCTGTGTGACAGCTCCTTCTCTTGACACACTTCTAGAAATAGCCAAGTTGTTTGATTACCAATCTCTACCAAAAGGACGTAATATCGGTATTATTAGTAATACAGGAGGAGCTGGTGTTCTTGCAACCGACGCATCAGCTGATCTCGGACTCAATATCCCTGCCTTAGAGCAGAAGACATGTCAAGAATTACGTCAAGTCCTATCTCCAATGGCATCAGTCAACAATCCTGTAGATGTTGTTGCAAGTGGTGGGAGAGGAGAATATCGAGTTTCTACTGAGCTGATGCTCAAAGACCCTAACCTCGACATGCTATTAGTGATATGTGGAGTACCAACTTTTGCTGGAATGACACAGACTGAACATGCAGCTGGTACCCTAGAAGGAATACGGACTGCAGATGTCAAAAAGCCCGTTGTTGGAGTGTGGCTTGCAGGTGATGTAGGGAAACCTGGAAAGGATCTACTTGAGATGAATCGTATTCCTTGTTACGACAATCCGGCGTTAGCTGCCCTATGCATGGCACGAGTTACAGAATACTCGGAGATGCGTGCAAGAGAGAGCTAATTATGCACTGAGAATAGGTCAGACTTCAAGATGTTTGTCGGCTATGTCTGGGAACTCCTCAGTCAGCGCTTTTCGAAGCTTTCTCTCAACCCACATACTCAGATTGATTGCCTTTTCGTTTCGCACATTCTGTAGACAAGATCGAAGTTCGGTCGTGAACGAGAATGACACGATCGGACTCTTTCGCTCTTTATTGGGCACAGCAATCATAACTTTTGGTTTTTCTACTGCAACCCTAGTCCCTGACTCTGCAGCCGGCTTTGCTGAATCTCTTTCCTCTTCACCAGCATCTCGATACTTTTTCAGAACACTCAAACCTAACGCACCTCTCTCAGTATTGTAGCATAGGCATCCGAAACAAGCTCTGCAATTTTTCTGTTAACTTCCGGATTGCCATTCTGCCTGAAATTTTCTGCAGCCACCTGTTGACAACCTCTTGACAACATACGAATGTCACGTGGATTACCCTTGGCCGCTGTATTGATGACTACTACAGCATCATCAGCGAACGGGTAGACACCGTAATCATCCAAATCAAAGGTGTCAATCTGCCCTTTCGCATAGGCGATTCTTCTGCCAATGAACTCCTTGGCTTTCTCATCGTCTAGAGCAGGAACATCAAGCGGCTCAGTCCTATCCGCAATCTGCGGCAAGAAGCTTAGCATTGCGTTCCAGTACACAGCTGTTCCCGACATTATCAAAGTGATAATCGGCTCATCTAACACCTCTGGATGATCAGCTTTCATCTCCTGAGTAGGCAGGTCTGCAAGGTATCTGAGCTTGTGGAATGCCGCTTCTTGGTTGTCGGCAACATCTTCCACAAATAGGGCTGTGCGGCTCTTCTCTTCCCTATATCTTCTCACACATTCTTGGGCAATTGATTCTACGATCTGACTTGACTCCCAAGATCTGCGATACTTTACTCTCAACGAGTCTGCTATCGCTGCTGACATCTGTTTCTCATAAAGACCGGTCATCCCTACATAGCCTGTGACGAATTTGTTTCCTCGTCGGTCTGCTAGGGTTGGCAGGTCCCTGAGTGCCAGCAACATGAGAGTACTTTTCCCTGAACCTACCGGTCCTCTGAGAAAGATGTGTCTCTCATTTGTAATTATCAGATCGACAATGCTGTCTAAGAAGTCCGGATGCTCAACGTAGAGACGCGAGTCCGGCATCTTATACCCACGAAACGGTGAGAACCTGGCGCCGATTCTTTCCTCCCAGGCCCGCAAAACTTCCTTGCGAGTGTTGAAGTGGCGAATCAACGCACTTTCGTGTATCGCTATTGTCATGATGTGACCTCTTGGTATCACATGTACTTCTTGTAATACAATGCCGGCAGGGCACTGGCCGCTAATAAATCGTGTGGTAAACTCTCAGTCTGGCACTTTCAAGACACAACCTTTTTGAACAGGATGAATAGGCATGAAGGCACGTCCGGGCATGACCGGTCGTTCACATAGGAGAATTCCCAGATGGATGTCGATCGAATACGGCATGTACTAACCTCTCTGATGATACTCAGTTTCCTAATCTTCGGAGGCTTATCAGCAATAATTCTAATCACAGACGCAGAACTAACTAGTCCAACAGTTGCTCTCCCCTTTGCATTCCTGTTCATTTCATTTATGACACTTATCACGACCGGGCAAATCAACGACCGACCCCGCTTGGTGAAGAAGTATATTCGTGACTGGCTCATTATCTGTGCATTTGCCATTTTTGTCAGTGCATTAGTCATTACATTTGCATGATGCGCATCACAACAGTTTTAGGACAACAATATCTGCACGACTGACTATACCAATCTCATCCATCGAAGTGAGGATCAATGAGCAAAATTCTACCTGGAACCAAGACGACTCGAATGGAGCTCCTGCGACTGAAGAACAGGATGAGACTCGCAGAACGAGGTCATAATCTTCTCAAAGAGAAACGTGACTCGCTAATTATGGAATTCTTCAACTCAATTGAAGAGATTAAGAAGACTAGGGAAGAGGTTGATGTGGCCCTAGCTTCAGCATTTTCTGCACTAACTAAAACAAAGATGGTCATGGGTCCAGCTGAGGTCGTTGAGTTCGCAAATGCAAGTAAAGTCCAAGCGGATCTGAGAATATCCACAAGGTCCATGATGGGTGTGGTAGTTCCAGTTCTATCAGTAGAACAACATGTCCCTCAGCTTCCATATTCACTTCCAGATTCCAGCGTCCAGCTTGATGTGATGTCAACCAAGTTTAAGGAAGCTCTGAAAGCTGTAGTACGTCTTGCCGAGATTGATTCAACCGTTAAACGACTGGCAATCGAAATTGAACGTACTAAAAGACGCGTTTCAGCCCTTGAAACAATTGTAATTCCTAGATTGGATGCAACTGCCCGATATGTAAAACAGGCCCTTGAAGAGAGAGAGCGTGAAGACTTCTTCAGACTGAAGTTCCTCAAAGAACAGATGGAATCTGAGAGTTGAATCTCTGGTATTAACTGTATTACATTTATGCATGTCTCAGCTTCAGAATCGCTGCTGCAAGATCACCTTGGGTTTCTCTTAGTGCTTCTTTTGCAACTTCAATATCTACACCAGTCTGTGCAGCAACAAGCGCTGCATCTTCCATTGGAATCTCAATCTCTTTCACCGGCTCTTGAACTGCGTCGCCGCTTTCAGCGCTACCACTTGTAGTCAGACCGCGTTCTAGTTTCGTCCCAGATACTTGGAACGATTCACTACCAGCCTGTTTTACCAACGACACCTGAGGATCACTCACCACCCATTCCTTGTCCGCAAAACGGAATATCACTTCCTTGACACCAGCTATATCCTGCTGTTCAATACCCATCTGTTTCATCATTCGAGCAATAGCTCTGGGGGACATTCCGCGTTGACCACGTCTACGTGACATTGTTAGGCCTCAAGTTTGGTCCATAATCTGACACTTGACGGAGGAGATAAAATGCTTACGCTTGAACACAGTTTGCCTATTCAACTAGGATGTCGAATACATTGTGGTAGATGTTTGGAGCATATATCTTCACTCTACGAATTGAAACCTGAGATGTGAAACCATGACTTGAACAGATTTCTCCTACAGTTTCAGTAGTTTCAAGTAGCTTGTCTTCAGGCAACGCAATATGCATGTGTACAATACCTCCTTCTGACACTAAGGCATCTAGTGCATGAATCAGGTAGTTCTGTGTATCATGAAGATACCCCATAATCACGCGATTCATGGAGCCCTTTGGATGAACATTGCGACAATCACCCAGAATTGCACTCATTCTATCATTCAGCTTGTTCAGACTGATATTTTCAACCAGTAAGCTGTATGCATCTGGATTAATCTCAATTGCAATCACTTCTGTTCCTGGTTTTGCAGCTGCATGAAGAGAGAACTGGCCGACACAAGCAAACATGTCTAAGATCCTTTCCTCCGACTCAACAATTTTACCCATTCTAATTCTCTCGGCGCGGTTGCCTCCAGAGAATGTGAACCGTAGTGGATCGACCCTGAAACTAACTCCTGCCTCAACGTGTGTTGTAAGGGTGTTAGAATCTCCTGCAATCAATGTATAATCTGGTTTACGAAAGCATCCTTCTGTGGGACCAGTTTTGAATGCAACCGATTTTATTCTTTTGTCATATTCTAGAGTCACCTGTCCTATCTGTTCTGCAAAAGAAACACAACTATTGTTCAAGTTCAAAATAGCTACATGTCCAATCAAATGGAACCCCGAGGGAAGTCTAGTACTCTCAGGAACGACTCCTTGAAGTCTGATTTTGAGAAACTCTAGATATTGCATTAACTATCTACCTTGGTCATTCCCATAAAATGTTGATGCTAGGATGACATATCCTACGACATTACTTTCTCCTGCTTTTATTGCATGCATTACAATACTTGCAGGTGGGACCGAGGTCATAGAATTCAGCAATACATGCTGCCTGGAGCACCTTCTCCTTTACCACGGCTTTGGACCTTTGCTATAGCCTTACTAAAATCATCTTGCCGTACACAGACTCTGCTTTCACGAATAGCAAACATACCTGCTTCTGTGCATATTGCCTTGATATCTGCACCAGTCATACTGCTAGTAGCAGAAACAAGTTTACGAAACTCAAGCTTTGCATCCAAATTCATGCCACGGGTGTGAATCTTGAAGATTTCCTCACGGCTGTCCTCATCTGGGAATGGAAACTCGATTATTCGGTCAAATCTTCCAGGTCTCAACAAGGCAGGATCCAAAATATCAGGTCTGTTAGTAGCACCAAGAACAGCTACCTGCCCTCGACTCTCGAAACCATCCAGTTCACTAAGGAGTTGCATCAGAGTCCGCTGGACTTCCCTGTCACCTGAAGTTGCTATGTCAAGTCTATGCGAACCAACCGCATCCAGTTCGTCCACAAACACGATTGCTGGTGCTTTTTCTTTAGCAAGCAAGAATATCTCCCGTACAAGACGGGCACCTTCTCCAATGAATTTCTGCACTAGTTCCGATCCGATCACACGAATGAAGGTTGCATTGGTTTCATGTGCTACAGCTCGTGCACAAAGTGTCTTTCCTGTTCCAGGCGGTCCAGTGAGAAGAACTCCTCTTGGCGGTTCGATGCCCACCTGTTCGAACAGATGCGGTTTCAGGAGTGGCAGTTCAACGGTTTCCTTAATTTCAAGAAGCTGATCCCTGAGACCACCGATATCGGAATACGCCACTTCAGGCGCCTCTTCAATCTCCATTGCTCTGATCATTGGGTCTCTTGATGGAGGTAGTTCCTGTGTGACTGCAAAAGATCGCTGATTAAGGGCTACTCTCATCCCAGGTTGTATTTTGTCCTTGGCTATGGACGAAGAAACGTGCACTACGAAGTTTGGTCCTGTAGAGCTCTTGACAACAGCTCTACCATCTTCCAGCATCTCAATTACTGTTGCAGTGATAAGAGGTGACTGTCTAAGCTTTTCAAGCTCCGTTCGGAGAGTCTGAGTTTCTTTCTCCAATCTAGAACGCTCAGCCTGAAGTATCTGCTTTTCTGTTTCAAGAGCACGAAGACGGCGTTCCAGATGTCTAGTGTAATTCTCTGTGTACGATGCATCGTCAATGCCGTCTTTTTTGGCATCAGTAGTTCCTGGCATTCAGCGCACCTCGCACCCCAATTCCCTGATGTTGTTAAAAGGTTTATTTTGAGGGTCTATATGTACTAACCTGTACCCACGTCCCAGGTAGTTACTTTTATCTACATATCCGATTTTGAGTGGATTGAAGAGGGAAAATTGACGTGCCCAGTTGCGAACTTTGTGGACGAAACATGAAGGGTCGTGGACGAAACGTTGAGATTGAGGGTGCTAGAATGAACGTCTGCCCTCAATGTGCAAGCAAATTCGGTGGTTCTGAAACTGCTTCAGGTCATCAGGGCTCATCCGCGCCAAAGGTGAGACCGTCTTGGGTTGGCCGACCAAGAAAATCTGCCCCAACAGCTCCACGCAGATTACCATCTTCTCCCAAGAGAAAACCCAAACCAAGGTCGAGTGGAACCCTCCTTGACGACATGATGTTAGTAGAAGACTACGCCAAAATAATCCAGGTTGCAAGGCAGAAAAAGAAGCTGAACCAAGAGGAACTTGCACAGAAAGTAGGAGAACGTATCTCAACTCTTCAAGCAATAGAGGCTGGTCGACTAAAACCTACGCGCAAGACGATTAGAGGCCTTGAGAGAGAGCTGGAGATTTCGTTGCTTGAACCTATTGACTCTGTCCCTATCAAGACCTCTCGAGGAGGCTCTGGTGGAGGTCCTACGCTAGGAGATAGAGTAGTTGTCAAACGAAAGAAGTCCCAGAAGTCTGATTGAAATGCGACCTCAAACGAAGTGAATATATAGTGTCTTATACCATTATAGTATAGTAAGTGCAAGTTCAAGTTTCCAAACGCAGGGCTTTTGGTTACATTAACATACAGTTGACTAGCCAACTATCGTACGCTAGGGTGATAACATCAAATGGCACATGCGAACATCAATCATGATCTTTTCCGCCTTGTAGTTGAAGAGATATCAGGCAAGGAAGGTGTAGACGTTGCATCAGTCCTTGTCAATGCTGAAGAAACCACAGATGAGGAAATTGCAACTAAGACCGATTTGAAATTGAACATTGTTCGCAGAATTCTCTACAAACTACACGACAATCACTTGGCTTCTTATCGCCGGATTCGTGATACTAACACTGGCTGGTTCCTTTATTACTGGAAGATTGACCCAAAAAAGGCTCAAGCTCTAGTCAATCGGAAGAAGCGCATGGTGTTGAACCTACTCGAGCAGAGACTTGAACATGAAACAAACAATGATCTCTATGCCTGTGTAAAGCGCGACTCGTCTCCAGTTCCATTTGAAGAGGCGATGAATCTATCATTTCGTTGCCCCTCATGCAACGAGCAGCTAGAGTACGTAGACAACAAGAGGGCAATCAACTTTCTCAAGAAACGAGTAGAGGAATTGAAGGCGGATCTAGAGGCCACATCTACAACATAAGGAGCTTCAGAAACCTACTTAGCGAGCAAGGATTAGCCAGCATCTGGAGATGGATTGGTGAAACGTCTAGTTTTCAAGGCCCGTGCGTATGGTTCATTTCGGGGAAGAATTCTCCATAGTGTAGAATCATACATTTCCGAGATGACCAGAGAACTTGATGTTAGCCTGTCAAGGCTAAAGACCGATAAAAGAGACCGCATTATTGTTGAAATCGATGGTGACGATGAAGAATTCGTTACTAACGTACTCGCCAAAGAATATGGTGCCGTAACTGCAACTGATGCAATTTCAGTTGAATCTACATATTCAGGATACTTTGTTGATACTGGAAAGGTGGGGTACGGTCTCTATGTCGACATTGGTATCACTACCCCACTCTACGTTGATGCTCTTATTCCACTATTTCGTCTTCGGGAACAACTCTCATTGGAAAAGCTCTCTCTACGTGCAATTGCTAAGGCACTAGTTTTCGTTGACAATTTGCCTGTCAAAATCAACATAACCAACGTGGACATTCGTGGTCCCAAGATAGAGGCTGAGCTTGCTGAGTCTTTTCTCAATCAGCTCAACAGATGGGTAAAGGATGATCACGAACGTCTACTTGTACTAGGTTCTACAAGGAAGATGCTGGATGGTGCACTGAAGAAGTCGAATCACCTAGAAGACATCTATCGCGTGGAGAAACTTGGTAGTTTCGAATACTCACTCAGATGCAAGAGAAGCACACGTGCCTCTGGGATTTTGGCGGCCATTGGTCCAAAACTAAGAGGAGTACCAATGCATTTGTTTATTCCAAGCGAGGTGGGAGAACAGTATCATGACAAGACTTGATATCTGGCTGGTGGAACAAGGTCATTTTTCCTCACGTCAGGCTGCAAAACGCGCCATTCGTGCAGGGCACGTCAAGGTGAATGGAGCACTATCAAAGCCTTCTAAACAAGTTACGAAGACAGACTCCATAGTTGTATCAACTATAATACAAGATCATCCCATTGGATATGCAAAACTTGAGGAGATTGACAAGCATCTAGACGGAACCCTGCTACAAGAGGTAAGTCTAGCTGTTGACATTGGTAGCTCAGCAGGCGGGTTCTTGGCCTATTTGAGTGAAAAAAAAATCTCCGCCATTGGCATCGAGGTTTCTGATGAATTTACAGACACCCTAGAGAAACTTGCTGATTTCTATCCAAGTATTTCAATCCTGATTGATGATGCCTTCACAATGGATTCCTCAATCATCTGCGAAAATGGCACCTTGGATCTGTTACTTGTAGATGTCACTACAGAACCGAATGGCACACTTGATCTGATTCAGAAGTTCTCTAATCTCATGAAGAAAGGTGGTCGACTGGTGGCAGCATTCAAGTCAAAAAGTACACCTGAAACAATAGCAGAGCTACACAATCAAGTTTCCGAACTGGGTTTTGTGGATATTCTAGACCTTACTCTGGACATGATCCGTCAGGAAATTCATCTGATTGGCATTCGCCAATAGGCAATTCTTTTATTCCAATTGAAACACCCGAAACCGCTAGGGGCCGGTAGTCTAGCCCGGCTATGATGTCTCGCTTACACCGAGAAACTGGTTGAGCTTTGTGCTCTTCAGATTCGAAGGTCGCTGGTTCAAATCCGGCCCGGCCCACCATAATTCTCGAACGATAAGTCACCAAAGAGTTGAAGAGCTGCTGTTGTTCCAGAGAAAACGTGCGGTGAGTTCCTACGAGCCATCGAAGGGGTCAAAAATAGCCTGACCGTCTTAAGCGGGAGTAGCCAAGACCGGTCAAAGGCGGAGGACTTAAGATCCTCTCTCGTAGGAGTCCAGGGGTTCAAGTCCCCTCTCCCGCACCACTTTTTCTGGAATGTCTATTGGGATAGCCTTATCGGGTAGAATCTTTGCGAAGAGAACGAAATGCCAATTCAAGCACTGATGTCTGCATTTGGTCTTGTTTTCATCACCGAGATTGGTGACAAGACTATGTTGACAACCATGTGTCTCAGTGCACAGTACAGACGTCCTGCAGTCATTCTCCTTGCAGCCATGTCCGCTCTAGCAATTGCCTCCGCAATAGCTGTTGTTGCCGGCTTCGTATTGGCTGTAGCCATCCCGATTGAGTTCATACTCTATGTTTCGGGATTGCTCTTCGTTGTCATGGGCATCCATACGCTTGTCAGGAATGATCCGGAACCTGATGAATGCAAACAGCCGACGACGTTCATGAGTATGGTATCTTTGGTCCTATTCTCTGAACTAGGTGATAAGAGTCAGATTGCGATTCTAGCTCTTGCAGTTCAGGCTACTTTCCCACTACTGGTCTTCCTAGGTGCTATGGCTGGTTTTCTGATAGTCAATCTTATTGGGGCATATGCCGGAGACCGAGTAGCTGAACGAGTGCCTGTGAGCACCATTCGGAGAGTGACCGGCCTAGTATTCATTGCTTTTGGAATTTTGGTCCTTGCAGGAGTCATTTGATTCCTAATCGTTATGGGCGAAGACTTTATGACTCAGCCAGCAGCGTTGAACTCTGGAACCTCAAGGTGGGATATGATTGAGTCTGGACGGTTCTGGTTATAGTGGACTTGTTCTGGAAAAGCTCTCGGCAGCCGGGGTCAAGATTGGCGACACAATCACAATTCGACATGATGGTGAGGAGCACAACGGCGTTCTAATGCCTCGGGCTCAGATAGGCAGTGACCCAGACCATATTGTCGTCAAACTGGCTACTGGATATAATTTTGGAATTCGTCTTACCAATGATTCAGAAGTAATACTTGCCAAGAAGGGTAGGACAAGCAAACGCACAGCCTCAAAGGGTGTGTCAGCGCAAAGTAAAGACCTCCCTGCAGTTTCGATTCTTAGTACTGGAGGAACAATCGCCAGTAAAGTGGACTATAGGACTGGGGCAGTCAATCCTGCACTGACCGCACAGGACTTGTATGACACAGTTCCCGAACTGAAGGATCATGCCGATGTCAGAGCCAAGGTCTTGATGAGTGTGTTTTCTGAGGACATCAGACCATCAGACTGGACCAAGATGGCCAGAGCGGTAGCTAGTGAGATTAAACAAGGCACAAACGGTGTCATCATTGCTCATGGCACAGATACACTTGGATTCACTTCAGCAGCCTTGTCCTTTGCACTTCAGAATCTTCCAATACCTGTGGTCTTGGTAGGTTCCCAAAGGTCATCTGACAGACCATCCTCTGATGCTGCGATGAACCTTATTCTTGCCACAGACTTCGTAGGTCGTGCTGACGCCGCAGAAGTGATGCTAGTTATGCATGGTGAAACGGATGACAGCTTTGCATATGCACACCGTGGCACTCGCGTACGGAAAAGCCATACAAGCAGGCGTGATGCTTTTCAATCAATCAATTCCTATCCTCTATTCCGAATCGAATCCTCTAGCATAACAGAGATGAACCCACCTCTTCTCAGACGCGATTCAAAACGGATTCTAAAGCTGAAGCCAAAGTTCGAAGAAAAGGTCGCCATTGTGAAGACTTACCCTGGTTTCAGTCATGATGTAATCGACCATCTTGTTAATCACGAATATCGAGGAATAGTCATTGAAGGTACTGGCCTCGGGCATGCTCCCAAGTCCCTACAATCATCTGTGAAACGTGCAGTTGAAAACGATATAGTTGTTGCAATGACTAGTCAATGTATATCTGGCCGGGTTGATATGGATGTGTACCGAACCGGCGTGGAGTTATTGGAGTTGGGTGTTGTGGCATGTGAAGACATGCTTACTGAAACGGCATTTGTCAAACTATCTTGGCTCCTTGCCAACATGAAGACCACCAAGAAGGTGACAGCTGGTCTTGTCGAAACAATATCAGGCGAGATAGAGATGCGTTCAGAGATGGCAGAATACTCTACCCCTGCGGAGGAAGCCTAGATGGATGAGGCTGACCGCTACAAGAAACTCGGTCTGATGGTTGGTCTCGAGCTCCATCAACAGTTGAATACTTCTCGCAAGCTCTACTGTCACTGCCCCACGGTGATTCGTGACGAAGACCCGCATGGTGGTTTTGTCAGACGACTGAGACCAACGCAGAGTGAGATGGGTGCAGTGGATCCAGCGGCACTCTTTGAGTTTCAGCAACACAAACGATTCTATTACGAGTATTACAATGACACTACTTGTCTTGTTGAGGCTGATGAAGAACCCCCTCACAATCTCTGTGAGGATGCCATTGACATCAGTCTGACCATGACAAATTTCCTTGACTCTGTCCCTGTAGATGAGATACATCCCATGAGAAAAATTGTGATTGATGGTAGTAATACCACAGGGTTCCAACGCACATGTATCGTGGCCACTGGTGGGAAAGTCTTGGTGGGAGAGAAAGTGATTGGAATTCAGACAATCTGTCTGGAGGAAGACGCAGCCAGAAAAATGGATGAAGATGACAAGAAAAACATGAGGATATACAGGCTGGACAGACTAGGAATCCCTCTCATCGAGATTGCCACAGCTCCCGATATCCGGACTCCAGAGGAGGCTCAAGAAACCGCTCTTGTCCTAGGACGTCTTCTCAGGTCAACTGGAAAGGTGAAACGCGGTCTCGGGACAATTCGTCAAGATGTCAATGTGTCGATTAGCGGGGGGGCTATCATTGAAATCAAGGGCTTTCAGCAGCTAGACATGCTTGCTGAATTAGTCGAGCTTGAAGCACAGCGACAGGAAAAACTGCTGGAAATACAGTCTATCCTGGTTGAGAGAGGAATCACAATTGACTTCATCACTGACAAGGCCTATGATGTCAGTGAAATCTTTGCCAAGACTGAGGCCAATGTTCTGAAACGGGCCTTGAAGTCTGGTGGAGTGGTGTTTGCTGCCAAATTGCCAGGATTCGCAGGTTTAGTCGGTCGAGAGGTCCAACCTGACCGAAGGCTTGGGACTGAGCTCTCAGATTATGCTAAGTTCTGGGGTCGTGTAGGAGGTATATTCCACACCGATGAACTCCCCAGATATGGCATAACTGACATAGAAGTCACTAATCTAAGAAAGCATGTTGGAGCATCAGATCAAGATGCTGTTGTCATTGTCGCCGCGCTCAAGGAGGAATGTGAAGACGCTCTGCATGCAGTACTGGAACGGGCACGAGAGGCTGTGAAGGGAGTCCCAGCTGAAACAAGAACACCTCTTCCAGATGGCACAACAAAATATGCACGTCCTAGACCTGGTGCTGAACGAATGTATCCGGAAACTGATGTGAGACCGGTCAAGATTACGGATTCATGGCTTAAGCGGATTAAGAAAGCGATGCCTGAAACATTGGCGGAGAAGGAGCGTAGGTTTGTCAAGGAGCTTGGTCTCAGTGCGGACTTAGCAGGACAGATGGCGAACTCACTAAATCTAGATCTCTTTGAATATGTTCTCAGTCAAATGGAGGTATCACCCACACTTGTTGCAGTGACACTCGAGAACACACTCGTGAGTATGCAAAGGGATGGAATCCCCATAGAGAATATCAAGGATGCCCAATTACTTGAGGTCTTTGAAACTGTGACAAAAAGTGAAATGTCATCAGAAGCACTTCCTGAAATTCTCACCTTTCTTGCAAACAATCCATCCGCTGCTATTCAAGAAGCACTGTCCAAAACAGGACTTGGCAAGATTGAAACCGAGGACATCGAGAAGATCATTCGAAGTATAGTGGAGGACAGACTGGACTTTGTCCGTGAGAGGGGCGAAGCAGCAGTAGGCGGTCTCATGGGTGTGGCTATGAATGAACTGAGAGGTAAAGCTGATGGAAAGCTCGTGAAGGAGCTGTTGACCTCAGAGGTGAAGCGGGTTCTTGACCAGTGACAATGCGGTTTGAAGGAAAAGGTTATAGAGGAGCCATGGTTGCTCATCCGAACGAGCCGCGGTGGCCTAGACTGGTAGGGCGCGAGACTCATAATCTTCCTGGAGTCATCCAGGTGAAGACTGGGGTCATGAGCATTGCGCCAAAGGCTTGAGATGAGAAATCTCGAAGTCGAGG
>JAEOTX010000229.1 GCA_016839605.1 Candidatus Thorarchaeota archaeon | reverse complement strand
TGAGCCTAGAATTTAGGGAGCATTCAATGCTCCCTTTCTCCAAACCCGTGTTACACCAACTCATATTCCTGTAAACGGAGTAGTTGTATCAATTGAGAGAAGGTCTTCTGATGGTGAAACCAACGGTAGACGCCCTGGACATTGACGCCAAAACGGGTACAACATTAGGATTCTATACATATGGTCAGCATAGGCCCAATATTCTGATAGTTTCCGGCTCTAATGGTCTATCAGCTACAGATGTTTATGCAAGCTACTTGATCATGAAACATCTCCAAGACCTTTCGCGAGTGGATGGCTCGGTCACGCTTCTCCCCGTTGCAGGGCCCCTTGCATTTAGGCTTGGTGCCAAGGTATCACCTCTAGACTCCAAAGACTTAGACACTGTTTTTCCCGGTGATGAGCACGGTACGGTGACCCAGAGAATCGCATGGGAGATCTGGAGAAAGGTTTCACAGGCAGATTATGTCATCTATCTAAAGACAGGAGTGCAATCATGTATCAGCCATTCTGTGGCGATGCACCGAGAGTACATCCATGTAAGGAATCTAGCCTCTCAGATTGGATTACCTCTGGTTGTGCAGAGTCTGGGAAATAGAGGTGCACTGACGACGGAGGCCGCCCACGAAGGTATTCCAGTTGTCACCATTGAAATGCGTGGGGAAAGGGAGAGCGTAGAACCACAGGCTGCGGTAGAGGTCAGAGAAGCCATTCTAAACTTCATGAGAATGAAGGATATGATACCAGGCGACAGTATAGACACATCTAGTGTTTATACTGGTAGGACAAAACAAGTCAACATTGACACCGAGGGATTCTTTGTTCCAAGCGTGAACTTAGGAGAAGAGATCAGAAATGGGGAAATCCTTGGGGTCGTTCAGGAAAAGTCTGAGGTTCAAAGCCCCTATGACGGCACGGTAGTATCTTTGAGTCGGATGAATTATCTGTTTGAGGGAGACATGGTCGCCAGAATTGCATCCCCATTGGTTGAGCAGCCCATCGAGGAAGAGGTAGAAAAGCTGTCAGAACCTGCACCGCGGAGGAAATGGTAGTGGGCTGCAGTTGTGGCCATTCAGAGCATCTCATGTGCACAAATGTTGGCGACGCTCGTCTGAGGGAGAGAGGAAGGATTCTCTTAATCGGGAGCTGCATGAATAGCCGTTACCCTGACATTGTGGAGAAACATCGAGAAAGAAACGGCGGATCAGCCGTCCTAAGTGTCTGCCTGGAGGAAACTCACGCAAATCAGGCGGGATTCAAGATCGGTTCGATCGTGAGATACTCGCAAATTGATAGACTGACTGCTCTAACCATTGATGGGAGCCCACATTGCGTTCAATTGCACTTTCTAATAGAGGATATCAAACGCCATTTCACTCCAGAAGTGGAAACTGATCATTATGTTGTGGAAAAAGGCGTTGTCCATCAAGTGTCAGCTGCTGCGGTCAAGAGAGCACGGCATCTTTCGAAAATCGATTTGTAGCGGGCTCAAGTCTGGGGACTCCTAATCCTAGGCAGCATGAATCCTGCTTGTTTGCGATACTCGAGATATTTCTGCCCATAATGGATGATAAGCTTTCTTTCTTCCAAATAAGCTCCAATGATTACATAGACACATAGAGCAATTGAGAAGACAATGACTCTGTCGAAGGGATAGAGTGCAGCCAGACCCAGTAGCAATAGGATAGTGGCTAGATAGAGAGGATGTCTAGTCCGGGAATATATGCCGCTCGTGACAAGATCTGCCTCTCTGTCAGTCCTCATGTCAGCTACTGTGCTTACTGAGATCACACGGGATGCCATCATGGTCACAACTAAACCAATAGCAATCAATACCACACCAGACGAGAATAGAAGTGGCTGAATGAGGCCAGGCTCGATGACAAAATATAGCCAGTTCCAGTAGTTCATTGCTATGAATGGCACCATTATTCCAACAATGCTTGTGGTATTGAACAGCCTTGCGTAGCCCTCCTTCCCCCATCTATCGATGATGTAATTCTTGATCCTGAGAGCAGATATTCCGCTGTGCTGAAGACCGAATATCAACACACCTGAAACAATCAGCAAGTACTCTATCATGTCAGTTCGTGTTGAGACTTTGAGCAAATCTTATAAGCCTAACTATCGTTAATTCACCATAGTTAATTATTGTGAGCTGAGTAATCATGGAAACAAAGAACCCATTTCAACCATTGATATTTACAGAAGACATTATGGTCACTGTCAAGGAAGACGGTGAAGACAGGAAAGTTGATGCTAAGCGTCACTGGGTCCGATACAAAGTCGGAGAGAGTAGTGACATCCGCTACGTCGATGGAGGAGAGGATGATATAGCCTCAATGGAGGATAAGACGATCTTCATGGTCCCATCAATCCATAGGCTCAGTGGTGATCCCTTCCACTACGACGCTTCTGCCACAGAGAGAATCAGTGGCACGGACAGAATCGAGGCGGACACACGATTCTTGGATCGTCATGCTGCATGTGAGTCACATGACATGGTTGAGATCATCTATGAGAGCCCTGGAGTAGAGTGCTGTGCTATGACAAAGGAGCAGGCTGACGAACAGGAAGTTCCTCTGCAGTACATGTCTGGCTATCTTCTGGGCAAGAAGAATGGACTGATGAAAGTCGCACTCTCAAAGACGGTCATTGACGAAACCAGTAACACCTACTACGACAACATTCACATCATTCCTGAAACAACAGTCAAGGAATGGCAGTGTCTCGAGTAGTTCATGCTTACACGATAATCCCGCTGAGAACAAGGCGGACGCCCGCTCCATTCTCCACGGACTGGCTGCCCCCACACAGCCAGATTCGTTGGGCGTCCGCCAAACTCTCTGAAGTCAGTATGTCTGATTTCTTTAGAGTCATCTTTCTATTTCGAAAACATCCAGTACATCTTTTCACGGATACTTACACTTATATAGAGAAAAAAGGGCGCTTGGGGACACACTCCACTCGGAGTGACTTTTGTCTGCATCCATACCTTCTGTATATTTGCGGCCATATCCGAGGGGGAGTCTGCAAGGTGATCATGAATGGCAAAACCGGCCCGCTCCACACGACAGAAAGGCATTGCAGTCTGTTCCATCTGTGGAGGTAACGAATTCTTTGAAGACTTGGCTCGAGGAGAGAGCATCTGCACATCCTGCGGATGCGTCATCAACGAGAGACATATTGACTCAGGCCCAGAGTGGAGGGCGTTTACTGCGGAAGAAAGAGACGCCAGAGCCAGAACTGGGTCCCCAATGACTCTAACAATGGCAGACAAGGGTCTGGCAACAACAATCGGTTGGAGTGATAGAGATGCTAATGGAAGGACAATTGCGGCTAGTTCTCGTGCGGCAATCTATCGGATGAGGAAGTGGCAGATAAGGACTCTTGTGCACAGCTCTCAACACAGGAACCTCAGTATTGCTATGAGTGAGATGGACAGGCTGACCTCACAGCTAGGAGTCCCTCATGAAACCAAAGAAACTTCTGCTCTGATCTACCGAAAGGCACTCGCGAAGAGACTTGTCAGGGGACGAAGCATTGAGGGCATGGTTGCTGCAACAATCTATCTGTCCTGTCGAATTCATAAGATTCCCAGACAGCTCGATGAGATTGTCACTGAGGCAAGAGTGAACAGGAAAGAACTAGGTCAGTGCGTGAGACTCATTCTACGCAATGTTGACGTCAAGGTACCAATACCCTCAGCCAACGATCTCATGCCAAGAATTTCTGCAGATCTGCAACTCGACGGGACAACAGTTCAGACCGCCATGGGCATCATCAATGATGCTAGAGAGCGAGGAATCACCGCTGGAAAAGACCCAGGTGGTCTTGCAGCTGCAGCACTCTATATTGCTGGAATCATCACAGATGATAGGCGTACACAGAGAGAGATTGCTGAAGCATCAAACGTGACTGAAGTAACGGTAAGGAACAGATACAAGGACCTTGCCAACAGCTTAAAGATTACAATCAAGCCGTAGTGGTGGGATTCAATCCCCCCTACCGCTCTCACTTCTTTTTTAGCAGCACATTCTTTTGCGGTTGCGCATAGGACATTTTGACTCTCAATGGAGCAATTCCTACTTGCAATGTGCGGGATTCCATCTTCTGGAAAGACAACTCTAGCTAGAGCCATCAAGAATCATCTCAAATCAGGAATCAGAGTGGAGATTGTAAGCACAGACAGATGGAGGGATGAGGAGTTCTATTCAGACTTCAAGCCTGAGAAGGAGCATATGGTGAGAAAGGAAGCGCTAGAGAAAACGCGCAGACTGGTCCAAGAGGGCGTGTCAGTAATTCATGATGACACAAACTACTATGCAAGCATGAGGCATGAACTCTATGACATTGCTAGGCTGAACAAAAGCACGTTTGCAGTGGTTCATGTGTCGACTCCAGTTGAACTCGCTGTCCAGTGGAATATGGATCGAGAAACTCCTGTACCAAATGGTGTTATAGAGAAGATAGCTGAACGGCTCGATGTCCCTGGTTCAAGGTATGCCTGGGACCAACCGATTGCGACTTACAATCTAGGCGTAGATGACTCCAATAAGGCAGGGTCTGAGATTGTTGAGAGGATAGATTCTCTGGCCCCTATTGGGGTTGAAACTTCTTCGTCTGACATGTCGACAAGTGACCTGCTGGATGTTATCACGAGACAAGTTGTGAAGCAATTCCTAGATGCAAATCCATCCATGAGGAAAGACCCACGTGTTTCCAAAGAGAGAAGAAAGCTTCTCACACATGCAAAAGACCTAGGACTATCTCCATTCGAAACCGAACAGCGGCTTGGCGTCATACTTGAAGACCTCGCATCTCGAAAATAGGGAAAGAATCGCAAATGAACGACGACGAGGCGTTTTTTCTGTTCGGAAACGAGAATCCGTCAATCTACCCGATATTGATTTCTTCCATCATATCTGTCATCGTGACCGCAGTATTTGTATGGCTATTCTTCGAAGCCATTCGACTTGTGCAGACTGGCGATTATTCCCTGTTCGTCATTCTTCTGGTATTTGTGTCTGGTGCCGCCATAATTGCATACACTGTATTCATGAGAGAGAACGAGGAAGATGATGTATGATTTGGCGGCCTCCAAAGAGAATCGAACTCTTATCGCTTGCACGATCATGGGTTTGAAGCCCACGGAGCCGGACCACCGACCCTGTAGGAGGCCATATTCTGCTCAGGAGGCATCTTGGACTTAAGCTTAGAGGTCGGACAATCAGATGTAGCGAGCAATAATGTCCTGTGTTTCTTTCTTCCACTCCACACTTTTCTTAGCAAGTTCCATAGCAATATTACTCGGCAACACTTCGTTCCTAGGGACTCCTTCGATTTTAGAGAGCCAACCTGAAGTGGTCAAAGGAAGAGCATGTATGTCCTCACCCTCAGTGGCTTTGATTATCATCTCTCTGCCGTGAGCAAGTTGGAAATACACAACACCTGCGGGAGCCTTATTGAGAATTTCAAACACGATCTTATCCCAACAGGTCTTCGCAACAAGTGCTCGCCTGAGCTTTCCTTTATCCTCATCAGAGAGAGATTGATACTTTTTCACTGAATCTTCCACTGATTGAGCGACCTCATTGAGATAGTTCTCCAGCTGGGCTTGTTCATCGCCCCAGCCAGTTATCTCCACCAATCTCTGCGCTTCTTCTACCCAGACACGCACGTTAGCATTAGCGTCTTTTGATGAGAAGATAGCCTTTCCCTTGTAGATCTGACTCTCCGCTTCGCTATACTCATTCAACAGAACGCCAGGTTTCGATGCAACAGCATACCAGGCGATTCGAAATACAACTGCCGAGTCTGGTATATCATAGCTTATTGTCTTGCTAATCTCGGTCTTGTCACCGATTTCTTCCACTGCGAGGCCCTCCCTCAGGCCAGCTATGACCTAGCCACTGACCTCCTTAAAGAGTTTCGTAGTAGCTGACGCGATGTCATCCTTAGAGGCGCCTATGGCTGCATTCATGACCAGATAGCTGTGCGGATATTCATCTATGCATGACCCAAACGCACCCATAGGTACAGCCCTGGGACCAGTGACACGGAGATTATAGAGTCGACCGCCAAGGGCTTTGGCATCCAAGCCATCCAGTGTCATTGCAGAAGCAATTGGGCTCTCAACCGCTAGAACGCGTTGGCCAATGGACTCTGCAATCTCAGTCAACTTTGAGTCAAGATTGTGCTTATTGTCAAGTTGTTCGGCTCTCAGTGTCGCATATCTCTCACGACCAAGGGCAAGTAGAGCAGCCAGTGTCTGAGCCACTGGAGCTGCGGACGCCCTTCCTGCGTAGGTTTCAGCGGTCCGTTCTACTACTTCTTCGTTTGGTGAAACTAAGACGGAGGCACCAACAGGTGAGAGGAAGTTCTTGTCACTGCTTTGTACTATGGCGTCTACTCGCCCAGCATCAATGGCTGATTGCACATGAGCCATGACGGCCTCGGATTGAACTCCGTAGGCATTATTAATCACAAAGGGGAGGTCCTCATCACTACAGAGTCGAGAAATCTCCTTCACAGGATCGGACTCCCTTGGAGGAAAGAATGTGGTTGTGGCTAGAATAGCACACGACTTTCTCTTCGACAACTCTTCCTCTAGCTTGGTCATGTCAGCTCGAACTGCATCCCCTTCTAAGATATTTGGGATAATCACAAGGTTCAGGCCTGTCAAGGTAATGCCTTTCTCCGGAGATGTATGGTCTAGACGAGGAAGTAGTACTGTGTCTATAGCATGTTTGCTCCTCAAGGCACTCAGGACCAGACCAATTGTCATCCCTGTAGCAAGAGGCAGAACAATGCCAGCTTTCACATTTGGAAGTCCAAGGCTTTTGATGGCATCCAGGGCCACTGTGTTTGCAACTTGTTGCATCAATGAGGCTCCAGGTGCTTTGGGTTGGGGTGCAGTGACATGACCACTACGCCCAATTCCATGATTAAACCCAGCTGCTAACTGTGCAATATATGGAGAGGCGACTCGTGCTTCTCGTTCGCCTACTCGTGCTGCAGCAGGATCTTTGTCAGTGTCCATTGAAGATAGAAGCCGAAACATTAGCTCAATTTGATCGTCTGCCAGAGATTTCTCAGGAAACCTTCGTCTGTTCAAGATGTCTTTGATGGGAGCAAGGAGCGAGTCAATAGTGATGCGACCGCGCTCAGTCATCCTCTTGGGAATTAGCTCAGCCAGTTTTTCGTCTATATCCAAAGGCTATTTCCTCCTCAACGAACCTTTCATAGATTACCTCTTCAGAATCATCCACAGGACTCTCGAATTGAACAGATACAACACCCCGTGTTCCAAATGGCTGCTTAAGGGTTCCCTTGACTCCCCTTCGTGTTCGTACTTGTGACCCCGATATTGACTCGGCAATCTCCTTGCTAGATGCGAGTCCCTGTACGAGAACATCATTTGTGCGAATCCTACTGACGTGGCCAGTTCTACGAATGCTCCGTTTGAGAACAAGCTTTTCAGGAATCTCGATGACCACGCCCGAACCTATAATGCGCATTTGTGTGGGAGGAAAATCTGTTCGCATCAGAAGGACACGCGTTCCAATCTCCACGGGAATTTCTTCTTGAAACAGGAGCGCTACCTTGAATGTCGAGTCAGTGGTTTCCTCTAGCATCACACTAGTGGCACCAAGAAGGGGCACTAGCTCGGCGGTCACCGATGGCATGCCAACAGTGGCACTCACGACTAGACCCTTTGTGACTCTACCACGGTAGAGCCCATTCCGTTGCAGGCTCACAATGATATGCCTCGAGTGAGGCAATGTGTCAGGTTCTCCAAGATAGTTGCCGCGTCTAACATTTCTGTGGTCAATATCAGGAACATTGAGACCCACACGATCTCCTGCAGTAGCCTCAGACCTCTCCTCACCAAATGTCTGTATAGACCTCACTCTAGAAATATCGCCCTGAGGTGAAAGCTGAACGGTGTCACCTGTGCCTAATATGCCACGAAGCACTGTGCCTGTGACCACAGTTCCGTGGCCTTTGACTGTGAATGCATGGTCGATAGGCATCAGAAACGATCCATCCTTTTGACGCTTCTGAGCCTCGAGCCTACTAAGTAGAACCTCTCGGAAATGGCCCAAACCCTCACCAGTCTTCGCAGAAACTGTCACAAAGTCAGCATTTGCTATCCGAGCTCCTTCAATAATGTCTTTCATCTGCCGCTCAACGGCATCTATACGGGGAGCATCAACTGTATCCGTTTTTGTAATGGCGACGAGGATGTTTTCAATCCCCATTGACTTGAGAACGACAACGTGTTCCCCAGTTTGAATCTGTGCGCCTTCATCAGCGGCAACCACAAGTATGGCGGCGTCAATAATATTCGCGCTGGCCACAACACTTCTGATAAGATCTGCATGGCCCGGAGAATCAACCAGTGTAACTAAGAAGTCACCTAAAGTAAACATAGTAAATCCGAGGTCTATCGTGATCCCTCTTTGCTTGGCTTGTGGGTGCTTGTCAAGACCCGCCGTGAACACCTTCTCACTAAGTGCCCGTGCAAGCTCAGTCTTTCCATGGTCTATGTGACCAACAAGACCGACATGGATTGGAACCATTTTCTTCATTGTATGGCAGCCACGTTCACGATGCTTACAACAGCTTAAAGCCTTCGGTAACGCTTTTAGCTGAGCGGGCCGTTTATTGGGGGGATTGCTGAACAAAGATACATGGTTTCCCGGTCCCTCGAGAAGATGATTCTCATCGCTATTGGATTGAGCACAGCAGTCATAATCGGAGTCCCAGTTCTTCTGTACACCATAGACACACTTGGAAACGCGTCCCAATTAGAGATGGCAGAGCAGTTCGCTGAAAGACTACACAATCTTACTGAAAGAGTGGATAATGGACTAGCGAATAACACATCCGTAGTAGTCAGCGTCCCGGAAGGCATATCAGTCACGGCCAATGGCGCAACTCTCACTGTTGCATTCGAGAAACTGGGCGTCGCCTCTCAGTATTGGGGTGAAACGTATGGACATTCGATCGAGCTAGTCCCACCTATTGAGTCAGGGACTCACTCTCTCTTGATTCAATTGGTTGGAGATGAGATACACATATCGTTCGCGCCTGTGATGTCCCCCTAGGCAACAGCCCACCGTCCTTTCAACACAAGCTTTTTAATGATGGCTCAAGTCTTCGCCGTCGATACGCCCCAGACGAGGTCTGAATCTAATGGCCGAGGATGCCGAAAGGAATGACGACATGGCTGATGATGAGGAACAGCCTGAGCTAGATGAGGTTGATCAGGAAGAAAC
>JAEOTX010000228.1 GCA_016839605.1 Candidatus Thorarchaeota archaeon | reverse complement strand
TCATGGAGTTTGCTGTCAAGAGCGAGATGCATCAGGTAGCACTGGGTGCAGGGGACTATGGCTACTCACGATATGTCGGCGTACTGTCTTATGATGACGAAATCTATACTACATTGATCGTTGAATCCTACAATCTCACTGAGTATTCCGATCAGCCACTCACAGCTTTCAGGGTCACGCCATATATCCTCAATCTAGGACATGCTCCAGTTGAGAATGTTAGCCTGTTCCTATCATACAGTCTTGACCTATTTGGTGATAGTGAAGATGACCATGGGAAATATGATCTGAACAACCAGGAGCTGTTTGCGTATAGTGTCAATGAAAACCTGGACAGTTTCTACTTTGGATTGAATTCGAGTATTGCATTAGATGCATTCCAGGTAGGAAATTCATCTGATATCTCATCACATGTGTCAGATGATAACCTGACTAGTTCCACCACCTTTGATGGCTCAGTTGGACTGGCTATGAAATGGGACTTTGGACTTCTGCCCGTGAATCAGCCTGCAAATGTGACAATTGCAATGGGTTTTGGTGAGAACCGGACAGTAATGGATGCATCCATTGATGCGATGTGGGACCTGGACCCAAAGACCACTGGGGCACCAGAGGATGACCTCATCGTTGTTGAGGCGGAAATACCACGGATAGCGGAGATGGGAGAGAACTACGAGTCGAAGGCAATCGTGATGAACTTAGGCTGGAATGTCAGCGATGTTACTGCTGCTATGGTCATACTGCATGGGGAAGATAATGGATCATCATTATATGGTCGAATCTTCTCATTTGATGGAGTAGAGCCCTTCCAAGCTGTGACGATGACTGCTGAGTGGAGCCCTGAGAAAATGGGAATGAACACTGTTTACTGGGTCACAGCTGGGAATATCGATGATGCGCTCTCGCTGTCAACAGGTTCATTATTAGCCTCAGGACTTGACCTGACAGCAATATTAGGACTCCTAGATAATTTCATGATGCGTGATTTGTTCGTTGTCACGCCAATTGCATCTTCATCAGTATTTCCAAAAGAAATCCCATTTGCACCATTCGACATTCACTTTCCTGCTGACTTTGGACTCTACACATTTGTTGTGTCCTCTAATGTACCTCTGGGAAACCTTACAGTGCAAAAGTACGGTAATGCAAGTGACTGGGGCAATGCCACCTTGACTAGCATGGACAATGTTGAGGGATACTATAACTTCTCATTGTTCCTCTTTGCTCCTCCAATTACAATAGATGGCTATCATCGATGCGACTTTGTCATTGAAACTGACCGGGGGTGGACCACCAATATCACTCTGGAGAGAGAGCTCGAGTATCCAAGAGCGATGTTGTTGCTCGATACATCACATGGAGGCGGCTTATCCTTTGGAGACTTTGGCGGTGGCTTCGACCTCGGAGGTGATGTTGGAGGCGACATGGGTAGTTTTCCAGCCTCAATGCAGGACGAAGATAATGGGAACGATGACCCGCTAAGTGGAGGCTTTAGTCTCGGAGATTTAAGCGATCTTGGATCATTGACAGGGCTACTTGATTCCTTTAGGATGACCACATTCTCAGGTCTCTCTAACCTCAAGAAGGAAATGGGTGCTAGAGGCCTAGATCTTGTTGAAACTCCAGGGATGGCACTCGATGAGGGGCTTTTGACCCAGTTCGCAGCTGTAGTGATGTTTAGTCCAACTGAAGGGTTCAACAGCACTGAGGTAAGCATGCTACGAAACTATACAATTGACGGTGGTAAGTTAATCATCTTCGGTGATGTAGAGGACAATGCGAATCTTACTGGCATTAACCAGCTTCTTGCCCCCTATGGCTACTACATGGAGGGAGAGCATTCGCAGGAAAACACTACGGATATAGTTCAGAGCTCGTTCCTTGGTGAAGGAGTAGACTCCATCTGGCTTGGAGAAGGAACTTTCATCATGCAGAATCAATCATTAGCATGTGCAAGGGTACAGGACAAGTCAGTAGTGGTTATTGACAGGACTCCACCAGAGCTGGTGCTCTTTGGCTCTTCCAAGATCTTCATGAACAAGAACCTTGTCAAGTGTAATAATAGCATTCTTCTGGACAACCTGAATGAGTATCTGCTTCTGAACACTCTAACTGGAGTAGCCAGCCTGTCACAGGACATAATACGTTATCCAGCTGGACAGAGCGTGTATCTTAACCTCGATGTCACAGATTATTATGGCAACCCTGTGAACAATCTCTTTGTTGCTATTGCATTCGAGCTTCCAAACGGTACACTTGCCTTCTTTATCGCAGGCTTTGTAGGAAATGGACTATACTCATCTCAATTCATACCAGCATATTGGCATGATGAAGGTGTTGTACATGGAATCTTTATCATCTTAGGTGAGGAGGATTATGCCAACGCCTATGCAGGAATCACCTTTGAGTTGTATGAGCCTGATGTGACCACACCTCCGCCAGGTCCGGAAACATTATTGACCCTCGCACAGGTGGCAGCCATAGCATCTGTTGGTATCTTCTTTGCAATGATTAGTGGTCTAATCTACAACCGAAGAAGACAAGGAAAGAGAATGCGCATCGTGGAGATTGATACAGAGCTTGTGCGAGAAATAGACAACGTTCTGAATACACTCCTAGCAGCATTCACTCAGATTGAGCTTTTGATTCAAAGAGAAGACCTTGACCGTCTCCAGAAGATAGAGGCACTAAGAAGTCTCATGGTCACTGTGGAAGAAGGACGAAGGCTGTTTGAAAGAGTCAGCGATAAGGTTGGAGGTGTGTAAGATGTCAGATGAAGCCCCACATCCAGAAAGAGAGATTGACATCCTAGACCTCAAGGTCGCCTTTGGAGATTTCTACGCACTCAAGGGCGTATCATTCTTTGCCAATAAGAAGGAGTTCCTAGGAATTATTGGCGCGTCTGGGGCAGGAAAGACGACTGTTCTGAGAGTTCTCACTGGCCAGATCAGCCCAACTGAAGGAATGGCATATGTAGGTGGCTATGATGTCACCAAGCAGGAGAAACTAATCGCCCTTCTAGTTGGATATGTACCACAGCTGGAGCATCTCAGCCTCTATTATGATTTCACTGCACTTCAGAATGCCGAGTTCTTTGGTCGCTGTTTTGGAATGCGGCCTAAGGAAATTGAGGAACGTTCGCGCAACGTCCTTGAAATCCTCGGCTTTGATGAGGAGCTAATGACCAAGGCAGTAAAGCGCCTGTCCGGAGGCGAGAGGAAGAGGGTCTCCATTTGCCTTGGTATGATACACGATCCCCCGGTTCTTCTTCTCGACGAGCCTACGACCGGCCTTGACGCTCATCTGAGACACGAGACCCTGAACTACTTGAAGCAGCTCAACTATGAGCTTGGGACAACTATGGTGATAATCTCACACGACCTTGAGATTGTCGATTACTGTACACGGGTGTGCTTGCTCGAAGAAGGACTAGTGAGCCAGTTCGGCACACCAGAGGAACTTATCTCTACGCTCCCTGGAAAGGGCGAGAGCGTCAGGATTGTTTTGCCAACGTTATCACCAACCATTGTAGATCGCCTCGCAACCGCTCCAGGTGTGCAATTCACAGCCATGGCAGGAAGAAACGCCATGAAGATTTTCATCGATAACCCGAGTGAGCAGATTCTGCCGCTTATCAGAGTGATGAATGAGAGAAAGGTTCCCTTTGAAGAGATCTCCGTAGTGGAGGCCGACTTCTTTGACTACTTCCAGGTCAAACCATGGAAGACAACTGAAACAGGAGAGAGTGCAACATGAGACACAGACATATTCTCTTGGCACTGGCATTTGTGTTTGTTCTGGCAGGGCTATCGACGGCAGCAGGAAACCCGTCGCTACATCCCACCACGATATTACCAGAGGGAGGCTCGGCAGCACTCTCGGACCTCACGCCGTTTGACGTCTCGACAGTATGGACAGAAGGCACAGGTTCCCAGATAGTCGATGTCGTCGTCGATAACTTCGATGGTGACGCTCTTGATGAGGTCGCTGTAGCCACAGAGAATGGCACATTGTACCTCTTTGATTCAGACAGCACGCTACTCTGGCGGTTGAACATCACAGTGACGCCTTATGCAATGGTCTCTCTGGCCACTAACGCCGGCAGTGTGATGGAGTTACTTATTGGGACCAGCAACGGCATATTAGTCATCGATTCGGGCCAGAACATCCTCACTGATGTCTCCTTGCCCAATGCAGTCCGCACAGTAGTTGGTGCCGATGTAGACGGCGACTCATTAGATGAAATCGTTGCAGGTTGTGACGACAATCGAGTATACGCCTATGATGTATCTGGAAGTGAGCTCTGGAGCCATCCGAGCAACGGGCAGGTCAGGGTTGTTGCTGCGGCTGATATCGACCCCGATGCGAGCGATGAGATTCTAGCTGGTTCCGAGCTGGGCAGGTTTTCTCTGCTTGACAACGGTGGAGGAGTCATGTTCGAGGTAACAGGACTATCGCCAATCAGAGTCGTGGATACAGGCAACATCAACGGCGCAGGAGAAGACGAGGTCCTTTTCGGTGCTTCAAATGGCACGCTCTGGGTCTATAACACTGCAGGAACGTTCCAGTACTCTCGCGAGGTCTCTGGAGGTATAACCGCTCTTGAAGTCGCAGACATCATCGGCGGAGCAACCGCGGAGATAGCAATCGGCACTTCAGCAGATGAACTACGAGTCCTTGACAATACAGGAACGCTCCTCTGGAACAAGAGTCTGGGCGGACAGGTTGTGGATATCGAGTTCTTGGATGTGGGCGGCTTGGCAAATGACCAAGTTCTTGCAGGAAGCGGCGATGGGACTCTCACTCTATACAATGCAACTGGGCACCTTATTTCCGAGACTGGTGTGCCCCTATTCTCTGGTGCCATGCACTATGGTGACCTAGACAACAACGGCAGAGACGAATTTGCCGCTGGTAATGACTTCGGCCAAGTGGCATGCTACGGCATGGATCAGGACAAGGACCGACTCGCAGATGCACGTGAAACACTCATTGAGGGCACCCTGATCAACGATGCTGACACAGACAACGACAACATTGACGACGGCGACGAGGTTCTCGATTACGAAACAAATCCTCTTTCGCCAGATTCCGACTCTGACCAGCTTGGAGACTTCGCTGAGATATTCACTCATGCAACTGACCCCAACGATGCAGATTCCGACGACGATGACCTTACTGATTGGCAGGAGATTTACCTAGGAACCGACCCGAACGATGCAGACAGTGACAATGACTTTCTCACTGATTACGAAGAGAACAACATCACCCTCACAGATCCCACAGAGCCAGATTCCAATGACAATGACATCAACGATGGCTTTGATGACAATGACGGTGACGGCCTGAATAACTTGGAAGAGGTTCGGTCGACTGAAACCGACCCCAATGATGTCGACTCCGACAATGATGGCACTAGCGACTACTACGATGACGAGGATGCAGACACTCTCGCTAACTGGAAGGAACTGGACGTTGGAGCAGACCCGCTTGACCCCGATAGCGACGACGATGGCCTCCTGGACGGCGACGAGGTGAAGATACACAAGTCCTCCCCAACTGACACCGATACCGACGATGACAATCTTAGCGATTGGGATGAAGTCATGGTGGTGGGCTCTCTACCCTATGATGCGGATAGCGACGATGACACACTCAACGACTACGAGGAGTTTGTCATCTATGGCACTAATGTGACCGATGCAGATTCAGATGACGATAATCTTGAAGACGCAGATGAGATAAACATCCACAACACCGACCCGTTGAACCCTGACTCTGATTCTGACCTTCTTACAGATGGTGCTGAGGTAAATATCCACAAGACAGACCCGAATTCGGCAGACACAGACCTCGACCTGCTAAGCGATTTCGATGAGATCAATGTCCACTTCACTAATGCCACTCTTGCGGACACGGACGGAGACGGGCTAGACGATGGGCTTGAAGTCATCACATATGGGACAAATGCAACGAACGTGGACACAGACTTTGATGGCATTCTGGATCCCGATGAAGTAACCTATCTAGGGGATGGGTTCGACCCTACTAATGCCAACACGTTCCATGTCACGATAAACGATTATGATTACGACCTCGACTCTGACAACTTGAGCAACGGTGAGGAAATCTACCTCACTCGGACACATCCGAACAACCCAGATTCTGATGGTGATACCACAAATGACGATTTAGAAGATTCCGACCTTGATGGGTTGACCAATATCCAAGAGCTCACCGTGACCAACACACTTCCAAGAGAGCCTGACACCGACGATGATGGGGTCAAAGACGGTGATGAAGTGAACATCCTCGGCACGGATCCCAATGATGATGACTCTGATGATGACACCATCAGTGACTATGATGAGGACTTCGACGAGGATGGCCTTCCAAATGGAATAGAGCTCTATGTCACGCAGACGGCCCCCTTGGATGCAACTACATTTGGAACAGTAAGAGATGGAGACTATGATGGAGATTCTGACTTGCTACCCAACTACTTTGAGGTGTTCCTGAGCGAAACAGACCCGCTCTATAACGACTCTGATGATGATGGTACTCTCGATGGGGATGAGGACGATGATGGCGATGACCTCACACACTTCGAGGAATTCTTGTGGGGTACTGACCCGCTTGATGCAGACTCTGACAATGATCAACTGACAGACTCAGAAGAAGTCCTGGAAACCCATACTGATCCGAATGACAATGATGATGACGACGATGGAATATTGGACGGAGAGGATGACCTCGATAATGATGGTCTCACAAACCTGGAGGAACTGCGCATCTATAACACAGACGTGACTCTATGGGACACCGACGGGGACCAGATTCGCGACGGGATTGAAATCAGCAGCGGCCTTAATGCCACAGATGTAGACACTGATGGAGACTCACTATGGGATGGTTGGGAGGACCTCATCGCGAACGGCATCTATGAGCCCCATCTTGGGGAACGCGGAGAGGATGTTGATGCTGACGGTGTCATCGATCCTGATGAAACCGACCCCAACAACGCAGACACGGACGGAGATGGGCTAAATGATGGCCGCGAGTACGATGAGGGAGCACATCCATTGAAGGAGGACACTGATGAAGATGGCCTTCTAGATGGTGAGGAGGTTGACGACTATGGTACATCACCGCTGCTCAACGATACCGACGGTGACCTTCTGGATGACCTTGTGGAGGTCAACGTGACCCTTACAGATCCAACACTCGTCATGACTAATGGCACTCACAGCGACTATGTGGTAGACTCAGATGGTGACGGGGTGACGAATGGCGATGAGATATATATGTACGACACTAACCCTGGAGACCTAGATTCAGATGATGACGGTGTCTTCGACGGTGATGAGATATTTGTTTACAACTCAGACCCATTGAATGCAGATACAGACGGCGACCAGCTGAATGACTACGATGAGCTAATACGTTATGGTACTAACGCTACTGCCCAGGACACTGATGGAGATCAATTGGATGACTACATCGAGATTGAGATTCTAGGCACCAATGCCACACGATGGAGCACATATCTCAATGGCACTTCAGACTATGACCTTGACCACGACGGAGACGGGCTCTCCTCCGGGCTTGAGATCTACGCGTATCATTCGAACGCAACCAACCCAGACACAGATTTCGATGGACTCGACGATTGGACAGAAGCAATGCTCGCTGGTTCAAGCTTGACAGATCGGGATACTGACGACGATTCCATCTCAGATTACCTAGAGTACATGGTCTATGGCACAGATCCAACAGGAAGCGACAGTGACGCAGACGAATTATCTGATTATTATGAGATCTACGTGTCACTTACCAATCCGACTGACTGGGATAGCGACGGAGATCAACTTGCTGACGGCACAGAGGTCAATGAGTACGGAACAGACCCCAACGACTGGGATTCTGATAATGACTTGCTTAGTGATAGAGATGAGATTCTAATTGTGGGCACAGATCCCTTGTTGAATGACACAGATTCAGATTTGTTGTCAGATTATGCAGAATATCACATCCATGGCACCAATCCCTTGAATGCAGATGCTGATGAGGATGGCGTACTGGACAAGGAAGAGATAGACGAAGGCACAGATCCTGAGAATGCGGATTCTGACTTTGATACGCTAAGTGACTACGATGAACTACACGTGTATGGCACATCGCCAATCATGGCAGACACCGATTCAGATAACATCGCAGATAACGATGAAATATCCAACAGCCACACAGACCCAACACTTTGGGATACAGACGGAGATCTCATTCCAGACGACCTTGACGACTTGGATGGTGATGGCGTCGGCAACGCTGACGAGATATATCGATACCAGACAAACTGTACGCTGTTTGACACAGATTCAGATTTCTTGGGAGATGGGTACGAGATATTCGTTAGCCTCACGGATCCCCTGTCTATGGATTCAGATGACGATCTATTGAGCGATTGGGATGAGCTTTTCATCTGGTCCAGCAATCCAAACCGAAAGGACACTGACAACGATTTACTTGAGGACGGAGAGGAAGCCCTCACATGGCACACCCTGCTGAACTCCAGCGACACAGACTCAGATTTCGTTAGTGACTACGATGAGATCAAGGTGTTTGAGACCGACGCACTAGATCCGGATAGCGACGATGACCTATTGCTCGACGGAGACGAATTGTACGTATACAACACCGATCCACTCGAGAAAGACAGTGATTTTGATTTGCTCACGGATTATCAGGAAGTCGTCATAGGCACCAACCCACTTGAGGAGGATTCCGATCTCGACGAATTGACAGATTATCATGAGAACAACATCACACTGACAGACCCGCTAGAATACAGCACACTGGGCGATGGTACGTCAGATGCAGACTGGGACATGGACAATGACTTGCTAACGAATATTCAGGAGATTCTGTTGACACTTACGTCGCCACGAAATAATGACTCGGATTCAGACTCCATTATCGATGGCAACGATGACGAAGACCGAGACCTCCTTACGAACTACGAGGAGTGTGTCCTGACAGAGACAGACCCACGAGACCGAGACTCGAACGATGATGGCGTTTCAGACCTCAATGATGATGAAGACAATGACGAACTCACAAATGGCGACGAGGTCCACATCTGGTTCACCGACCCTCGCCACCAAGACACAGATCGAGATACGTTGACGGACAGAGAAGAGGTGGAGGACTACTTCACGAATCCACTCTCTGAAGATACTGATCTTGATCTACTAGACGACGCCGCAGAGGTCAATGATTATGGCTCCTCGCCCCTGACAAACGATACCGATCTCGATTCGCTCAGTGACTTCGAAGAAGTGATGCTTACCGGAACAGACCCTACGACCAACATGACCAACCCTGGCATCCTAGACTCTGCCTTTGACAGTGATGGTGACTCTTTGAGTAATCTGGATGAGTTAAGGATTTACGGAACCCTCCCGGGAGACCCAGATTCTGACAACGACGATATAGACGATGGGCTTGAAATCACGCTAGGCACGGACCCATTGAATCCGGACAGCGATTTTGATTTACTGCTCGACGGGGCAGAATACAATATCTACGGCACCTCGCCGCTCTCAAATGACACAGATCAGGATATGCTCGGAGACCGCGACGAGTTATTTGTATACATGACCTCAGCTACAAGAAACGACACAGACGACGATATGGTTTTGGACTTCGACGAGGTGATGGTGTACTTTTCAGACCCAACAGAAGCGGATGTGGATAAGGACACCTTGACCGATTATGAAGAGATCTTCCTGTATTTCACAGATCCAAATGTCGCAGACACGGATCAAGACTCGCTTTTCGACGGGCTTGAAGTGGAGCTGCTAGGCAGCAATCCTCTGTCCAATGACACGGACTTCGATCTATTATCTGATGGATTAGAGTATCTCACCTACGGCACTGACCTTCTGCACGAAGACACAGATAGAGACGGCTGGACGGATTACGAGGAAGTGGCGATTCACGGAACTTCGCCGCTCGATGCGGACACGGATGAAGACGGCATCATGGACCCACTGGACTTCAATCCAAGGACCCACTGGGTGGTCCCATTCGCAGGACTGATTCTGGTAGTAGGAATCGCTGTTGTGGTCTATCGTCGAGTCAGGCGCAAATACAAGCCCGAGGCCTTTGTGACTACAGCAGAGCCTGCCAGTCCCGGATTGGAGCCAGGAATGGATGTTGCTGTGGAATACAAGATTCGTGATGGCAAAGTGGTGTTCGGAGTAGCTGTACGGAACGACTCTGCAAATCCAATGACCAATGTGCAAGTGGTGCTAGGCATACCTGACCTCACTGACACGATACAGAGCGTGGCGGCAGGCACTGTGGATCCTGGCGATGTAACAGTAATCGAGGTGGAATTCGAGCTTCAGCCAGGTGCTGCGGGAGAGCTTGTGGGCATGGTCGAGTATGACAGTATAGAGGGTGAGCACAGGATAGTGAACCTGAAGCCAGTCAAGATTGTGGCATGAGATGGGACATCATCAACAGTTACAGGCCTCTCCGAAATCAAGCAGACTTAAGGAGAGGAATAACTCCAAGAGTAGATATGTCGCTTCTCGTCTACGTTCCCGCGTTCTGGGTCATTGCGATTATTTCGTCGATACTCCAAGACAGATCAGCGGAGGGTGAGGAAAACCTCGTTTCTGTGACAACGGCGATCAAGCTTTCTCCGGCTTTGATAAGCGTGGTATACATCCTGCTCACTCCGTCATCTCTAACACTGTTCTACATAGTGCTTGCTGCTGCAATGGTGTTTTGCATGTTCGGAGATGTTGCGATGGAGGTGGGCCTAGTCCCTGGGATAGGCATGTTTCTCATTGCCCATATAATATACAATGTAGACTTTCTTTGGCATGCTAGCGTTGCTGGTCTGACGACTCTCCCGATGGCAGTGTCCATTGTATGCATGGCGGTCATGGTGGTCTATGTCTTCATGCTAATAAGGTCCCTTCAATCAACAGGTCCTGAAGTACCTCCGTTCATTCTACGAGCCGGGTCAGTGTATTTCCTACTGATTTCAGCGACGGTGAGTACATCCTTACTACTATGGCTCACAACGAATAATCCTCTCGGATTCATCCCGGCTATCGGCGCAGTCTTCTTCATCATATCAGACTCACTGATTGGGATCAATGCGTTTCGTCAGAAGATATCACATCACGAACTGTACATCATGCCAACCTACTATCTGGCAATTTTCCTGCTAACGCTCAGTGCATATGTCTACGTGATTTGAAAGCTGTTGCATAGGTTGATAAGAGACTCGCCGCCCGTTTACACAAAGGACTGTGGGGAAGTCATGTCTAGACAGCCGGAAGACCTGTTCGGGTCAATCGCGGAGAAACTCCTGGCAGTGGGGATTCCAGAGGAGATTGAACCAGAGATCATCCGGCCCAAGGCTCTACACTCCAAACACCGGAAGGCACTCACGGAGCTGGAGACCCTTCTCGAGAATGCACTGGAAGCGCTGAAAGAGGACAAACGCGTCCCAGGGGTGTTGCGCAGACTCGCAGACCTACATCTGTCGGAGGGTGACTTTGGCAAGGCAATAATGCACTATGAAGTGTGTCTCGGGTTCGATAGCAACCAGCCGAATGCTTGGGTCCATATGGGAATGGCTTACTACCTTGTTGGCGAATACCGTGACGCTGTGAGTTGCTTTGGGAGCGCCCTAGCAGTTGACAAGAGGAATATTCGTGCACTGATCTACATGGGATTGGCTCAGACAGAGTTGGGCGATTACGAGGAGAGCCTGAAGAGCATTGAGAAGGCGCTCATGTTATCATCAAAAAATGCGAGGGCATTGATGGCCAAGGGACTCTACTTCAAGAAGAGAGGGAAGACTGAAGGAGCCATAACTTGGTTCAAGAGAGCGATTGAGAGTGAGAAAGCATTTGTTCCTGCATACATGGAGCTAGGATCAATCTACTATGAGAATGAACAGCTAGAAGAAGCTGAGAGCGCTCTCGTAAGAGCGCTTCATGTAGACCCAGAGCAACCCTACGCAATGGCGCTGCTGGGTGATGTGTCTATCAAGGAGAAAGATTTCAACCAAGCGCTCTTTTACTATGATAAAGCGGTAACCGTGAAGTTTGATGAGTCTAGCCTCTGGATGCGCAAAGGCGATGTCCATAAGCTGATGAGGTCATACAAGGAGGCAATGAATGCATATTCCAAGGCAATCAATGCGGATCCTGAATGCATAGATGCGTGGGTGAAGAGCGGGAATGTTCTACTCTTGATGAATGATGAGTCTACGGCATTGGAGTACTACAATACCGCATTGGCCTTGTCCTCAGAGAAACCTGAAGTGGCACACAGTCGAGGAATTGTATACTTCAATCAGAATAGGTTCGAGGAGGCTCTCTCTGACTTCGACGCTGCTTTTTCGGTAGACCCAAGTAATCCAGAGCATCTCTATTTCAGAGCATTATGCTTGGAGAAGCTGCATCGAGCACCTGAGGCTAGGAGAACCTGGCAGATTGCCTCATCACTATACCTGGAAGCAGGTGATGAGGTGAAATCCGCAGAATGCAATGCAAGAGCTAAGCGACTACCTTCAGCGTGATTCGTCATTGAATGTCCTTTGCGAGATTCTTGAGAAGAGGAAGATTTTCCACATCTTCCAGAATCACGAAGTAGCTAGAAAATGTTGCTTCGTCATTTGGATGAAGACCCACTGTTACTTGAGTGAGCAACCTCTGAGCATCGCGACCAATATTGAGTGCATGAAGACTGGTCTTTGTCTTAAGTGTCGATATCCCTCCAAGAACTTCGCCACTATTAGTGTCGACAAATCCAACCCATCCCTCCTGTGGATCAGCTAGTAGGCGTGCGCGACCCTCTGTGGGCTCGTAGATGATTCGTCGATTGCTGACGATGCTATGTATTTTGTTCAACACTTGACCTCCTGGACGAGCTGTACCTCGCAATCCATAGTTGAATCGTTTCCATTGACCTGATAGGTTCTTTGCGGTCATATGGGCATGAACAAGAGGGACTCCGGGAAGAATCATAAAACGGGCGGAGAACTCCATTCCCTTGAGACCAGGACTGTGTTTCAAAGCGGTGGTCATCTCAAACCCTCTCCATGGACCTATCTCCTTTTCAGATACAGCCCAAGTTTCTTTCCAGAATGCACTTTCCCAGTCCCAAACGCCCCAAGCCTGTATCCATGGATTCAAGCCACTGAAGTATCGATCCCACCAGATGAAAGGGCCGGATTTTGGGAAATTATCATGAAAGACACTTTGCCCATCTTTGCCGAACCTCACCAGGCTTCCTGCATAATCAGGTGACACAGCGATTTGGTAGCCACCAGATAATAAGGAGTGAAGCCGCTTGCCTTCGATCTCTTCCTTTTTGTTCTCTACTTTGATTTTTGAATTGTAGACTACAGCACTGAGATGTAATCGTGTAATTCTACTTCCAAACTTAAGCTCAATCTCTCCATTGGACCTGAACCAATCATCTAGATGCTCTGTATCAACTGTGACTGTCTTCTTGAGAGGCTTGTCGATTCCTACATTTGCGGTCTCCAATTCAAGCTCCTGTTTGCCATTTACCAGAAGTCCCTCAGGCATCCTTACCTTGACATCCACATCAATAGGAGTCTCGTGGATCACATGTATGCCAAGTTCCAGTTCATTGGATTTTGCTGAGTCAATGAAAATCGGAGAACCATCAAGGGGATGAGGATCAGTACCACTTGGGACAATTGAAACCTCCAGATCCGATCTCAGATTATATGATTCCAATCCATCAATGGAAATCCCATTTAATCTAGCCCAGAGTGCACGAACATCCTGCCAGCTCCCGCTATTCATGACTAGGCGAAGGACAACCTTCTCCGTTGACTCCTCGGGGCTAAGCGTAGGGAGTTTGTATTCGATAGATGTGAACCCTGAACGTCTTGGCCGAATAGCAGCTATGTCCTCTGAGTCGAAAATAAAACCCAAAACAGATCCTTGAGAGAGGTTTCTTGCTGCTATCCATTGTTCATGGTACTCTTTTGGCTTGCGAGGCAGCTGGCCATCGCCAGTCCATTCTGCAGATTCAAGCAGATAGAGTCGACCCCTTAATGGAACATATAACTCAGGAACATCATATCTAACCCAGCCCGAAGCTCTGACACCTAGATTATCATAAGTTTCAGTTCCGATATTCTCCAAGAACACACTAGTTTCAATGTATCCTCTGCCAGGATGGAGTCGATGGGTTATTCGATATTTTATGCCAGGTCTGTCAGTTGAGTCACCTTCTAGCTCAATCTGTGCATGCTCCATTCTGTTTGCAATATTGACGTCGAAATCCTTTCGATCCCATTCGCCTCCTTCGCTGGGAAATGGGTATCCCAGTTCAGGCAATAGAAACCAACCTGATGCCTCTTCCCCAGTTATCTTGTTCTTAATCTCCCTAAAATACATGGGAGGCTTGCTGCTCATAGAGGCTCGTAACTGATCATTCTCAATGACTATTCTGTCATTGATTGCTACATACGCAATCGCTCCAGCGGCCCCGATGATTGGCACAGTGATCACCCTCTCCGCAACCAGATTGCGTTCATCTTCAACCCCCACATATACGGAGGCTCTGATAGATATCACGTCAGCTGCATCAACAGCATTTGCTACAATCGATAGGGCCTGTTCAGCGTGTTCATGAGCTGAGAGTGTGAACTCAACCATTTCGACTCCTAGGTCTTGATTAGTTGGAGCAGCGAGTTCAATAGCTCCAGTGATTAACTCCTCAGTGTTGTTTCGAAATCCAAGACTAATTGTCTTAGACTCGCCTGGAGAAAGACAAGGATATGCAGGGCCTAGACTAAGACTGATGGCGGCTACAGGGATAAGCCCACTATACAGCTTCGTGCTGGACTCACCAAGACTCAACAACCACTCAACCTGAGTCTTGACTTTGTCATCCGGATTGGTTTCCCGATCGATGTGCTTTGCGGCATTTGAGATTGCATACGTGCCGCGGAGTGACTTTTCTTCACCAGGGCTAAGGACACCTGAGAAGTCATCATCCATCTTGACTATGAAATTCTCTGATGGAGCTGCTGTCGCACTGAACGCGAGTTCCTTGTTCCCGCCGTTGATGACTGTGAGTTCAAAGGGATACTCTCCGACTGCAATATATCCAGTATGTGTTTCAGGCGCAACCTTAGCTGATATTGTCGCTCCGTCGAATGTGAGGCTGAAGCCACAGATCCCCTTTGCCTCTTTATCGATGATGACATCAATAGCATCTCCATTGTCACCCTCAAAGTGATACTTGAAGATTCCAATCCCCTCCTCAACAAGCTCATCAGGTTCCTGTTTTATGTCAGGCTTGAATGCGTCATACCAATAATAGCGCTCAAAGAAATCCTGGAATATAGGATTGTTGAGTATCCCCGGAATATGCGACTCCATTAACACTCGGGTATTTGGAAACCACATGTATCCAACTCGTTTGTAGAGAGGCACAGCTTTCAAGTTGCCAGCCCAGGTGTGTAAATCTATACGACGTAGGCCAGCCTTTGCGGCAGTTTCAGCAGCTTCTATTAGCATAGCCTTTCCATAACCCTTACCTTGGAATGCAGGATTTACTCCCAGTAGACCGACGTAGGCGGCTTCAAGGTCTTGGTTATGCTGACAGACATCACAATGACCAACAATCCGTTCTCCTTCGTAGGCAACAATGACACGGATATCATCAGTCTTCTGCTTGAATTCCAAGACATCATCTGCACTGAATGGATTTCCCTGATTGAATCCACCTGGCCAAGAGTCAGAGTCGTTGAAGCTGGTGAGGCACTCAGCCAGACGGGCCGCATCCTCTTCAGTCAACTCAAAGTCTCGGACCTTATCTTTAGTGTGTCTGCTAGACATCCGTTAGCCTCCAGAAGAAGAACAATTGGTCCGCTGAGGAATCAAATATGAATTTTACGACTCAAGTAGTTGAAGTAAGTAATTTTCGGGAGCCTAACCTTTGCGCAGACTAAGCCGTGCATAGAATGTGAGATCATTTGCCTTACTTTCTTCAAGTTCAAATCCATGAGCAGTAGCAACAGTAACAAAGGACTCAATGTTCTGATTTCGAATGTAGGCACCATACCCGGTTTCGTTAGTGGTGCCATCAGGAAACGTTACCGTCAGAGGCACCATGAAATACTTGATCTTGGGGTCCAGGTCGGCAGGAACCTCCACCTTGACATCCCACATCAGCAGTTCTCCTCCAGGCTTCAGGACACGAGCAATCTCAGAGAATATCGTATCAAGATCCTCAAATGGCATATACATCAGGGTGAAGAATATCGTGACGGTCCCAAACGATTTCTCAAGGAATTGAAGCTCTCTTGCATCCATGACAAGCTTCAGTGCATCACTAGCAGTACTCTCCAACTCGGGCCTCCGTTTATCAATAGCGACAACCTGACGCCCCTTCAGTCTGCCAATGATGCCTTCACCGCCGCCTCCAATGTCTAGTATCCATTCCTCATCGCTTGGAAAATCAGAGAGGCTGACCTGTTGGTGGGGCAGCTGGTAGACTTCCGACATGTCAATTTCTGAATGATGGTCGGACATTACAGCCTATTTCTAAGCGCGTCGGGTTAAAAGGTAACCGTTCATCAATACCAATGGAATAGAATTAGTGAGCTGCATCACACGAATAAGAAAAGAAAGAGAGAGGAGGGAAAGAGTCCCTCCAAAAGGCGTGCGGTTAGCTAATGTCTGCTTCAACTGCTCCTGTGCCAGTCTGAACTACAATAGTCACTGTCTGGCTTGCAGTATCATAGTCACCGGACTCATAGTGCTTTGATGTTATCTCAGTCCATCCGGGTGCATCGATGTCTACAGACCCCGTGCCAACGTCAGCCTCAATGCTGCCGCCGACTCCAGAGGGGAGGACTATATTCAGTTCAACCGCTCCAGTAGTAGTCTCAAAGCTGAAGTCTGGACTACCAATAACGACCACACCACTGCCCATGAAGAAGTCAATAGCTCCAGTGCCGGTTGTGATTGTAACATCACCAATGTGTGCACTATGCATGACATCACAGTCAACTGCGCCGGTATCAGTGGTAACATACAATGTATAATTGACGCCACTACCCAACGTGATATTGATAGCCGATGTCGTGTAATCATAAGTTATAGTGTTGGCGGAGAAAGTGACTGTTGGCGCGCCAATCTCCTGAACCGTTCGGTTACTGGCTCCAACATCTATCCGATACAACAGTGTTGCATTGTCCTCGAAGTCGATATTGACTGCACCAGTCGTGACATCTACATCAAGATTTACTGTCCCTGTCGTAGCACCCACAGTGCTGTCAAAATGATAATACACCGTATCATCGCCTGTGAACCAGCCCCATGTTGACGGCCCAAAGAACGAGAAGGCGCCCACTAAGACCGCTCCTACGACTATTACACCAATTATACACACTACCATTCCAGTGTTTCTTTCGTAACTAGTCATTTCCTATACCTACTTTGCGATGCGATCGGAGGAGGCGGTGCCACTCTTTTCGCAGCTTCTGATATTCCGAATCTTCTTCCAGAGTAAAGCGACGCATGATTCGGGATGCATCGCCCCTAAGAGAGGAAGGCATCTTGTGAAACCGTTTCTCATCCGCTATAGGCAGGTCCGAGTTCACAGCATTCTCCCGTTCAATCAACCTCCTCAATACATCCATAGCCTCCTCGAACTGAGACTCTGGAATCTCGATACCATAGACCGAGAGGCTTGATACAATGGACTTGAGTCGGTCCTTTGCAAACTGTGCAACACCACCATTAGCTTCCATCATTCCACTAATGCCTAGACGGTATTCTTTAGCGGTTGCACGGTAATACCTTTGAACTATGCCAGTTGGCGTCATCTCTGTTCGTTCCTGGACAACAACGCCAATGTCTTGCAGCTTCTGTATGTGATGAAGGATTGTACCTGGGTTCTTATCGAGTTCATCTGACAGCTGTTTTACAGTATATGAAGCATTTACCAGGTACTGGAACACAATGCTTGCCCTAGTTGGCTCGAATAGTATCTTGATCTTCTTGGAATCTGTGATGACCTCTAAGTCCTTCAAAGGAACTGTTGTCGACCCATTTTCCACGACTCACATACCTCCAACAAGACTTACATCAGGCTCAACCTGGCCTGAACTTGTAACTTCGATGCCACTCAGAATCATGTAGAGCCTGCTTAGGGCAATCACCAACGCGGGGAGTACAATGAGTACTAGAATGATTACAGCGGGTACTGCATAGATCATTATTGGGATAGCATCAAAGCCCATCTCGCCAGTTACAAAGGATGTGGCTCCCAGCCCAAGTGGTACGAACATCAAGATGATGATTAGGATGAACCCAATCCAAGTTGAGAACACTCGGTCGAAATATCTCAAGGACAGACGTATAGACTGACGAGTTGCATTGAAGACAGAATAATTGTCAATGATGGCAGGGAACACCATAGTCAACATCCCGGATGACAGGATAATCCATATTGCGCTTAGAGATGCAAGCACTGCAGCAGGAACGCCTGTGAGACCATAACCAGCCAAGAAGAGGCCTCCATATACTAGAATGAGGGGTAATCCGATTACTGCAAACATGACGATACCTCCACCTGCAAGTGAGAAGAACTTCTTGCGATACCAGACAAAAACTCCCTCAGCGCTCGTACCTGCGCTCTCAACGATTTCACGACCCATCCCGAAGACTACACCAATAGCCACAAAGAATGGAGTCACTAGGAGCATGATTGCGATGATTCCAAGGCTGGCAACAGCAGGATCAGGCTGTGCTACAAAGACACTTTCCATGATTACACCCAGAGATTCAAAGAATGCTACAAATCCCGCAGGTCCACCAAGTGCAAAGAGGAGCGGGACGGATACTATAGCCATTGCGACACCCATAACAATCACTGTTACAATAAGAACACCAATCATCCCTAGTAGGAAAGAAAGGATGTTCTTCGCGGCGAACTTGAAGCTCACCTTGAGATCCTCTATCAGTACTCCAATGCTTGCGTTTTTGTTGCTCATTGTATCACCCAATAAAATGGTAGAGAGTGCCTCTTTGAAAAGTCATTCGAGGCACCCTCAGTTTAGAAACCTCCTATACTAGGGGAATGGGGAGAGGCTTCTGGGTTGCCACCTGACCACCGGTCATCTCGGCATAGACTTTCGTGAATGCGATAATCGTCATGGGCAATAGGACCAAGAGCCATAGGAAGGTCACAAAGACCGTCCAGACCATGATTGCCATAGCCACAGCATCAAACGCCATAACTGCGCCAGAGAAAGGTACAGTGAGGCCCCAGATGATAACTGGACCATATGATGCAATGGCTAGAACCACTATAGCACTCAGTAGACCATAGACATGATCAAAGCGCTCTCGTGCCAGTTGAAAGGACTCCTTGAAGGCATCCTGAACTCCCTTACCATATGTGATGGCAGGGAACACCATTGCGCATAGGCCAACTGTGAGGAAGACCCAGACGAATGTAGACACTGAGAAGAGAGGAATGAGAGAAACGGGGATGCTGTAACCCATGAGTATGGATATAGAGCCCCAGACAACCAAAGGAGGAAGGATAATGATTATCGTCAGAAGGACTCCTGCACCAGCAAAGGTCAGGAACTTATGCCTGAACCAGGAAAAGGCTCTCTCAGCCTTGGTCTCACCATGTGCGATAAGATCCTTGCTCATGCCATAGATTGAACCGACCACAGTCAGGAATAGAGCAACAAAGGGGATGAGGAATAGAATTGCTACTCCACCAACTGCCCATGGATTGCTCTCAGCCCAAACTGTGAGCCCTAGACCAACCGCTTCCCATGTTGCTGGATTGGTTCCAACTAGTAATAAAGCGGCAGCCAAAATCGGTATCATCACTAATCCCAGTAAAAGGGCAACTGCAATCAGCATTCCTAGATTAGCTAAGAAATAGCTGAGAATGTTGTCCTTTGCGAGCCCAAAGCTCGACTTCAGATCGTCAACAATTGTGTTGAATGACGTAGACATTGTTTTCACCTAAATTATGTAACTTCCAAACTATCGGTCGTGTAAGCGCCCACCGACTTAGCAATCTCTTGGACTTCATCAGGATGGCCAAAGAGTGCACAGGGTGTGTCCTCGTTTGTGAGGAGGTGTTCATTCTCACGAATTGCTGTAAACAACGGACTTGCTAGTCCAGCCCTGAAGGATGCAGTGGAGAGGTTGTGCGTGGCTAGGTTGGAAACAGGACATGCGGTAAGATCGCCTGAAGGAGTGACATGCGCGAATCCTCGACCCGCAGATACACATCCGCCAAAGTAATCCTCATCTCCAGGAGAGTGGATGACATAGAAGGAATTCTCTCTGCGGTACTCAAGGACCTTAGATCGGAACTCATCCCTCTCCACTGCTGTAAGCATCAATTCAGCCTTATCGTTCATAGACTCGTGACCGGTTCCAGTCAAATTCTCATGCATCATCGGAATGTATTCTATAAAGACACCTACCAAGACACCCAGTTCCACAAAGCGGTCCAGGTTCTCCGGCTGCATCCAATATTCGTAGTTCTTTCTGGTTATCGTGACTGAAATGCCAGAGGGAACTCCGATGGACTTCAGTTTAGCCAGGGTCTCCATAGCTTGCTTGTGTACTCCCTTACCTCTCCGGGAATCGGTGAGCTCTTCACTACCCTCAACACTGACGATAACTGCAATGTTCTTCGTCTTTTTCAGGCGTGCATAGTCGCTAACCGTGAGAGCAGTTCCATTGGTGAGGATGACGAAGAATCGATCTTCGAATTCCTCACACAGTTGGACAAGTCCACGGAACAGGAAGGGCTCACCGCCAGCTATGATAAAGGAGAATACCCCAAGTTCGCTTGCATCTGCAATGATGTCGCGCCACTGACTGTAGCCAAGAGCAGGCCTAGTCTGCGAGCAGTCTGTAGGGCGTCTGCTTTCAAGTGTGCCTACTGCAGCGGCATAACATCCAACACAGCTCAAGTTACACTGTGAGGTGATGCTGAGAATCAAGAAGGGAGGAACTCTCAGTCCAGCCTTCAGTGCCTCTCGCCGGAGCTTCTCAGTCTTCTTGTATGATCGTGCGAGTCTGAGGCCAGCTCCTAGATACCGTGGATGGCGTGCTACCCACGGCACAAAGAGGCGAGTCATATTAGAGTCAAGACCATCAAGAACTCGATCCACGAGTCCTGTTGGTCGGATTCCATTGGCGTGCTGTTTGAGAGTTGTTACCATCTCGCTTCACTTCGTAACGTTTGGTACATATCAAACATAGAACTATTTATTTATAAAGTGTTTGGTAAACGCCAAACGTTGCATAATTTGCAAACGTTTAAATTCTATTGTATAACAATCAACACAACCAACCTATGAGAAACACGTCATAGGGGAGATGAATTATCATGAAGCACGCACTAGTAGTCTATAACACCACATTTGGGAGCACAAAGGAACTAGCTGAGGAGATTGCAGCTGGGATTCAAGATGCCGGCGAAATCTCATGCGAAGTCGTGAATCACAAGGAACTGAACGGAAAAGATGTTTCAAGATTTGATGCTATTCTTTTTGGCTGTCCCGTGCATGGAGCACAAGCGACTCGCGGAATCAAGGGCGCAATCAAGAAAGCTGCAAAGGCAGGTCTCGATGGAAAGATAGTAAGCACTTTTGACACACACATGGGGCATGAGGGAAGAGCTGTCAGAAACATGGAGAGTCTCCTGACTAAGGTTTCTCCTGATGCACGCCTGATCACTCCTGGATTCTCTGGACGCGTGAAAGGCTTCCGAGGGCCACTGAGTGAAGAGGAGATTCCCAAGGCACGAGAGTTTGGAAAGAATATCGGGCAAGAGATTCTCTAGCTGTTTTCAGACTGAGTGGCAGCGTAGTCTGTCTACTCAGGTCCTCCTTTTGTTAGATGGAACCACTGTGTTTGGTCTTGCAGTTTTCCTATGGACGCAAGGAGAGTTGATTCAGAAACATCATTAGATTTCTAGCAGACATAAAGCGTAGCAACTCGCCTTTTTTCCTAAAGGCCGACGATTAAAAAAGAAGCAACATGTTTTTCAACGCTTTCTGCAATATTCGTCAGGATAGGGAGATGAAGTCACTCGGCTCGATAACGAAATACTACAAGTTCGTGGACCCCGGCACCCAAATCATGCTGGCAAATGAGATGGATGCTGCAACTAACTACAAGGAATTCGTCAGGCGTTTTTGTAATGCAGTGATAATTGAAGAGAGTCACGATGAACGTGTCTACCTTTCAGCTAGACTTGCGTTACATTATGGCGGGATCAACACAATACCTAGACTTGTCAAGAAATACCCGAGTTCGGTACTAGCTCGTCCATACTATCTCTTACACTTGAGGCATAATTATGGGGAGATGCCGATGGTGAAGGTGGCCGAGTCTCTCAATGAGGCGTTTGAAACGAGACCGCAAAGCTGGATACTTTTGGATCTGCTTCTTCGCCTATGGCAATGCTACAATGCCTTTAACGATGTAAGCGAAACACGGCAAGCCCAAACAAGTATGCGTGAGCTCATTCAGGCTGAGACAGACCTAGAGTGTTTCATTCCGGGTATCTATCATGTAATGATGCAAGGGCGAAAAGAAAGCGAATCTTATGAATCGCTGAATGATGTCTTGAAAGTAGCTCGGAAGTATGACGACCAAGTTGTGATGGCAAGGCTCTTCGCTATGAATGCAGCCACCATTAGAGAAACTGACAGAGAATTAGCTGAGAAGTGCTTCCATTTTGCTAGAGAACTAGACGCGGACCTAGGCCTTGAACCCCAGAGCGTTTACTCTCTCTCCATTTAGTTTCTAGACCCAAGAAGCCAAATGTATCTGTGGCCATTCAGATGTGGCTCCTTACTACCACACCCGAGGGGCTAACGCGTCACTGGTGGCTTGGCAGGGATGCAAGAAACACTAGTGGCGCACCATGCATGAATTCATCTTCTTTGAGTGTTATTAAACCTCAATTAGCGAGAGGCCTTAGCCAAATCCTATAAGCCAGTCTAATCCTTCTGAGCTTAGAGAGGCGGAACATCTGATGAAGAATGTACTAATTGTATATGACTCCAAATTCGGAAATACGAAGAAACTCGCTAATGAGATTGCTGCAGGCATCCATGAGGCAGGGGGAATACAATGCAAAGTCGAGAATATCAAGGACTTGGATAAGGGCGAGGTAGCTTCCTTTGATGCTGTTCTTTTCGGATGTCCAGTCCATATCATGCGAGCAACTCGCGGCATCACTGGAGCAATAAAGAAAGCATCCAAGGAGGGTCTGGATGGAAAGATTGTCACCACTTTTGAAACTTACATGGGCAATCACGATGGAAAGGCGTTGAGAAAGATGGAGGCTCTCTTGATGAAAAAGGCTCCAGGAGCACGATTAGTCGCACCGGGATTCTCAGCACTAGTTGATGGTTACGAAGGCCCCCTAAACGCGGAAGACGCAGTGAAAGGAAAGGAGTTTGGCAAGACAATAGGGCTGGAATTGCTCAAGTAATCATGTTCAAGCTAGCATTCATATCAGAGTAGACATCAGTTCCTCGTGTTCTAAATCCCTGGAGGAACTGCAACATGAATCAAGGAGCTATCTTGAGGTTCTTTCGGGAGGACCACAGGAAACTCAAGCAGACTATAGCGAAACTCACTGAATCACAGATTGTCAATGATTTAGTAATGGGGGACTGGTCCGTCAAGGATGTCATTGCTCATATTTCCGCATGGAACTGGGAGATTGCGAAGTCCATAGATGATGTTATTGAAAAGAAAGCCCCCTGGTATCTCACGAAGGGGGAGACTGCGTTCAACGTTGTTGAGGTTGAGAAAAGGCGTGTATGGTCCCTAGAGGAGGTACTAGATGAGTGGGAGAAGTCATTCGACTCCCTCGTGCACAGAATTGAGGAGATAACCGCAGAAGAATGGAACAGCGACACCGGACTTAGCTGGGCCGATGGATCGGCTGTGACCATGGCATCACTCTTTGGTTATAGATACAAAGGAGAGGGCCATGAGGGGGGTCATGCCCTTCAAATCATGGAATATTACAACATCTAGAACTTGAAACACTGCTTTGCCACAGAGACGTAGCTGTTCCAGTTTGCTATGAAATCCCTAAGTGTAGCATACCCATAGGTCACCATAGCTTCAAGGTCATGTTCCATTCCCCACAGAATATAGATGAATGGTTGTCTTCCAAGCCTGAATAGAACACGCTCACCAAGCTGAGAATCGATCTTCCCCGTGTAAGCATCCAGTAAACTTGTGAGAAATTCAACGCCTTCACTCAGAAAGATGAAATCAGCAGCGGGGTCATGGACGCGAGACTCTTCAAAGTCAATGATTCCAGTGATGGTGTATGTTGATGGGTCGACTAAGATGTTGGATGTATCGAAATCTCCGTGAATTAAGACTGGTTCAAACCCGAAGTTCTTTTCAGAGTCCAAGAATTCATGGAATAGGTTCTCAGTCCATTCTTTCTCAGATTTGGATAACCGTGAAAAGATAGCATTCTGAACTCGGACAAAGACTTCCCGACACTCCCTCTGGCTGTCTTTTGGCTGGTATGAACCCTCTTCACCCAATCCAAGATCGCCCCCATCTATGGCATGAAGCTGACTGAGAAATCCACCCACTTGTTCTCCCAGGAATCGTCGTTGCTCAGCTGTTGTTGAGTCGAAATGTCTTGACAATGATACGCCGGGAATCTTCCGATAGCCCATGAAGGGGGTGTCAGACTCCACATTAACAAACTCAGGATTAGGAATCTCAAATGTGAGATGACCTCGAAGTCTCTGCAAAAGCGAAGCCTCTCTACGAACAAGCCTATGTTGATCATCCATAGGAAGAATCGTACTCGGGAACCTGAATAGATACTCCTCCTCAACTATGTAAACATTGTAGGTACCATGATAGAAGAATCGGACTGCTGGATCCGGTATCTTAGGAAAGCACTTCTGTATGGCCTCTCGAACAACGGATTCTTCGATGTCAGGCGGATTATTTTCTTCAAACATTGAGTTGAGAAGGCGGGCAGGTGATGTAAGTGTTATCCCATTTTTCTTCTTGCTAGAACACCAAGAACTACCAGTATCGCAATGCTGGAGATTGACAGAACAAGAATAATCCCATGGGGCCAGTAGCTATCAATTGCATCATATCGGTGAACATACTGGCGAATCAATGTGTTGATTGAGAAGCATATATCTCTTGCATCATCACTGCCTTGATTTAGGAATGTAATCACTGCATATGGAACAGACGTGTTGCCATCACGAATTGCATACGCCTTGGTATGAAATCCGTATATGTCACCTTCAGTGCCGCCCCATCCTTCCCAATTGACTAGACTACTATTACCTCGAAGCCAAGAAGCCTCCATCTGATGCATGAGTTTTATGGTATCCTCAGCTAGGATTTGAGTTCCATTTGAGACGCCTCGATGCATATGGACAAGAAGGAATCTTGCTAAATCGTAGATATTGGATCGAATCGCTCCTGAAGAATACCCCAGGTAGTTATAGTGGGGATATGCCTTGTTTCCTGTAGATTGAGGATCGACATCCAGCTGGTAAATGTAAGGTACAGCTAGCTGAGAGGTGTCGAACTCAGTAAAATTGTAGCCAGTGCTATGCATCTCAAGAGGTGTGAAGATATTCGCTTCCATATATTCCCAAATTGGCATTCCTGTGGCCAATTGCAGGATGTATCCTAACACATTGTAACCGAGGTTGGAATAGTGTCGTGATGTGCCCGGCTCATTTGGAGTCCAGACATCAGGCACATAGAGGGACCCATTTAGGGTAAGGTGTGCTTCAATCCAATGCGGAAACGGCAACCAGTCGTAGGGATTCTCCAGTCCTATTCTCATAGTGGCATCTTCAGCCATTCCAGCTATGTATTGATCGGTGTCCTTGGCCAATCCAGATGTCTGGATGAGCAGCATTCTGATGGTTATCGGAGTGTCAGTATAGTTGGGATGCCTCAGAGAGAATGGCAAGTATTCGTTGACATCATCATCAAGCTGTATCAGCCCTCGTTCATAGAGTTGAAATATTGCCGTTGCTGTAAAGGTCTTGGTGACAGATCCAGTCATATAGATTGTATCAAGTGGTGTTTGCTCTCCATAGCATTTTGTCCATATTATCGAGTTGTTTCGAACAACAGCAGTCGTAACTGTAGGCACATATGACTGGGTCATCAATTCTTGAACCTGATTGCCAATCATCGGATTGAATGGCGGTAGATTCAGATTATCATTCGAGGCAGCTACTGTTGCTAGAGGATGAATTGTCAGGCCAACTAGAAGAGCTAGCAGTATTGTCATTGCTGGATATTGGATATGTTGCCGGTTTCTCTGTTTTAAGCCATTTATCTTCATTTTACTCAGCTCACTTTTTCTTAATCCAAATTCCTGCGAAGAAGATTGCAGGCACTACCAGTACAACTAGGATGCTGATTAACGCAGCATCAGACCTGTCTATCTGCGGAATCTCCTCCAATATTGCTGGTAAGATGTACTCGTAGAGCATCTGAATGCACTGCGGATTGGTATTGATTGGATATCCAGAAGTAAAGGCCACCACTAGATCGTGTTCTGGTGCAACGAAGATGTATTGACCGTATAGACCTGCAGTATGATAAACACCAATACTTGGAAGCGTCCACCATTGATAGCCATAGCCTTGATAGTCATCGAGATGAGTCACTGTGGTCGTGGAAGCATTCACCCAATTTTCTGAAACTAACTGTTCTCCATCCCATGTTCCGTTGTTCAGAAATAGATACCCAAACTTTGCCATGTCGCGAGGACGGAGCTGGAGATCATATCCTCCGAAATTGACTCCCTGGCGGTCTGTAGGCCAATAGAAGGTTGTAATGCCAAGAGGCTCAAAGAGATTTTCACATGCGAACTCAAGTGATGTCATACCAGTTGTTTCCTGGACAATACCAGAGAGCAGATGAGACGCTCCAGTGTTGTAATGGAACAACTCGTCTGGATCAGCTACCATTGGAAGACCAAGTGCGTACTGTACTCCTCCTTCAGGGTCATTGTTGAGATGATAGACATCATTCTCTGGAGAACTGAAGGGAGCGCTTGACTCATCCCACGAGAGACCAGATCTCATCGTCAAAAGGTTCTCAATTGTGATTTGGTCCTTCCTCTCATCATAATTGGCAATTGTATGATTTGGGAAAATCGAGAGAACTTTCTGACTGACATTGTCGATATAGCCCTGATCAATTGCCATTCCTATTAGACACGATGTGAAGCTCTTGGTGGTTGAGTATAGGTAGTGTGTCCCCGAGATGGACCTAGTTCGACCTACAGTTGTGCCCGGGGTAAAATCCTCCTCGAAGACGATGTATCCATGTCTGACTACAACAATAGAATGAACACTCTGATCAGTGGAGTTGATGAATTCGACCATGTCTTCTAGTGTTGATGCATCCATTCCTTGTTCCTCAGGTACAGAAGTTTGCCAATCATCTGTTGGCCAATAGTCCCTTGACAGAGAGTCTGATAGACCAAGAGATGGTTCTAGAGACCTAGCATCAGCAAAGGTGACAAGACCTAGTGATGTACCCAGAAGCAGAAGGATTAATGCCATTGTCAGAGTTTCTTGTCTTTGTATCATAAGACTCACACCATTAGAATAGTTATGATTAATCCAATCCAGTAGCTTGATGCCACATAGGTTAGAAACCGGTTTAGCGATCGTGTGTCATTGTAATGCACCCGCCATAGTCTGCGTGCCAACACGATGAATAGCACGAACAGTCCAACAATAATCGGTGAGCAGAACAAGAGCATCTCGTAGATTAAGGGAAAAGATTCTGCTGTCACTATAGATATACCATACTTAATAGATCCACCAGAAGCTAGAACCCATGCTTGGGCAAAGCATCCAAAGAAAGGCCTGGTAATGATAGCCATTGCTGTCATTAAGTAGAAGATAGACGGTATGAACGACTTGCGTATTGACTTGAAGAGAAGGGGAGCTAGAAACACTACTGCGAAAATTATTGCCAGAATCCACATGTCCAACGCGTGACTTCTGAAGAATCCTGGATTATCAGCAAAGAACGCAGTGGAATAGGTCCAAGCCCATGAATCATGGTAGAGGCTCACTTCCCAAGGAGGATAGGGAATCATACCATACCACGGTAGGCCTCCAACCCAACCAGCATTGAAAGGACTGAGAAAGTCTATGCTTGTCCAATTTCTAAGATAGCCAGTGCTCCCTTGAGATACATCATTGACAACATCAGAAATCGCTTCGTAAAACTCACCAATCATAATGCTAAGCAAGAAAATCACAAGACCAGCATATACTAGGAAGAGTCTGACCACTATCTCTCTCTTGAAGCTATAATTTCTGCCCTCGCTCATACTCGCATCTGAATCACCAGGAAACATACCAATGCGAGGAGGATTGATGAAATATGACAGATATCTTCGCAGTCTGCCACCAGACTCCTTTCTCAAGAAGGGAACGAACAGGACCAATAGACATAGCAAGATGATAGGAAACAAGAGTGCTATGTATAAAGCCAGAACGGGGGAGAGAGAGAGAAATGAAAGCATTGCTCCTCACCCGACTACTTCGTTCTATGCCACTCCAGGAATCGGTGCCACTCTTCTTGTATTCGACTGCACTCATTGTCCTGATCGAGTGCCAGGCGACGCAATATCCTAGTCACTTCAGCCTGAATATGAGGTGCCATGGAACTTTTCTCGGAACTGTAGATTCGCCTACTGATATTGTCTTCACACTCAGTCATAGCTTTTAGTAACTCGAGAGCGTGCGGTATCTTTGATTCCGGAATTATGATGCCAAATTCAGCTAAGCCTATGATTACATTTCTCGATCTATCCTCAGGGGTCTCTGCAATCTCTTCAGGTGTAGGTTCTGGTGAAATCACTCTCGCGACTCCAAGCTGGTACTCTCGAGCGGTGGCCTGGTAATATCTCTGTACAATCCCAGTCCTTGTTTTCTCAGTACGAACCTGTACAACGAGTTTCGCTTTCTTCAACCTATCAAGATGATGAAGAATGGTTCCAGGTTTTTTCCTGAGCGCATCAGCAATCTGTTTTACAGTCATTGGTTTTTGACCGAGTAAACGTATTATCTCTGCTCGTTGTGGATCTAATAGGAGTTTGATTTTCTTCTTGTCGGATAGGACTTCAGTGTCTTTGATTGGCGCGGCTCTTCTTGGACTCAATTATTGGCCCCCCATTTTTCTGTTTCATCAACTCCCTCATCGGTCACAGGGATTTCGTCTTCTTCACTGCTCAGAACAAGATACACTCTGCTCTGAGCAATAGCCATAGCTGGTACCACAATGAAGAGGATAAAGAGAACCACTATAACAGGATAGAAATCAAGGTTATAGGTTCCAAATAGCCAATACAAATGATAGGGCCATATCAGTGGAGCAACGAGAGCAAAGACGAGAAGTAGGAAGAACAACCACACTGAGAAAACTCGATCTAGGTACTTGACTCCCATTTTGACAGATCTTGCAGCGGCCTGTTTAACAGTTAGCCCGTCAATGATACCAGGAAACATCATGCTCAGTAGACCAGTCGTAGTTACGAACCATAGAATTGATGTTGCAATTAGAAGCACCTCGTTCATACCATCGATATCTCCACCGAGAGCCTGAAACGCATAGCCGAAGAGCAGTGCTAGTGGTACAATTGCTACTAAGAATATGACGAAACCACCACCAGCTAAAGGAAAGAATCGTCTACTATACCAGGTGAAAACGCCCTCTGCAGAAGTACCTTCGCTCTCAATGATCTCTCTTGACATTCCATATAGTGCTCCTATCGCAACGAAGACAGGCAGCAATAGAGGAACCAACAGAAGGACAATTATCCCAAGACTTGTTGGCGAAGGCCATTCAGCAAATGCTGTGATAATGATTACAAATACCTGGATAAAATCTGCAATGCCGCCTGGAAGAAGGAAAATGACTGTGATTACAAAGAGTCCCAGCATCAATCCGACAAATATCGCGGTCACGATTAATACGCCAAGCATCCCTAAGAAGAAGGATAGTACGTTTTTAACTGCAAACTTGAAACTGACCTTGATATCATCGTAAAACACACGAAATCCGGACTCTCTCATTAGGGCATCACCTTATGATAGTGGTAAGGGGGCACCACCACTCCGATTGAGGATGGGAACCCCCTTTTTTGATTACTCCTTGACGACTTGGAAATCGGGTAATATGCGGAGTAATCAGGCTGACGAGTGTGTGCGAGCAGGAAACGTAGAAGCATTATTGCGGAGCTTCTATGATTGAAATGATGTTTATTAGTGGAGGTCATATCGTCACCTCGGAGAGATATGAAAAAGCTGGGTTTCTGTTGAAACCGATCCTTCGAGTATCAATTTGTGCTGACGGGCCTCCAGCAAAAGTAGCGGCGGAGGAAGTAGGGAAAGAAGCCGGAGCCGTCAGCACGGGCTCCAATAACTTTGCGACTTTGAGGAGATAGAAAGGAGCCTTGATCATTTTGATCACTTTACGAATGGGATTATTCCATCAGTAGCATTGGGCGGTCGTCCGCCAGCCGTTCGGGCGCGTGCGTCCTCAAGATCATCTAGTGGCGTGCCAAGTTCAATCAGTTCTAGAAGGGGCGTGCGAGAAGTGAGTCCGGTATAGACCTTGTCGGCTAGGTAGATCTCAGCTGGCAGGACGGCCATGATTAGACCTGGAAATATTGTGAGGGGATAAAGCAAAACTATCATCCCCACTATTCCAAGGAGGGGTGTTGAGTAGACTCGTAGAGACTGGAAAGGAGAGGAATGAACGATACGTGAAGTATCGAGGCTCGATGTTGATTCAGCTTTTATTCGTGCCATTCTCAGTTCCTCCTACTCCAGCACCTCAAAGCGTGAGTTAGTATAGCGAAGAGTAGACAAGGAGGTCTGTTCCTTTGCGAGTTCCAAAGGCACAGTGCCCTCGATTGGACCATAGGTTGGAGTCTTAGTTCCAGAGCCTCTGAGCTCCATGACACAATCATAGGTCCAACCTAGTATGTATACCTCAGCAGGGAGGACTAGCAGGATAAGACCTGGGAGCAGTAACAATGGGCTCAACAGAACCATTGAACCTACAACTCCAGCTACGATTCGGGCATACGATCCTGAATGAGTGGTCTTGACTAGCAATACAGGATCAGGATGAGTTTCGATATTGATAGATGGGGTTTCCATCCTCAACTCTTGGTTCTTCTTGAATGCTTCTTGCGACTCCATCGCATTTTCCGCAGACACTTGTTCAGTTTTTGTATCGGACAATTTTTGTACCACGCGAATATCCTACGAATGTTCCGGTTCGTTCTGTTTTTCCGGAACGTTCTGATTATATTGTACGTTCTGGATTTATAAATAAATCGGTCAGAGCAGGCAGCTGTTTTCGAGTGCATGAGAATAGAAATCCCGTGTGGAGGTTGTGAAGAAACGGGTGCAGTTATATCTAAAACAGATTCTCTCCTTTGCAAGATGCCCGCGGTTCGGTATGACTATCACATTCATTCAAGTTTCTCTGACAGCAGTGCCTCCATTCGTGACATTGTTGAGCAGTCCGTCAAACTACGATTGGAAACAATTGCGATTATAGATCACTTCTGGCCCTCGATTGGATCCACCCGCGGAGGAGCTGGCCTAATCAAGGAACGACGGGAATCTATTGAAACGATGAGGGAAGAATACCCCCAAATACGCATTCTAGAAGGGGCAGAGGTTGATATCAACTCGGATGGTTCGATGGCTCCTGTTGCTGGCGGACTGGATCAGTTTGACATCGTTATAGGATCCGTTCATTGGGGTTCAGACTCAAGACATTGGGCTTCAGCAGTTACAGGTGCAGCTGATAGAGAGAGATTCGAAATACTTGGACATTGGAATGGCTTCCTCTCATCCTATAGGCACGAACATGGGATTATGGTAGCAGAAGCATTGGCACGAAATGAGATAGCTGTTGAGCTAAACGCCAGATACGAGATAAGGTATGAAAACTTCTTGACCATGGCCAAAGATAAGGGATGCAAATTTACAATGGGCAGTGATTCTCATCATGTGTTAGAAATTGGAAGGCTCAAGGATCAGATTCAACTCGCTGATGCGTTGGAACTACCCCTCGCCGAGATTTAAGTTGGCCAGAAGGCTTTTCTCGTGCCATTACATCATCGGTTTCAATACTCCCAGTGGAGAATGCTGGATATGGGTGATGACAAATTAGAATTCCCTTCTGATGAATGGGTCGAAAAGTATGTTGAAGTGGTCAACTCAAGTAAGGCGTATGAAGATGCTGCACATGATTGGGAAGGAGACTTCATCTTCGTAGTAACACCTGATGGAGAACATGTGAAAGAGCCCATGAGGCTATATATCGACCTCTGGCACGGCAAGTGCAGAGCAGCAAGAATGGCTACTCCTGATGACGATGCTGAGTTCACCTATGAAGGCCCACTAAAGAATTGGAAGCTCCTCTTTGACAAGAAGATAGATCCAATCAAGGGGCTGATGCAAAGGAAGTTCAAGCTAGGGAAAGGCGACATGGGTAAGATAATGCGATACACGAAAGCGGCTATGGAGCTGGTAAACGCAACTACCTTGGTTCCTACGAAATGGCCTGACGAGTAATTTCGGCAGATGGGAGACTTAAATCGGGAGTCATCCCCTCAGAGGAAACATGTCTGCCCTACACACAGAGATATGTGACATTCTTGGTATCAACCACCCAATACTTCAGGGTGGAATGGGTCCTTACAAGACAGAAGACCTCGCCATAGCGGTCACCAATGCTGGCGCTCTGGGAGTCATAAGCTGTATCGGTATGGCTGCTACCCTTTTGCCAGAAGCAGCACCAATTGATGCAGTCAGACTATTTGGTACAGATCCTCCGCCGGTTATCCTCCAGAAATCGATTGAAGCAGTGGCAAAGGGCACTAAAGGAACAGGCGGAGTATTCGGCGTTAACATCCCTGTAGCGGCTGAATTCCTTCTCGCTTCAGAGATGTTTGCTAGAAGCGTTGTGGAGTCCAGGGAGAGTGATTCAGATATCGAGCGGTCCTTGCGTGTTGTTGTAACATCAGCTGGCAATCCAACTCCCTGGGCACAATTGAAAGAACAAGGTCTCATTTGGGCGCACGTTGTTCCATCAGTATACCACGCAAAGAAGGCGGAGAAGGCTGGTGTGGATATAATTGTGGCCTCTGGTCATGAAGGAGGGGCGCATGTGTCTTGGGACCCGGTGCATTCGATGGTCCTTGTTCCCGCCGTAGCGAAGGCTGTGAAGACACCTGTTGTTGCAGCAGGTGGCTTTTGTGATGGGAACACGTTGGCTGCTGCTCTCAGTCTAGGGGCAATGGGCATTCAGATGGGAACAAGATTCATTGCAACTAAAGAGAGCGACTTCGAAACAATCTGGAAACAGGCAATCATTGATCGAGAAGAGCGACAGACCCTAGTCGGTCGTGGTCTTTTCGGCCCGATGAGGTTTGTCCGAAATCAGACGGCTGAGAGAATAGTAGAACAGACATTGGAGGACGTCCCTCGGTTCTATCTTGGAGAGCCTCTAGATTCAAACGAAGCAATCCTAAAGCTCGAACGTGATGGCTTTGAGGACTTGATTGATGCAAAAAGTGACACTGCACTGATGTTCGGTGGAGAGGTGGTGGGACGCATCGATGATCTTCCTTCAGTTCAAGACCTCATCGAAGAGATCATCTCCGATGCCGTAAAAACTATCCAATCATTACCCAATGAAGTCATCTCAGAATAGGGCATCACAAATAAGAGGGCGTTCTTAGTGTCTGGGTGCGTTGGGATTGGTGGCTAGGCCAATCCAGTGCACAGAGGTTGAGAGAGATGTCGTGGGAATTTACTGTACCCCCGAAAATTGCCTTTGGTGAGGATTCCATTGAAGTCCTTGAAACATTTCAGGGCAAAAGCGCATTCATTATCACAGATGGAATGGTAAATTCACTGGGCTATCCAGACAGAGTAGCCAAAATCCTCTCTGATAATCGATGGAATATTGCTATCTGGGACTGCGCAGAGCCAGACCCCAAAGTGTCGAATGTAAGGGATGCAGCTGAGGCGATGCGTGCTTTTGAAGCAGACACGATAATTGCCATAGGAGGAGGTAGTGTAATGGACACTGCCAAAGCAGCGTGGGTGCTTTATGAGCGACCCGACATCGACCTTGCAGCGCTTAACCCCTTTGAGGAACTGGGTCTAAGAAAGAAAGCTAGACTGATTTGTATACCAACGACTGCAGGGACGGGATCCGAGGTAACGAAGGCAGTTGTGATTAGAGACGACGAAACCGGTCGAAAGATGGCTACAATAAACACAGACATGGTACCGGATCTCGCGATTCTTGAACCTTCCTTTACAAAAGACCTACCAAAAAGCCTCACAGCATATACAGGAATGGATGCTTTGACTCACGCAGTAGAAGCCTTTGTGTCGACATGGAAGAATGACTTTTCGGATGCATGTACTCTGAAGGCTGTGCAGATGGTCTTCGAGTGGTTGCCGAAAGCAGTCGAGAACCCTGATGACTTAGAAGCTAGAGGAAAGATGCTAGTTGCAGCAAACCTCGCTGGCATGTCATTCAGTAATTCGCAAGTGGCACTTGGCCACTCACTTGGCCACAGCATGGGCGCGGTGCTGAGGTTACAGCATGGCCTCGCAGTTGGCATGGCTTTGCCATACACGATCGAATTCAACACAAATGACAGTGATGAGGCGGTAAAGAACTACGCAGAGCTCGCACGTGTCATCGGAGTTACTCTGAAGAACCCGAAGAGGGCGGCCAAGAAATTTGCAGAAATGGTACGCGAGTTGATGGATCAGGTTGGTAGTCCCACAAGTTTCAAAGCTGCCAAGGTGAAGAAGAAGGACTTCAAGGCCAATTTGGATAAACTAGTCGATTTCTCAATGCAGGATGCCGCTATAACGATGAATCCGCGCAACTTTGAGAGCAGTGCACTTCGCAAAATCTACGAATACATGTATGATGGAACGCCAATCGATTTCTAGAGGGAGAACCTCATGCTAGGCTATCGCGGCAAGATTCTCAAGGTCGAGCTGACCTCAGGTGAAATTTCAGAGATGCCCATTAATCCCGATATGGCAAGGGACTATATCGGTGGTGCAGGTTATGCATGCAGAATTCTCTATGACATGATTGATGCAAAGACAGATCCCCTCGGTCCTGAGAATCCGCTCTTCATCCTTACTGGACCATTTACCGGGACCATGGTTCCCACAGGCAGCAAGACGTCGTTCTGTGCCAGGTCCCCTCAAACAGGACTCTGGGGTTACAGCACTGTAGGAGGGCATTTAGGAGCCGATTTGAAGTTTGCAGGATATGATGGAATCCTGTTCACTGGAAGAGCTGAGAACCACACGTATCTGCTAGTAAGTAATGACAGCGTTGAGTTGAGAGATGCGAGACATCTCTGGGGCAAAGACACCCAGGTCGTGTGGAACGAACTGAAGAAAGAGACAGGATTCAAGAACCCAGGTGTTGCGAGAATTGGGATAGCAGGAGAGAACTTGGTCAAATATGCTAGTGTGATAGTAGACCATTATCGAGCAGCTGGGCGTACTGGCATGGGAGCATTAATGGGTTCTAAGAACCTCAAAGCCATAGTTGTCAATGGGACAGACAGAAAGATTCCTGTGGCAGACTCCGAAGGTCTGATTCAATATGCAAAAGCTCTGAATGAAGACAAGAAAGATGACCCTACCTTCAAGATGTACACTGACCTTGGAACCGCCGGATATGTTGACATGGCGAGTATGATGTATGGCTCCTTACCAGCGGGATATTATTCAGTCCCTGACTTCGACTCCTACAATCTCAGCGGGACATCAGTTCGAGAGACCTTCCTCATTGGAAAGTCAGCATGCTTTAGATGTCCAATAGGGTGTGGGAGAAAAGTCGAGATCAAGGAGGGAAGATATGCGACAGATGAGTTTGCTGGACCTGAACTCGAAGTGACTGGAACATTGGGCACACTGATTCTGAACAATCAACTTGATTCCTTGGTTCATTGCAGTAAGACGCTTGACCTCATTGGAATGGACTTTATCTCAGCTGGAAATGTCGTTGCATTTGCATACTACCTCTTCAT
>JAEOTX010000039.1 GCA_016839605.1 Candidatus Thorarchaeota archaeon | reverse complement strand
GCAAAGGATGTGTCTGCTGGCAGTGATGGGCTTGTGTTCTTTCCATTCATGGCATTTACAAAAGGGATTTTCTATAATCTGGGCTTTGACCACACTAAGGCTCATTTTGCTCGAGCAATAATGGAGGGCAATGGATATGGAATCCAGTTCTATGCACAGACAATGGAGGTCATGCTCGATCAGAATTTCAACGAGCTCAGAATCGATGGAGGTGGATCAAACTCTCCTCTCTGGCGACAGATTATGGCTGATTGTACCAACAAAACGGTAATCCTACCTCGGGCTCGTGACTCCACGGTAATTGGTGCCGCTATGATTGCAGCAGTAGGTTCTGGTGTGTATGGCGCATTTGGTGAAGCGTTTGATAATATGTATCATATCGAGGAGAAAAGGAAACCAATTCCTGAGAACGTAAAGGTCTATGCAGAGCGATTTGAGGTGTTCAACAAGCTTATTCTGGCAGAGCTCTCTACGCTACTCGCGCACTATTGAAGGCTGAGATTTCAATGGTCAAACCAGGAATAGTTCACAGTGGTCGTGAGTACGATGAGTGAATCAGACTTTGATGTGGTCGTGATTGGCGGAGGTAGCACTGGTACAGCAGTGGCCAGAGATTGTGCTCTGAGAGGTTTCAAGACCCTACTCCTCGAACGTGATGACATCGCTTCTGCGACAGTAGGAACCTGTGCAGGAATGATATCTTCAGGTCTCAAGTATATGGATGAGCCAGAAATCGTGGACATGTGTTCGGAAGAAGTTGTCCATCTCAATCGCATCGCACGACACATCATCATGAAGAATCCAATTCTGACTCCTATCCTCGAACTGAGCGATCTATCAACAGGTGGCAATTTCGCAGCTGAATATTCCAAACGAGCTGAATCTAGGGATGTACCACCGGTCATGTTCCTTGAGCCTGAAGCTGCCCTCGAGATAGAACCGCTGCTGAATCCAGATTTGATATCAAGCCTGTACTTCGAGGAGTACTTCATCGACCCCTTCAGATTGTGTCTTCTTCAGGCACTCGATGCACAAGAGAATGGTGCTGTCGTCAAGACTTACTGTGAAGTCATAGATATTGTCGTGCGTGATAGTACAGTTGAGAGTGTCACATTCTACAATCGAGTCACGGGTGAGATTGAAAGCGCGACCACCAAGACAATAATTAACGCTGGAGGCCCTTGGGCCCACAAAATCGCAGCTCAAGCCGGAGCTACCCTTGACCTACGTCTAAACAAGGGGGCTCACGTAATCTTAGACAGACGAGTTGTGAATGTGGGAGTTATCACGAAGGCTGTGGATGGTCGCATGATTTACCTGTTCCCACATGAGAACACCACACTCCTTGGAACAACTGCTCTCGATACCTGGGAAGATCCAGACACACTTGTTGCGACACACGATGAAATCGAGTACCTCCTGAAAAGCATAGAATGGATCATTCCCTCAATACGTGAGGCTCGAATAATCAGAACAATGGAGGGAGTTAGGCCCCTTGTACCTACTTGGAAGGTGCCTGAGGGCGAAGTGACAAGAGGCTATGAAGTGATTGATCATGAGTCTGAAGGCGTTTCTGGTCTAGTAAGTTTCACAGGCGGCAAGCTAGTCACGTGCCGACATATGGCTGAAGCAGCTACAGATCTAATCAGTCAGAAACTGGGTGTTGAATCCAAATGTACCACTCATGAGCTGCCTCTCCCAGGCATGGAATCAGATGTAGATGTCCTTTCTATAGCAAAGGAATATGATATTTCCCAACACGCTTTGGAGCGTCTGAGGGCTCGTCGGGGAACCCAGATCATGGAGATTCTTGACCTTGTTAAGGAGCACTCCAATTGGAGAACTACAATATGCACATGCGAGCCTGTGATTGAGGCTGAGATTCGGTACTCGATAAGGAACGAGTTTCCTCAAACTTTGAATGATTTGCGACGACGTGTTCGGCTCGGAACTGGGCCGTGTCAGGGCACTTTTTGCACTTACAAAGCTGCAGCAATCCTAGCTGATGAACTCGATTTAACTGGGGAAGACTATCTAGTGGATATTCTTGACTTCCGAGCTGAGCGTTGGAAAGGAATCAGACCTCCAATGAGAGGTCCCCAGCTGGCACAGGAGGAAGTGGCGCAAGGCCTCTACGCATGCGTTGGAAATCTTGACCAGATAGAAACAGAATATGATCCAAAGCCTTGGGAGGAGGTGGGCTAGCTGAACACTACACCAGATGTCCTAGTTATTGGCGGTGGCATGGCTGGTTTGGCGGCTGGTACCATTGCAGCAGAGAACGGCTTAGAGACCTTAATGCTGAGAACTGGTCAGAGCGCCACTGCGTATTCATCTGGTGCCATAGACATCATAGGATATCCTCCTGAAGGTCTGGCTCTAAAGGAGTACCTACCAGATACGGAAGTGCCATTCAAGACCCCCTCTGATGGACTACGGGCAATCCTAACTCTGTTTCCGTTTCACCCGTATGGAATAATCGGATTTGGGGCGGATGACGACAAAGTAGTGGAATCCGTGATAGCACATGTGAAGGAATCGATTTCTTGGCTGAAGGAGCGATTGGCTGGATCCTGCGCTGCTCTCATTGGTGGATTTGAGAGGAACATCTATCCAATAACTGTCCTTGGAACTACTAAGCCAACATGCCTGATTCAGGAGACTATGTGGTCTGAGACCCTAAACGCTAATCCTGACAATGTGCTTATCTTTGCTGGTTTTCGTGGGCACGCGGAATTTAACGCACTATCTACCACGAGAGCATACCTTGAGAATCAACTTCGCACTGGTAAGCCCCCCCACAAAGTAGGGCACTGTGTACTAGAAATTTCCCCATTTGGCAAACCCTACAATATCTCCTCGATTGAGCTTGCCAGACATTTCGACCATGACGGGTCTATGGTTGACCTTGCTGCGGCAATCAAGAAGCATGTGGACCAACTGGGAGCCACTCATGTTGCAATTCCGCCAGTTCTTGGAATTGAACAGGCATTACAGAATAAAGCTGAGCTTCAGAAGGAATTAGGCGTAGAGGTGTTTGAGCTGGTAGCACTTCCTCCTTCTGTACCAGGTTTCAGGCTCCAGAGAGCAATGGATCGAACGTTCAAGAATGCTGGAGGAACACTTCTCATCGGACATCAAGCGAGATCAGCAATTTTCAAGAACGACATGATTGAGAGTGTCGTCGCTCAGAGCCCACGCCGAGAGGTGACTATTTCTCCCAAAACCGTTATTCTTGCATCTGGGAAATTCATAGGAGGCGGACTAGAGGCCGACGAGAATGGTATCAGAGAGACCGTGCTTGATCTTATGCCTGTGACTACAAATCTACATCCAGCTGAGGAAGTCCGTCCAGTGTATCATACCAACGTTTTCTCGCTCAGTCCCGATGGTCATGCTGTACTTGGTGCTGGTCTAGCAGTTGACATGGACTTTCGACCAATTGATGCAGATGGTGTTGAAAGAGCCAAGAATCTCTTCTGCGCAGGATCGATTCTGGCAAAGTACAACTACTCTTTGGAAAAGAGTGGGCTAGGTGTCGCCTTGAGTACAGGACTTGCTGCAGGGCGCAATGCGGCTAGAATGGCGAAGGAGGTGAGCTAGGTGACCGAAGAGGAAGCCTTCGAGTTTGTGAAGAACACCCTGAAGGAAGAACGAATCACACCTTACCACAAGAATGAGATTGAGATTGTTCATTCAGTCGAAGGTTGTATCAACTGCGGTCTTTGCATCAACCATTGTCCTGTTGTCGCAGCGGTTGGAGTGGACCGATTTACAGGTCCAAGAAGCATAGCTGTGGAACTCAGCCGTTCTCCTCCTGAGTTTTGGTCCACCGCTGACAAGATCTACCTCTGCACGGGGTGTGGAACTTGCAGAGAAGTATGTCCAAAGAATGTCAATGTTCCAGAAGTTGTCAACCTTGTACGGGCGCGAATCTTCGAACATCGTCCCGATTTGGTTCCAAAAGGCCTTCATATGGTTAGAGAAATCATCGTGGAACACAATCTAGCGTTCGAGCCTTGGGAAGATCCTGAAGAGAAGGTCGAGAGTCGCGACGTGCGGCTTGAACGCCTAGATATTCCCTATACTGAAGACATCATCAAGAAAAACGCCGAAGTCCTGTTCTATCCCGGTTGCCAAGCTGAGGAACGAGCTCAAGAGGTCCGAGAGGCAGCGAAAGTAGTTCTCAACTACTTTGATGTAGACTACACTCTACTTGATGATATGAGCTGTTGCGGGCTACCCTCAGCGCTTATGGGTGATGATGAGACCTCTCAGCGATTGGCTGGATTGCTAAAGGAAAAGGTCGCAGGACTAGGAGTCAAGAAGGTTGTTACAACGTGTGCTGGCTGCACATCCAATATTTCCGATATCAGCCTGCAAGACCAATGGAGCATCCCTGTCTACCACATGGTGGAGTATCTCGCTGAAGAGGTTGGTCTGGACAGACTGAAACAAGCTCTTGGTTCTTCTAAGGAATTCAGTGAAGTCACGGTGACTGTACATGATCCATGTCATCTCATAAGGCACACTTCTCGGCGAACTATGCAGGATGCAATCGAAATTCTGAAAGTGATTAGCGGAGTCAAGGTTGCCATATCCGAAGCTGAAGACTCCTGCTGTGGAGGTGGGGGTCTAGTTGCATATCATTCAAAGGACGTTGCAGATTCAGTCGTCCAAGAGAACCTGATATCTATTGACAAGACTGGAGCAGAGCGATTGGTAGCACCTTGCCCTCTCTGTACTGCACAGATTGAGGCTAATCTGTTCAAGAGTGGCAGTTCAGTTGAGGTGGATGACCTCATGGTCTTCATTGCTCAGCGACTACCTAAGAAGTGAGGGGTGAATATTGGACTCTAAGATAAAGACTAGGCTTATGAAGCGGATAGAATCCATTGTCGGACCTGAGAATGTTACAGTTCACGAGACCGACACAGTGCTAAATGCACATGACGCATGGCCCCTTAGTGAAGCCAAGATTAGGGCTGGTGAATCTCTTCCACTTGCAGACCTAGTCGTCTTTCCCGCATCCACAGGAGAAGTTGCTGAAGTCCTAAAGGTAGCAAATGAGATGGAGATTCCAGTCACTCCAGTGGGAGGCGGAGCAGGTACATGCGGTGGAACTCTCCCGATTTATGGCGGGATACAGCTCGACTTGAAGCGGATGGATAAGATACTCAATATTGACCATGAGTCAATGCTAATCACAGTCCAGTCTGGCATTGTTGGGATTGACCTGGAAGAGGCTGTAAACCGGCATGGCTATACAATGGGCCATACTCCCACATCTCTCAGAGCCTCAAATGTTGGAGGCTTCATAGCAACACGGTCTGGAGGGTCTCTTTCCTCCCTTTACGGAAAAATAGAGGACTTGACGCTGGGACTCGAGACTGTTCTGGCTGATGGCAGCGTGATTCGGACCAAAGCTGTTCCTAGACACTCAGTTGGTCCTGATTTGAAGCAACTCTTCATCGGTTCCGAGGGCACTCTAGGCGTCATTACTGAAGCTACACTTCGAATGTTTCCGATTCCAGATGAGCGCCGGTTTCGAAGTATGGCTTTTCCGGATGTACATAGCGGTCTAACCGCAATCAGAGAGATTTTCCGACACGTGACTCCATCGCTAGTTCGCCTCTACGATCCTGAAGATACGGCCATGTTCGTTGCTAATCATTTCGATGTTGACGAAGGCGATTGCATGTTGATGCTGGGATTTGATGGCACTCCTGCTGAGAATGACCTCTCAGAGTCAAAGTCTGTGGAAGTCTGTCTCTCTAAAGGGGGCAAAGATTTCGGGGAGGGTCCTTCAAAGAGATGGTGGGAACATCGCTATGATATGTACTATCCAAATCGCCTAACGACATCAGGCTATGCGATAGGGGACACAATTGACATAGTTGCAACATATGACAAGCTTGAGAATGTCTACTATGCGATGAAAAAAGCAATGGAGGAACATGATGCGATTGTCATGTCCCATTTCTCTCACATGTACCAAAATGGCGGAAGCATCTACATGATTTTCTTCACAAACCAACCTGATGCAGAAACCGCTTGGGCTACATATCGTAGGATTTGGGATGATGGAGTGGCTGCGTGTCTTAGAGAAGGTGGTACCATGAGCCATCAGCATGGTGTCGGGCTTTCGCGTACAACATATACTGAAGGCGATATGGGTTCAGCCTTTGATGTACTCAGGCGAATTAAGAAGGTGTTAGATCCAAAAGGAATAATGAATCCGGGAAAGCTTGGATTGGGGGTGCGAGATTGATCGACCCGGAAAAGATTCCAAGTCAAGTTCGGATGTGCAGTGCCTGCCCCAAAATGTGCAGACACGTTTGTCCAACATTCTTTGCCTGGCGGTCTGACTCTCCCACACCTCATGGGAGAGCACTCCTCATCCATCAGGAAATCAAGGGAACAAGGCAATTGGATGAAAGAGGAATTGAGGTCCTCTATCAGTGTCTTGAATGCGCACATTGTTTGACTTGGTGTCTGCCTGAGATTGATATCGCTGAGATAGTGGAACACCGCAGAACTGAGCTTGTTAAGGAGGGTAGACACCCTGCTGGCCTGACTTCTCTTGTTGCCAACGTTGTTGAACATCACAATCCCTTTGGCGAAGCTCATAACGCGAGGAGCGATTGGATTGAGGTTTCTCCGAAAAAGGGTAAAAGAATTGCCTACTTCACTGGTTGCACCTCTGCTTATCGAGAAAAGGAGATTGTGGAGAGCACTGTCAAACTTCTAGATTCCTTAGGTTTCGATATAGTCATCCCTGATGAGTGGTGTTGTGGATCCCCCTTACTAAGAACGGGATTTATTGACGAGGCTCTTGAGCAAGCTCGTCATAATGTAGAAGTCCTAAACTCACTTGACGTTGAAGAGATAGTCACAACCTGCCCCGGCTGTTATAGAGTGTTGAAGCAGGACTATGCGTCGCATGGATTAAAACTGAACTCACAGGTGAGCCACCTCAGTGAGTTTCTAGAAACGAAAATCAAGGACCTGAAAACAGCGAGGATTGAAGGAAAGGTTACATACCATGACCCATGTCATTTGGGCAGACATATGGACGTCTACGATGCTCCCCGCAATGTGATTCAAAAAGTCACGGGTAGGAAAGTCGTCGAAATGGAGCGTCATGCGGATAATGCCATGTGCTGTGGCAATGGTGCTGGAATGCGTCTCTTATTCCCGGAAAAGGCTAAGGCCATAGGGAATGAGCGAATTCGCCAAGCTATGGATGTGGGTGCAGATATGGTTGTAACAGCATGTCCATTTTGCAGGAATATGCTGGCTTCTCAGTCTGGAGATGAGATAAGAGTCCTAGACTTACCAGAGCTTGTTTCGCTGACTTTAGAGGATGAGTAGGTACACAGGTGAAGACAGATTAAGGCGCGAGTTACCGTGGAGAAGAGCACAATGGACGCCAAAGACATCCTACGCCTCAAAGTTCGCCTTCTTACAGAGGGTGCTACACTTCCTGAGAGTGAATACTCTGGAAGGAAAGGAGGCGCTGGTCCTGTGGGTGGAAGATACTTTGTCTTGCCAAATGGCCGTCATTGTGGAATTCCTATCCGCAGGGGTGAGATTGCTAAACGATTCGGTTCTGCATTGCTCGAGCCAACAGAAGATCCTGCAAAATGGATATACGACGGTGGAATAGAGATCAAAGCTGTCGCTCGTCCCAAATTTCTGAATGGAATGACAGCTGATGGTATTCCGTATCAACAGATTGCATTACTTCACTGTCATAGTACACTAGCCACAACAGCCTACCAGGCATGCAAATACTGGGAATGTGGGACTCAATGTAAATTCTGCACTGTACCTACATCGCATCTACGAGGCGATACTGTGCTTGATAAGTCGCCAGATCAAATGGCAGAAGTTGTGCAGGCGGCAGAAAAGGATGGTATCATCACGGATATTCTTCTCACAACAGGAACTCCTGATACTCCAGACATGGGCGGGGAACGACTGGTGGCGATAATCAAGGAGATTCGTGAAGTTAGTGACTTGCCAATCGGTGTTCAAATTGAACCTCCCATGAATAGGGAGATAATCAGAGAGCTTTCCAGAGCTGGAGCGAATGCGATTGGCATGCACATTGAAAGTGCTGATGGCGCAATTCGAAAAGAAATGTGTCCCGGCAAGTATGAATATGGTTCACTAGACCTCTATCGCAAGAGCTGGTTATATGCTTTGGACTACTTTGACCGGGGGAACGTGAGTACTTTCATCCTGCATGGTCTTGGGGAAAAGGTGCGCAAGACAATCAGTTTGGCTCAAGAACTTGCAGAAGCTGGTGTAGTTCCGATTGTGGCTCCTTTTCGTCCAGCTCCGGGAAGTCAGCTATCTGACTTCACACCTACATATGTGGGCAAGCTCGAAGAATCACTGAAACTCTATCAGGAAGTAGGCAACGCCCTCCATAAGTGGAACATTAATCCAAGTGAAACACTAGCTGGTTGCCACCGCTGCGGAGGATGTTCACCAATTCAAGAAGCTTATGATTGGACTGCGAGTAGAGCTTGATTCAATGACTACATACGCAGAGATTTATTTCGGACAGAACCATCCTGAAGATGGCTATTCATGACAGAGATACCTGAAGAAGAGATACGTATTGTTGAACTAACAGAGGAGGATGCTGAAGAGATCTCAACTCTCTTCAGGCATGTATGGCCCATGGCAGAGGACTATCCCGAAATTTGGCGAAAGACGCGAATGTATAATCGGGAGCAGGTTCTCGAGGACATGAAAAATGGATATCATTACTTCGGCAGCAGACTCCAAGGTCAGATAGTTGGCCTCTACAAGGCGAAAATCACTGACAAGGGTCTCTTCGGTGAGCATCAAACCGTTGTGCCTGCATGTCGGACCAGTGGACTAGCTTCTGCAATGTACATTCAATTCGCCGAGTATGGTAGAGCTCATGGATGTGAGCGTAATTACTGCAATATTCTGGTAGGCCAAGAAGCAAGCGAGCGGCTTATGGAGCGATTCGGGTTTCGACCATGGGGTGAGCCGTACGAGCAAATTGAGGGCATGTTGGTTCAGATGTACGAGAGGCCTCTCTAGATCCACTATGCAGGAAAGTGTCGATATTTCATATAGGTTAGAATCTCATAGAAATACTTCCCACCATTGATTCCACTCGCCTTTAGTCCACCCAGATGAGGATAGTAATTGTCAAAGTGGATATGGCTGGTGTTGACTGCGATACCTGGCGCATCTATCTCATCGAAGAAGCGAGCCCAGATTCTGGGATCATCGCTATACACAGATGTGCGGAGTCCATATTGTGAGTTGTTAGCCTGAGTGATTGCCTGCTGGAATGAGCTGACCTTCATTACTGGGAAGACTGGGCCGAATGTTTCTCGATACCACATCTTGCAATCAAGCGGGACGTTGCTCAGAATGGTCGGTTTATAGAATAGTCCTGCTTCATCTGGCTCCCCTTGAGCGTTTAGCCGATACCCTCCTGTTTCTAATTTAGCCCCCCTCTTTAATGCTTCGTCAACCATGTCGATGACTTGATAGAGTGCACGAGTTCCAACAATCGGTAAATCAGTCTTTGAATCCTCTGGCAATCCTACTCTCAGCTGTTCACTCTTCTCTACCAGTGCCGCAATGAAATCGTCAAAGATGGATTCATGCAGGAACAAGCGTTTTGCTGCAAAACACGTTTGTCCAGATCCGAAGAATCTTGCATTAGTCACATAGCTTGAGACCTTATCGATGTCGACGTCTTTCCAGACTAGACTTGCACCACTACCTGCAAGCTCGGGTACAAAATGCAGTCCACGTTTTACTGCTTTAGCCATGAGTCCTAGTCCCACATCTGAGTCTCCATAATAGACCATGGCATTGAGTGGCGACTTATTGATCATATAGTTCGCAATCTCACGGGCTGGTCCAATCACTGACTGGAATGCGCTTACAGGGAAGTCTAAGTCTCTCATCGCATCTGCAAGAACATAGGCAAGCTGCATATTCGTGAGAGGCATCTTTGATGGTGTTCTTGTGACAGTGGCGTTTCCTGCCCAGAAACTTGAGATGATGGACATTCCTCCGAGCCCGATTGCGGCATTGTAGGGTGGAAAGACTCCTACAGCACCATAGGGGAACCTACTCAGAATAGTCCTTTCTCCCTTAGTTGCACATGGGATCTCTTCAGGAGAAATCCTGCTTGTTGCGTAATCGATGTGCTCCTTATTCAGGGTGTTGAACACGCCTTTTGTCTGCCAATCAAATAGTGTGACAGGAGTTCCCTCTGCGATTCCGATCCTTTTGAATGAATCATAGTTCTTCCAGAGCGCTTCACCTATATGGATGAGGCTCTCTGCTCTTTCCTGTAGAGAAATCCCCTCTCCTTGGCTGTCGACTTCTCTATGCATCAATCTTCGAATCCTATGCGCCTCATCACATGCTCTAGCAGTCTCACGCTCCCCTCCAATAGTATATTTTGCAAACTGTATCTCTTCTATCTCATCCTTTGTTGCAGAAGGATGCCCATGCGTTCGGATGTAGTCTTTTAGGAGTCTTATCTCTGGTGTCTTTTCTGGAAGTACTCCACTGAAGTATCGAGCTGCAAAGCGTCCTAGAGACCCTTGTTCCTTCATGGCCATTGCATAGAGAATCCGTGGGTCTGCTATAACTCGGTTCATATCCGGAAAGATTGCAGTCCTTCCGTTGTCTGATTGTACAATCTCACCCTTGATAAGATGACCAAACATCTGCATGTCGATTGCCGTCCTATATCTAAATGGAGCACATAGGTCCCAGTTATTGTTCTGGCCAAGACTAGGCAGATTTAAGCGCTTCTCCTCTGAGCGTGCTCTGTTTCTAGGGCTATAGGAATCCTAATCTCCATCTTTTGGATAGAAGCCGCCTTGATATTATCCCTAAGAAGGAGATGTGCTTAGAAATCAACACAGAGTCGGTAAGTGCAGTCGCAGCAAAACAGATTCTCGCTCTATTGACACAATACGGTACCACATCCAAAACAATGCGAGAGCTGCTGCGATTGAATGATTTGGATAATTCATTGGATGTGGAGGTCCGAGGCTATATTCAATCCCGCGTTCTTGGAGTTATCCGATATCTGAACACCATCAACTACATTGCTGTTCGTGCCTTAGGCAAGAGGAGCCTATCTGATCTTAGTGTCCCTGACCAGAGTCTTCTCCGACTTGCTATCTATGAGCTGCGCTGGGCAAAGACTCCCCTGAGTAGTTCAATTGTCAATAGTCTCGATTCATCTGGTCTTTCAGACAATGTAAACCAAGCTATGAAACTTGACTTGGATAAGAGGACTAGGAATCTAGAATATTCCAATGCAATAGGAATCAAGGAGTCGCACCCTACATTCTTGGTTGAAACTCTTTCTGAACATCTTGGACGGGATGAAGCAATAGAACTGATGCGACGAAACAATGGGCCCAGAGACTACTTTCTGAGAGTGAACAGGCTACTAGATAGGCATGATGAGGTCATTCCTCACCTGAAGAAACGCGGTGTTGTATTAGAGGAGGAGGGCAAATACCTTGACCTCTTCAGAGTCGTTGGAGGTATTCCTTCTCTCTTCAGTTCCGATGAATTCAATGAAGGTAGAGTGATCATTCAGGATAAGGGTAGTGTTGCTGTTGGACATGCTCTGACACCCCGGCCTGGATTGAAGATATGGGATGCGTGTGCTGCTCCAGGGATGAAGACTCATCTCATCTGGGAGCTCATGAATACAGAAGGACAGCTCATAGCCACCGATATCAATGCAGATCGACTAGAACAGACAAAACAACGTTGGTCATCTTTGGGTTGTGATGGTGTATCATTTGTAGAGGCTGATGCCATGACTGCACCTGTGTCTGATGCAGATAAGATTCTCATCGACGCTCCATGCACATCTACAGGGATTCTTCGCAGTCATCCATCCTTCAAATGGCGGCTCAATAAGGACACGCTCATGAGTAATATGTCCATTCAGAATAAGATTCTTGATGGGATCCTATGTGCCTACTCTGATAAGCCAGGTACGGAAGTGGTTTTTGCGACGTGTTCTCTTCTGCCTCATGAAGGCGAATCACAAATTGACTCTGCAATGACTCGTCATCAATTCGAGCTACTGGAGATTCCATACAAGGGGTCTCCAGGCTATTCTGGATTTGAATGCTCTGACGAAGTGATTCGACTCTTTCCTCACAGACAAAACTCAAACGGATTCTTCATTGCCAGAATGCGGATCACTGAGTAATTCTTCGTTCGACAGATTCCATTGCCCTTCGAGCGAACTCGTGGTCATCCTTGAAGCTCCAAGGAATGCTAAGGAATACTTTGGTAGCCTCCAAAAGCGCGTCAGCGTCTCTGCTAATCAGCCCCTTGAAGACCAATCTAGTCCACTGAAAACAGGGGTGGTTGTTGAACTCGTCCTTTATCCCCGATTGCTCAGTGAACTCTGTTAGGTACAATAAGCCGTCCTTGGGTTTGCCTAGCATTAGATCCGAAAGAGCTCCCAAACACGAGAATGTGATAGCATTCTGTGTCATTCCAGAGGCCAAATAGGTGTCAGCTCCTTCCCTATATTCTGAAGCCTTCTTCTCATAGAGAGACCTGCCATGGCTGATCACAAGCTTGTCTTTCTCTTCCTCCTGCATAGCTTCCTCGGTCTTTTTCAGACTCACACCACTAAGTATGCTGGCTTTCAGTTCAGCCTGTACATCCGCCACTGGAGAGCCTATGGCAATTTTCCTTAATTCCTCAATAAGCTTCTCGCCACTCTTTACAAGGGTTTGCTTAATCATTGGACTTGCAAGAGATGGATCTTGCTTAGCTAGGCCATTTTCGAGCATATTTCTTGCATACCTAAAGATCTCGTATCCTCTCTCAAACAGATTCATCTTTGTCGCAAAGTCAATAGCTTTGACCGTTGCCATAATTGCATTGTCAGTTTCTCCGAGGTTCTCGAATTGATTTGCTGATTCTATCAGCCAAAGGAATGAATCAGTACTGCTGGCCTTCAATGTTTCAAGACCCTTAGACAGGGCAGAATAGGCGTCAACACATATCACTGCTAGATCTGATTTTGTGCATTTGGCAGCCACTTCCCCCCTGGGAAGTGACACATTCCTCAATCTACACGTGTTGCCTGTCTTTGAATCAGCAAGCCATTTGCATACTTCTTGTGCTGTCAATTAGTGCAAACCTCGCAATTTCATATGCTTCTAGCCTACCGTCTATTCAGAATCAAGCCTAAAAAGCACTTCTAGTTGTATCGTTAGGCTTAACTGCTCTTCATTACGGCTCTGGAGTTGAGGTTTATACTCTGACTGACGACGACCCCGACCTAGCAATCATCCGACGAAAGAAGATGGCTAGGATGATTAAACGCGAGAAGCAAATGCAAGCTGCGCGTGAACAGGAAGAGAAGGTTGGCGCTGAACGTGCAAAGCTCCTTCAGAGGTTTCTTGCACCGGATGCATTATCATATCTTAGCGAACTGAAGACAAGCAATCAAGGCGTTGGTAGACAAGTGGAAGAAGTCATCCTGTATCTAATTGTCTACAGAGGATATCGCCAACTTATGAGCCAGTTGGATGTAAGGTACATTGAGCGTCAAGTCAAAGGAGAGGAAACGAAAATCAGAATTCAACGTGACGGCGAAACATCTGATTTTGGAGCTTATGTCAAGGAGGCTATTAAGAAGGGCTCTGAGGACTAGCTGAGAGACAGTGCACGTGCTTTCCATTCTCGTATTGTATACTGAAGTTCCTGAACGTTGGCATCACCCTTTTTCCATTGGTCTGCAGTCTTCCTCATTTGAAAGACTAACGCACCACCACGAGCGATTTTTTGCTCTAGTATGTCTACTGCCGCCTCAATCGCCTTTGAAATAGACTCATGTCCCTCTGTTCGTCCAACAATATCCTCAAGTGAATCGAAGATGTCTGGAGGGTTCCAAGTCTTCCATTCTTCTACTGGAATCTTAGCAACTCGATACTTTTCACCAGGAATAACAGTGATACCATCTCCAAGCTCAATTTCTCCTGCTGCCTGGAGTTCGTCAACCAGGGCTAGAGCCTCATTCATATCTATGAGCAGACTGGAAGCAATTTCTTCTATCCTTATTGATCTCTTCTCCAGTACAGTGTTGAGTATCTTGAATCTGGGGTCTCCAACATGCATTATTGCATCTCGAAGGTGGTCTCGCGCACCAGGCTCATCTTTGAGCACGGCAGAAGCGGCCTCTGATAGTGACTTGATGTCTTCCTTAAGCAGTTCATTCTGCTTCAATGCGTCAGATAGCTGTTGTTTAAGAGAATAGTCATCACTCATCGGCTTCGCCCGAGCCAATTGCTGAGTCTGTTCAGCTCGAATTCCTTGGATTTCCTTCCCCATGGTATCCAAGGCACCCTTTGTGCGACCCAGTTCAGAGCGAAGCATGTGGTTTTCGGAGTCCTTCTCAGCAATTAGACTCTCCAGAGCGATAATCTTCGTGCCTGTTTCTCCAGCTCGACGCTGTGTTCCTTCAAGCTGAGCTTGCAAAACTCCTAGTTGGTGCTGGAGCTGTGCAATCTGTAGAGTTTTCTCCTTTAGTCGCTTGTGGACATCATCAGACATCGGTTGTCCCCAATGCCAGGACTTATGGCTACGATTAAAAAGAATCTAGTACAGGCCTGAAAGAAAGGAGCAAACTTGGGAAAATGCGCCTATTCGATGCACATACTCACATTGACATGAAACACTTCAAGAATGACCGTGAGCAAGTCATAGAAAGAGCGAAGAAAGCCGGCCTTATTGGAATGGTGACTTCCTCCATAGGACCCGGATCATTCAGAAGGACACTCGGCATTGTAGAAAAACATCAAGGATTCATTCACCATACTGCTGGATGTCAAGCATCAAGACTGACAGAAGATGAGGCGCAGAAGATAATCTCACTAATCCGTAAGTATTCTGAGGGCATAGTTGCTGTTGGCGAAGTGGGTCTTGACTATCATTGGGTGACGGATGCGAATCAAAGGAAGGCTCAGGAACCGCTATTTAGACTCTTCATAAATCTCGCAAATGAACTCGAATTACCACTGGTCATTCATTCGCGGAAAGCTGAACCTCGGGCAACCGAGATCCTGGAGAAGAACGCAGTGAATGGAGTGTTAATGCATTGCTATGATGGTCCTAGAGAAACTACGAAAAGAATAGCTGACAACGGTTGGAGCATAACTCTCCCAGCCAACTTTGCAAGATATAGGAGTAGGTCTGAAGCGGCGAAAATTATGCCATTGGATCAAATCCTCCTGGAAACGGATGGTCCATATCTCTCACCCACAGAGAAGAGGAACGAACCAGCAAATCTAGCATTGGGCTGCAAGTCATTAGCTGATTTGCTGGAATTGCCCATGGAAGATGTTGCTGAAGCAACAACGAAGAATGCTTTGGCTTTCTATAGGCTGTAATTCCAATACCGATAGGACTTAATGCGTTTGACATGAAGCAATACACCATAGGAAGGATGAACATGTATACAAGGCGCTTTATTGACCTTGATGAAACTGCCCTCAAGAGTCCTGTAGCAGTTCTAGGACTTCCAGGTATAGCCAACGTAGGACGTATAGCTGTTGACACACTAGCAGCTGTTCTTAATGCGCAGCCTGTTATGGATTTCTTCTCAGATGACTTTCCGCCTCGCGTATTTGTAAAAGATGGTATCGCCAACTTCCCCAAGAGCTCGATAATGCTGTATCGTGCAGCCCCCGATGAACCGCACGACATCATTCTGCTATCGGCTGACTTCCAGCCTGCATCTGGACGTGGTGTTTTCGAGTACGCTGATTTTGTAGTTCAGGAGTTCACTGGGCTCGGAGTGAAAGAGGTCTACGCGTTAGCTGCCTATGAAACTAGCTATCAGGAGTTCTTCGAGTCATATCCAATGCCGCCTCGCGTCTTTATTTCTGCAAGCTCATCGGAATTGCTAGGTGAAATATCCACTGTGGGGGGTACTGTGGCAACTGAAGAGGGCGTTGTGAATGGAGCAAATGGATTCATTCCTGCGTGGGCTGCTTCAATGTATGATATGAAAGGAGCTTGCCTACTTGGAGAAACACTTGGCATGATCAAAATGGACTATCGTGCAGCAAGAACTGTGCTTGAGAAGATTAGTTCTTTCCTCAAGATCAAAGCATCTTTCGACATTCTAGAAGATGATGTTACAAAGGTGATTGATTTCATCGAATGGGCTAAAAATGAGATCTCTCAGCGTGGTACACCTGAAGATGAAGGCGACCGGCCAAGTGACCGCTATATCGGATGATCACTCCACGAGCTCTGGTTTCAGGATATCTGTAATAGATGCCCGAGAATCAATATTGATGTAGAAATGATGATCCTCGTGGACAACTTTGAGTGTGAAGGGGAATCTCTTTGCTTTCTTCACTATGTCTTGAGGTACGGAGAGCACGGTTCTCTCACCACAGACAGGACACTTTGCATATCGCTTGAATTCGCTCATCCTTGTTTTGCACTCACCTTTGAGTTTTCGCTTAGAATCAATGTTGTTGCATGATTTTCGAGCTCATCAAGGATCTTAGTGAACAATGATAAGATTTGTTTTGGATTCATGCTTGTTATTTTCTCACTATCAGTTCCAACAATTCTCAGATTATCATAGACATTGGCTTCAACGAGAATCCTAAGTTTGCCGTTAACTGATGCACTCAATACAAAAAAGTCATCGAAATCCTTGAACTCGTTCTTGGGTCCCCTGAGAGTTGCCTTAATTCGCTCAAGACGGTTCGCAGACAAAGCATTCTCAAGCAGATACGCACGGATGATCTGGTTACCCACTTTTCGACGGATGTCTTTGAACTCTGTGAGCGTGCCGTCTGCAGTTTTCAGCTTCCACGTTCGCCCGGAACTCAAAGGACCACCAACAAGAGTTCACACGCGCCAAATATAGAGGTTGTCTTTGTGTATGTGTAGAGTGTGTTTTTGGCATATTGCAGACGTATTGTCCTCATTAGCTCATTTATGGAGCAGAATACACTTATTTGTCAGGAAGCGAACAGAACCGTACTAGTGTAAACCAGAAGCCAAAGGAGCTAGCAAGATGTTACAGACCATCGATATGGCAATTAGAGAAGCACACATAGGGCTATGGTTCCTTGTGGTTGGGTATTATTTCTTCATCTTCATATTCTTCCTCTTCTTTAGATACAAGAAGACAAGGAATCCTTTCCAGCTTGCTATGGCTCTCTTCTTCCTCTTGCTTGCTATTGGAAGATGTTTCTATTTCGTTGGCGACTTCTATGCGGACATATCCTCTCTCTATGGCGGATTAGAAACGCAATTCTCAGTTTTGCTATCCGACCCAGCTGTTTGGCTTAGTGCAGGAGCTTTCTTCCAATGGATGGCACTTGCCATTCTCTCTGCTACAGCTGCTTTCATGATATTTGGGAAGCGGTGGGCTGAAATTCTCTTTGCTATCCCTGCCGTTTTAATCGGCATTGTACTGGCACTAGTCCCACTTGCTGAACTAGATCGTCAGATTCTATCAGGTGGTGCAGGTGCTCTATATGCATTATTCATTCCCCTTCTATTCTGGTATTTGGCATGGCAATCAGGTGGTATCCTAAGACGGTCTAACTTAATGCTAGGCTTAGGCTTCTTTGTCTTGTTTGCAGGCAGAGTGATTCATGCAGCTCGTCATGTTTTGGCTGATATGGTCTTCTTGGGATCCTACACTATTCCAGGCATCTTGGCTCCGGGACTAATCATAATTGGTCTCATATTGATTGCAACAGGGAATGAATGGGGGCAGACGCAATAGATAGAACGCTAAGAAGTTGTTCTAGAAACAGCCCAGAGGTATTACCCAACCTCTTTCCACTCAAGCATGTCCATGTCCTCTAGAGTATGTAAGGATTTTACAACTTCTTTAAGCGACATTTTGAGTTCATAGGCGATATCATTGGTAGTCAATTTGCCCTGACATTTCTTGGCGACATCAAAGACTGTCTGGGACATCTGACCAAGCCTGACTAGCATCGGAGAGACCTTTCCTTTTAGAACAGGCACAATCACCCGTTTCTCGGCTGCTTTGCCATGCTTTGTGATTTCGTCAATCCTCGGGTAAAAGCCTGTGAAGTGGTCTAAGCTACCGTCGAAATCATCAATAATGCCCTGATAGCCGTCAAGGAATTCATTACCTATATCTGATAGGACTGCCTTTGCCGATATTCTATCATCAATCTGGTCTATCATTCCGGCTACCATGAAACCTGTGTGCCTTGAGAGAACTATCTTGAAACCCTTGAAACTCATGTCCTCAAGAACTCCGCCACCACGTAGCTCCTCTCCAAATGATCCAACTGCCTGAAGAAATCCTCCCACCAAGTTGTCATCTATGCCTCCTTCCTCAGCAGCACCGTATGTCTTACTGATTAGGCAAAGCCCGCTCTCAGCGATTATGAATAACGCTTGGATCATGAAAGCACCTCGTGTGGCGTATGTGTTTAGCGTGAACGCGATACCCACCTAGTCTTATATCACTATTCGTGGTCTCCTAATCTAGTAAGGCGCGGCCTTTATCAAGGCCACCTCCACGAATTTTCCTGGTGAACCGCCTTGGATACAGCAAAGGACGCTAGAGTTCTTGTCCTCGAAGATGCATTAAGGCGTCTCAATGAAATTGTCGGTAATCGGAAGCTTCGCATGCACATAGAGTATTCAAAATTGGCAGACGCATTGAAGATTGCAGGCACGCTACTGTACGAAGTGAAGTATTCCTATGTTGATGCCAAGGCATTAGTTGAACTTGAAGCGACAAGGAATCTTGTCGGTGCCATTGTTGAGTTTGCAGATTTGCTTAGTGATGCAGTCGAATCGCAAGCATACAAACCACAATCTGTCAATGAAGAGATGGCATTCACAGAAGCCCAATATTCTCTTGCCATAGTGAAGGGATTTGAGAGGCGACTTCTGCGTGCGGATGATGATCCTGCACAAGCTATCGACATTCTAGCTGTTGAAATCAGTCAGACAAAAGCTGTAGAGGGCTCCGCTAAACTTACAGAGTGCAGATGTACTGATGGTAGTCGCATCTGGACTATAGTGACAAATATTGCTGATGTTGAAGCTGGAGTAAAACTGCCTTGTGCTGTCCTTCCCCCAGCTGAAATGATGGGCAAAGTCAGTGAGGCTATGTTCCTGAGTGGAGCACCTCTCTCTGAGAACACTGAGCTTGGGCCCCTCAATAATCCACCAAGTCATGCTTTGGATCAAGCACGAGCTCAAGTATTACAAATCACAAAGAGGATGACATAAATGGACCTTAGCGAGATTCAGAAAATCACAGCGGCATTTGAGAAAGAGCGAGGGTGGGATAAATTCAATCCGTCTCTAGTATTTGCTCATCTCATCGAAGAGCTTGGAGAGATATCCCGCCATATCACTGTCGAAGAGGGGTACAAGGTCATCGGACTGGGTCATGATGCTCCGTCACGTGCTGAACTGGCCCGAGAATTCGCCCAAGTTATGGCACTTCTTATTCAGCTCGCAAATTTCTTTGAAGTAGACCTCGAGAAAAGCATCCTTTCTGAACTTGAAATCATGAAAGATAGGTTTCCAGCTGATAAATGGTCAGAGCATATGAAGGATCGCTAGTCATGCATCATGTGTGATTGATTGAATACCAAAGGTGACAACAGCTCGTACCACCCCTTCCATGCCGCGAATCTTGTCATTGACGTAGTGATTGATCTCCTCAGTATCTTTGCCCTTCATTACTAGGAGCACATCGTACTCGCCAGTTGTCAGCCACGCTTCTTGGATAATCTTGTCTCTTACCAGTTCCTTGACGATTTTCTCATCCTCGCCAGGTGTAACTGACATACTGACAAAAGCAGTAATCAATGCACTCTCCCTCCTATTTTTCGATTGACCTTTCTTTCAATTGCCCAAGACCCATTCTCTGTATCGTGTGGAATGGAACACTCTTTCCTAGCCTTCTATTTCATCCTACGATGTGCTTCAAGCTCTTTCTTCGCCATTTCTTCGAGATCTGTTGTTGCAGCCAAGAGGCCACGCGCTTTGTTGTAGACGACTTTGATGTTTTGCTCTTTTGCCCATTGAGCCAGTCCTCCGACTAGCGGTCCGAGTGCCGTTCTAGCAGCTTCGACTGTTCCCACAGCTTTGCCGTAGAGCTCCAAGGCGTTTTGCTTATCCATTCCAGCCTCTGCAACTCTGAGCCACACAAGAGCATGAATCATGTGCAAAGACTCAAGCATTAGAGTAGGTGACTTCGGGTTGTCTTGAACTCTCTGCAGAAATCTTTCTTTTCGTTCTTCGAAGACATCCTTGAATACACTGAAAGCCTTCTTGTGGTTCCCCTTCTCCAGTTCTATGATTCCTCTCTGAAGTTTCTCATCAGACTCAGACAATGCTTGAACACTCCGTTGCCATAGGGTTTTGGCCGATTGCTTGAAGAAACCCGCACTATTATGGGTTTCTCCTTTGTTCCCTTATTCAGTTAGTGTATTACTCTTTAAAACTGCAACTCGGAACTTTTATCTTATGGACGAAATGCTCCGCTTCTTGAGCGTGATCCCAGCGGAGACTGAATCATGACAAAGACCACTTTTACGTTCCAAGAATTGAAGAGAACTAACCATCGCGAAATCAAACGGATGCAGGACCAGAAATTCCGAGCTTTCATCCGCTATCAAATATGGCCCAATCATCCTTACTATAGACGACTGTTCAAAGAGAATAACGTGGATCCTTTCAACATAACTTGCATTGAGGATTGGGAAAAGTACCAAATTCCTCTTGTTAGAAAAACAGACTACAAAGAAAGCCTCCGGCAATTTGTACTCAATCCTTCTGAGGTGGATGGAAAGGAAAGAGCCCCAGCAGAAATCATTGGGAACATGATGAATTACTCAAAGGAAGCAGGTAACAGCGAACAATACAAGTTCTTACGTAATAACGGGGCACGTGTGAAGCTAAAACTCGGGGCTTCAGCAGCCATGGATAGGCTCAAGGAACGTTTGACTTACAACTATTCTCCACTTCAATACTGGTTGAGTTCCGGCAGAGCATCTGGTTTGCCCTCGCCAGTATTTCTTACGCGATATGACAATGAACTGCTTTCAAGCAATAGCGCGAAGTGCGGTCAGCTTGCCATTGATCCTTTCATCGAAAGCGGGTGGGAGGTCTCCAGTATGAATCTCTTTCCGTATGCACCACATTTAGGCTGGCATGCGGTAAATGTTGGTCTGAAGCAGATAAGCAAATTCTACAACGCTACAAGTGCGGGCGGAGCAATACCTAGTGAGAAGCTGGTCGAGCTTGCTAAGTCTTTCAAATCAAATGCCTTTGCGGGAATGCCCAGTTACCTACGAAACAGGTTCTTCCGAGCAATGGCTGAAGATTCTGAATATGAAGCGCCTGAGAAGGTTGTTGTCTTGCTTGCAGGAGAAAAAATCTACCCGCGTGTTGCAGATGACATTACTCAGACCCTCATTGAGAAAGGAGCGAAAGAAGTACGAATTGTAGGCGGGTATGCATCCTCAGAGAGCAAGATTTCGTTTGCAGTTCAGTGTGAATACAATGGGCCTTATCACAACCTATCACCTCTCATGATGTCTTGGGAATTTGTCAGACTGAATGACGATGGTAGTTACGAGTTTGTAGGAGAGGATGAGCCAGGTCATACATTGCTCTTTCATCTGGACAGTACTGGCACTGTCTTTGAAGGCTTTCTATTGGGAGATGTGGCTTCAAAGCATGAACGTGGAAAATGCCCATGCTGCGGAATAGATGGTCCCTTCTTCTGGGACATTGGACGCACAAATGATGCGCAGGCTCAGATTGAAGTAATGGGTCTAGCTGAGAAGAAGATTAAGGGTGCTACAGTTAATCTCACTGCGTTGAGGACAGATCTGCTCAAGCTTGCAGAGATTGAGGAGATGCAGATTGAAGTTGCTAAGGAAGATATGAGTGACCCATACAGTATGGACGTACTGAACCTCTATGTGGCTCCAAAATCAGGACCAAAAGGTAACTATGAATCGCTCATCCTTGAGATTCAGAAGGTTACGAAAACTAGCACGGAAGTAACACCAACTGTATTCATTGTGTCATTTGAGGAATTACTTGAGAGAGCAGGCGGGATGAAGTTCATGGAGATTTTTGATGCTCGTCCGAAGCCAGCATAGATGTCATGTCCGGAGATATTATAAGAGACAGGAAGTGCTCCGCCGTAAAGGTGGATTAATTGGCAATCGAGGATGATCAGAAACCGATTTCTACCGAGGACCAATATGCAATTGGAGTGAGCACTCAGATTTCAACAGTCTTAAGCCTGTATGGAAAGAGAATCTCTGCTTACGTAGGCCTCATGATAATACCTGTAATCTATAGCTTCGTGTTCAGCTCAATTATGTACTTTATTTTCCCTACGATGCTTCTATACATTGGATATCTAGGCTCAGAACCGGTTTCTTTCATTTGGGGCACATTCTTACTCCTAGATGAACCAATTCCTCCTGGAGTCTATGGTCCTTTTGTGGGTGTAGGCGGCGTCTTGATGCTGATTGGTTTCGTCCTGAATATACTCATACTCGGTGCGGCAATCAACATTGCGCTGAGAACATATACTGGCCAGGATTCCGCTATGGGATCCGGAGTTTCCTCTGCACTGGAACGATTCCCAACTCTCCTATCTGTCATTCTGATTATTGGCTCGATATATGCCGTGATTATGATACCGATTCAGCAATCGCTTCTTGCGATGCTGGATGCAATGCTGATCATGGACCTTGATGCGATGACGCAAGCATCTGGAATGCTTCTGGTAATGGCAATTGTGTACATCCTTGTCGTGACAATATTCTATCCGAATGCAGCTGTAGTAATGGAAGAAGACAAGAGTGTCGGTGGGTCGATCAGTAGAACAGTGAGTCTAACAAAGAGCAACTTCATGCATACTCTAGGAGGAATCGTTCTTTTCCACATCATCTTGATGGTTATCACACTGGCAATTGAGTTTGGGCTTATAATGTTCCTAGGAAGCGATCTTACTTTGCTCATTACTCCTTTTACAGCTACGTTGCTAATAACTCCCCTGACTTACATTTACCAAGCTGTTTTGTACAAGGACCTAGCGGCAAGAACTGTTCAGACAGAGCAGGAGTATTGGTAAAGAGCTTCTCACCCGGGAAGCTTCCCGGGTGTAATTCTCTATTTCTTCAAGCCCTTTTTCTCAACAAACTCAGCAAGAATGTCTTCGAGATTAGGCCTACCAATCTCCTGTAGGTCATATCTGATTCTAACACTTGGTTTATTGATCTTGATGAGTCGCCCCAGATCAATCGGAGTGCCAATTACTACAGCATCCACGTCTGCTTTGTTGATTGTATCTTCAAGCTCTTTCATCTGCGTCTTACCGTATCCCATTGCTGGTAGGACATCCTCAAGATGATAGTACTTCTCAAAAGTGTCCTTAATAGAGCCTACCGCGAATGGCCTTGGGTCTACAATTTCAGCCCCTGCCTTTCTTGCTGCGATGTATCCCGCTCCATATGGCATATCTCCATGTGTGACTGTGGGTCCATCCTCCACAATAAGCACTCTCTTTCCACGAATCACACTCATGTCTTCTACAGTGACAGGTGAGGCAGCTTCTATGATGACCGCACCTGGATTGACACGCATGATGTTATCCCTAACTTCTTCCACGAAATCATAGTCCGCAGTTTCAACCTTATTGATGATGACAACATCCGCCATTATGAGGTTGGTTTCTCCTGGATAGTAGGACACTTCATGCCCTGGTCTGTGTGGATCTGCGATTACGATGAACAGGTCTGGGCGATAGAAGGAAAAGTCATTGTTCCCTCCATCCCAAGTTATTACATCTGCTTCCTCCTCAGCTTGGCTCAGAATTTCACCGTAGTCAACCCCAGCATAGAGGATCACGCCCATGTTGATCATGGGTTCGTACTCTTCACGTTCTTCAATCGTGCAATTATACTTGTCCAAGTCTCCCAGAACCTCGTAGCGCTGTGCTATCTGGGTCGTAAGGTCGGGGTCGTATGGCATCGGATGGCGTATGTTAACAGGCTTAAGTCCCATATCAACAAGAATCTGATTCACTCGTCGAGAGGTCTGGCTCTTTCCGCATCCAGTTCTTACGGCACAGATTGCTACAAGTGGCTTCTTGCTTTTCAACATCGTAGTGTTAGTGCCCATGAGTCTAATGTCTGCACCAATACTATTCACCCAAGCAATCTTGTGACCCACCGTATCATAGGACAGGTCAGAATATGCCAGAATGCACTGTTCAGCTTCAAATTTCTCGACTAGTTCTGGTAGCTTCTCTTCTGGGTAGATTTTGATGCCGTCAGGATAGAGATCTCCAGATAGCTCTGGAGGATACAATCTATCCCCAATACCCGGTATTTGCTCAGCAGTGAACGCAACAACCTCATAGTCTTCGTTGTTTCGAAAGAACACATTGAAGTTGTGGAAGTCCCGGCCTGCTGCACCCATGATGATAACTTTTTTTCTGGTCATAGCAATCTCTCCGCAGAAACTTGTATGAAACCTGCGTTCTTTTGCCAAAGACGCGAGTTAAGTAATTAGCGGTAGGTGTAAGTAATACGAAACCGTCGATTTTTCGACGAACCCGTCCGATAATTATAATTAAGGTTATCAGTTAATTAGTTCGGAAAATCGCAGAGATAACACCTACCTTTAAATAGAGTAGATGAATCCTATAGAGGAAGAGTGCTCTGTGGAGACTCTCGCCGGCTTGTCAGTGGGGTGCGACTTTGAAACTTGTAGATTTGGCGAAGACTGCGGTTAGAATAATTCAGGAATGTGGGGAGGAAGGCGTTAGAAGCGATGTTTTAGCTGAACAGCTCGCCACTCCTAAGCGTCGAATCTATGATGTGATTGCTGTACTCAAAGCTTTAGGACAAGTGTCGACAAAACGTCGGTTTGATGGCACCACCATAACTTGGATTGATCAGAGTCAGAAATTGGTTTCAAAGACCCAGTATGATGATGTGGTAGCAAAATTCGAAGAGGCAGATCGGGAGCGAATCGATCTTCAGCTCCAACTGGTTCAATTAAAGGAACAGCTCAGAATAACAAAGACGAAACTGCGCAGAGATGTAAAGGCGGTTGAAGCGGCAGATAGAACCGAGTTTGACACCACACAACTACGCGTAAGAGCACTATCGCACTCAGGAATAAAGAAAGTCAGTCAATCTGGTATTGATGTAGTCATTGAGGCTAATGAGCCAGGTATAGTCGTAGATCCCACCGTGATAGAGCCTGATGAAAATGAGCTTCTTCTTCGCAACTTGCAGCAGGGTCTTTAGAGCAAGTCAATTAGTCTTGAGTACCGCTTTGCTTCCTCGTCTGATGTTCTTCAATCCATCCAGCTCATCACCTTTGGATTCTACATGTCCAATGATTGTAACTGGGCTAAACGTGGTTTTGTCAGTGACGTAGATGCAAAGGTTTCCTCCTAAAGGCATGTATGCTATGTCTCCGCGCTTGACTTCCTTGGTTGGTTTAATATTTCCTCTTCTGATGCCGAGAGTTATTTGCATCTCATCTCGCATTAACGCGGCTCTTCCTTCAAGAGGGAGCATTGATTTGATGTCCTCGACAATGAGGGGCGCCTTGATCCTCTCTAGAACCACATTCAGAACGAGTTCTCCTTCGAATTCCAAATCCAATAGTAGGTTGCTCTCACTCATGCGAAACACACTGTCATTCATCCAACCTTACCAACTAAAATCTCCTACGTCTGCTCTGTCAGCAAAGGCTTAATTGTGGCATATTCTAGGTTCATATGGAGAGGATTGGGCTGCATAGAGCCAAACTTGACGTTGCCTTTGTTGTAGATACGACTGGTTCAATGAAAGATGACATTCGTGCAGTGAAAGATAGTCTATTTGATATCGTAGACAAAATCACTACACGAACAAAGAGTCTCAGTATACGTTTCGCAATAGTGTCATATCGTGATCATCCGCCTCAGGACCATTCCTATGTGACACGCATATTCGATTTCTCGGATCGTCTCAAGAACGTACACAGAGAGATATCAAATCTTAATCCTTCTCAGGGTGGTGACACACCTGAGGCTGTCGCTGATGGATTATATGATGCACGGACCAAGCTCTCCTGGGATGAGCAGGCCTACAAAGCACTGCTTCTTGTAGGTGATGCGCCGCCTCATGGCAGAGCGTACAATACCTTGGGCGATGACTATTTCCCTGATGGGTGTCCAAAGGGACACGATCCTCGTAGAGAAGTGCAAGCCCTCAAGAGCCGCTACGGAGAGACCGTCTTCATATTCATCTGCGGATGCAACCCCCTTGTTCGGGAGTCATTCAAGGGCATCGCTGATTCAGTTGATGGAGGGCGATACTATTCCCTTCAGGAGGCACACGAATTGCCAGAGGCTATTCTTCAAATCCTCGAGGGAGTGAGTGATCTAATTGAATCAGATCGCAGAGTCCTCGCATATTATGAGGCAAATGATGGGACATTTGATATTGGGGAAGCAGCTGTGCAGCTTGAATTGGAACTCAGGGATGTGAAGACATCACTCTCGCGGCTTCTTGAGCTTAGTAAGATTGCTAGATGGCCAAAGGGACGTCCACTTGCAGCATCAAAAATGGGTATGAGTGTTGAACTTGGAGACGTTCCTGATGCTCTAATTGCAGGAAGGCCATTCATGTTTGACTTGAGGGTGAAGAATCCAAGTCGTGCCGTTATTGGAATCAGGCTTGTTGTTACCTTGATTACTCCTGAAGGAGTATCAGAGGTTACTAATGAGAAGCATGAAATTGGACCCAACTCTGAACGACACATTGAATCGCAGCTCACACCAATGTCAGATGAAAAGGGCAAAGCGAGCATGCGTGTTGAGGTCATGTACGGTTCCAAATCCCTCGCAACTGCGATATACAATACGCGTCTATATTAGGTGAGTGGCAGGCTTTGGAGCTTGAAGCTGTCAAAGGACGAAACCAGAGAGGCATATCATTTGTGCATCCATCTGTGACTGCTGTAAGAACGGCACTATTAAGTTATCAAGGAGTAGAAGTCTATACGGATATTCGTACATCAGAACAAGTAGATTCTGGCTCCTTAATAATCGATTCTCGAATATTCGATGAATTAGCATGCGAAGAACACTGTGAGATTTCTTTGGCTGCAGTTCCAGAGGAGATTCCCGATTGCAATGAACTTGCTCTTCTTGTGGATTCATTGAAAGGATTGGATAACAAGAAAGTTGTAGATGAAGTGTCTAAGAAAGTTGAAGATCTCAAGGAACATCTTGACGGTCTGATTGTTAAACTTGGGCAACGGATTGATATTGCTGGCCTTGGCCTAAGACTGGTAGTTGACAAATCAAACCCTGTCGCTAAGGGATTGCAGGCTTCGAGAATCATATGGAACCAGCTGCTGAAGGTCAATCTCACCGCTCTTGCAGATGTGCCCAGTTGCTTCAATATATGCTATGCAATCGATGTCGGAGCGTCATCTGAGATTGATGATGTTGAAGTGGATGATGAATCTCATAGAAAGACTCGATTAGAAGCTGGCTTAAGCGTAATTCAATCCACATTATCCTCAGCTCGTGCGTGTCCAAACGCCTTGGTTTCAGCCATCGCTTTTGGTGAGTCTCCCCAGCAAATAGAGAGTGTTGAGGACATGGCACTGGAGCTTAATTCAAAATCATTTAACCAGATCCATGAATGGCTCTCCGCACAAAATGATGACCGAAAAGATGAACCATCAAATCCCGGAAAAGCCTTGGAGATGTCTCTTCAAATTGCAAACGAATTAAGATCGCAGAATCATCTTCCCACTGTTGTTTTGCTCATATCTGGAGGGGCTTTTACATCAGGTCGCAATCCAGTGAGTGTGGCACGGACAATTGGTGCAACTGATGGAGTTTCAGTTTCATGCGTGGCATTGGGGACCGAATCAGATTTGGTTTTGATGCAGGCAACAGCCGATGCAGGGTCTGGGAGTCTGATTCATATAGGCCAATACAAAGATGTTAAACTAGTGATTGAGCGTATTTTCGAAAGGATTCGTAGCGAGGCTGTTGGCAAGTGAACGAAGAAGCAATAACCAGACTTCAGGCAATGTATAGCAGCAGCGAGGTCCTAGGATATCTAATTTCTCAGCTGCCAGAGAAGGGCCTGAAATCAGGCTGGGTTGAGGAGGGGCTATTGGTTAAGGGGCTCCAAGAGTCATCAAGTTCGAAATTCAATCAGGAGAATTACATTGAACCCACCCATGAAGCTGTACATTTGATGGCTGACCGTGCCATGGATGCTCCTGGGAGAACAGGCATTTTCATTCTTGGAGAGCCGGGCTTGGAATCATCGAAGCTAGTTGTTGTACTCTCAGATGATGCACGTGCTCCGGGCCGAGCTAAGCTTGCAACAACGATTTGGCTGCGTGACTACACTCCACAGGATATCATTCGTCTTGTGCTGAAGTATCTCCTTGGAGAGAAACTCTCTCCCGAATTCGAGGAGCCCAATCTGGATTACATTGAGCAACTGAGAATTGATGCCATTGAATGGGAGGCCGCGGAGGTTCTCAGTCTGAGCATTCCAGGTAGAAAATTCAACACATCGATATGGATAAAGCAGGCTGTTCAGCAGCCGGAAGATGAATACCAAATTGCCCTTCGCTGTGGCAAGCTAAGGCAGATTCCAGCTTTTGCTCTTTTATTCAGTCGTTGGTTGATTGACCTACCTGTGTTCGAGGATTTGAATCTAGGAGTAGCCACAGCGATTTTCAGGAAAGAAGATTTGGTTGAACTAGCAATATGGGATAATTCGCGAGAATTAGCTACTTTCGCGATACTCTTGGACACAGACCTAGAAGATATCACTCGGAAGTTCATAGTGCCAGCTTGGTTCGAGAGAGGTGATAGAATTCACCCTCCAGCAAGAACGCGCGAGGTAATTGTGAGCAAACCCCGTGGAGGCATAATGGAGGGAGTGAAGCAATCCTTCTCTCTCACAGAACCAGTCAGACCGATTGTGAGCGAGGAAGAGCGAATAGCGGCCGAGGCTCTTACTAAATTGGTTGATGATCTTAGAATTCGTATGGAGAAATTTCCAGTTGAGGATATTATCGAGAGACTTGAGTTGGTTGAGAACCAAGCTCAAATTCTAGCAGAACAGCAGAAGTCAGAAATGATGACAGGTGATTTTGGTGGAGATGAGGGCGCAGCTGTTGGGATGCTGCGCAACAAGCTTGGTCATATGCTTGACAGACTTGAAGAACTATCTTCGCGACTCGGAAAGATTGAGGAACGTGCTACTCAGCTACTTGAATGAATTTGGATGTGGGGTTAATGTCAGAGGGTCTAAAAACTCCCCCTGCAATAGGTAGATTGGAGGAAGCACTGTGTATCATCGAGGAGATTGATACACGGCTACGGGGAGTTAAAGAGGCTCTGTCTATTGCAGCTGCTGAGGCAGAACGGATAGACGGCTCAAGTATTCGTGATCTCTTTAATGCGATAGAAGAAATCGGCCATGTGATAGACGCAGCTGAAGTGGAGGTTGATGTCTTAGAAACACGAATCTCCACAATAGAGTCTATCAGAATTCGTCAGAAGTAGAACGGTCAAGATTTCCGGGTACTAGATTTTCAATGACATTAGCCAAGTATCCCTCAAAAACATCGGCCGCAAAACTAGTCATTTGGTGAACTTTGACATTGATGTCTTTAAATTCAGGACCAAGCTTATGAGCTTCTTGTCCAAGGTTGAGGATTTCTATTTGGTATCTATCTCTGGGCCCTATTGCTTGGAGGAAAGGTTTCACATCTTCAAAGGTTTCGTTGCCTAGATTGGCCATCAACACAACTAGAGTTGGCATTTCGGATCCAAAGTCTTCTAGGAATTCAGCTATGACCCTGAATGCCCCAGATAGTCTAGCTGAACCTCCAAAATCACGAGAGCTATCCAACAATGAATAGAGGATTGACACTAGCACATCTTCAGACGCAAAGTCATTAGAGAACCGCATGCTAGTCTGAATAATCTCTCCTTTTTGAATTGAAAACTTAGTGGGCGACTCGGAAACTGTGACAATGCCTAGTGATCCCTCAGACCGATTTCCAGACAGACTCTGAATCAATAGCAAAGCGGCAAGCGTTGCCATATCCATTCTAGTTATCGAAGTTCCCAGACCAGATAGCAGCTCATCAATCTCCGGAACTACTGAAACAAGTGTACTTAGCCTGCGCTTCAAAGACTGGATAGTCTTGAGTTCAATGTCTTGCACACGCATCCCACTATCTGTTGATATGGCTAAAATCATGTTAAATGGTCTGAACATCTGAGAGGGTCTGAACTCCAATGAGTCGCCTGGGAGCCTCGCTAGTTCACCCGATTCTAGGGATGGGACTGAATGTGTGAGTGTCATGCAAGCGCCTGCATCCCGGCCATTGATCCAGATAGAGGTTCCCTTGCCTAGGATTTGACCATCTAGAGTTTCTTGCAGTCTGTCCGCATGCAGGTATGCATATGATAGAAGTTCCGCCCTTGAGAATCCCCCTGTTGATTCCAGTGCAAAGACCGCTCTATCCAAATTCTTGATTTTGCCTTCACTCTTGACAATGTCCACTACTGATTCTTCAGAGAGTCCAAGAAAGTGGGCATCATCCTGTGAAACGCAGACTGTTCGTTGAGGGCAATCGGCATCTAGTTCTGAATGCCCTGCCCACCATTGCCCCTCCTTAGCATCCATACCCAATACTAAATCGCCATTTGCTACACCCACAGCTTTCATGTCATCTTCTGACATCAACAGGACTCCGTTCTTTGTGCCCGACATATTAAGCTTGAAATGAAGAGCTGAAAGAATCTCCTGGATGTTCTTTACTTTGAGACAGTCTAAGAGGGCGTAGTTGAATCGGTTTATGTCTGATGGCGAGTCCAGTATCGAGCCATCTGATCTAGCGGCGGCTTGAGCTAGAGATGTGAGCGGATCTGCTCTTCTCCCCATTGATTTCTTAGTGAGAGATTTTCTCCAACCGGTAACAACAAGTGATTCATCCGGATCGTTTAGCAGCACGATAGTGTTAGCAGTCGTTGATATTGGATTTCGGACAGTCAAAATCGAATCATTAAGGTGAACTTCACCACCTTCGTTGGTTATCATATAATCAAAGGACTCAATTATCTGGAGTTTTCGTGCTGCCAGGATTCTGAAGATTCTTGACAGCTCACTTAGTGCTGCCTTTCCAATCAGTCCTTCTGCAATTACGCTGGAGGTGTTGTCCACATACTCGTAGTATGGCGGTCTAGGAGGAAACATGTTGAGAAGATTACCTCCAAGAATCCTTTGCACTTCTTCAGGAGTTGCTCCAAGGTTATTACTCAAAAGATAGCTGAGAATCTCCGATATGCTATCTCCTTTTTGGGTTTCAGGATATGCACTTCCAAAGACAAACTTCTTGGACCACTCAGGACCGCCCGATGAGTTTCGAAAGTGCTTCACTAATGCTGATAATGATGTGATTGTAGCACCAGCAAGTAGCAATCTGGAGTTGGGAATTTGTAGAAGCCGCATAATCTCCGAGTTCCAAGACTTATGATTCCGGACAGAGAAAAGTGTGGGAGGCGCCTCAAGTCCCGCATCTTTTAGAAAAACCAGCCATTCCATCAATAAGTCAAGATCTTCTTTCTGCTCCATCTCGATTAGCAGCGGCAATTGAGATTTAAAATACCTCAAGAGATCTGGTCGATTATCGTTTCTCAAAGTCTCTTTAAGATCCAATGCACTCATTACAGCGCCCCACCCTTTCCGAGCTCGACTCCCATATCTCATATCCTGAAGTCGATATAGCCTTGAGCTGAAGGGTGGTGTGACACTCCAGTTCTCTGTGCGAATGATGTTGTTCTTACGCTGGTCGAGAGGCAGTTTCGTTTCTCCCACACCTAAGAGTGGCCTAACTGCAAAAAGATCTACAAACCAGCCTGTGTCTGAAGAAGAGACATCATGATATAGCTCACTAAGAATAGGAGGTCTCTTGAGGTATACATAGGCTCTTCTTGGGATATATTTGAAAGCTTCAGGATATTTGCTTGAGTAGTCGTGTAGCTGATTCTCAACCATGTTATAGAACGAGAGAACCCTGTTTGGATCAAAGACTCTGCTTTGTGAACCTGCTTGAACCTCACCTAGCTGTATGAGCGCATCTACCAATAGAAAGCGCTTCACTTCGCCCTCTGCAGTGTCTTCGACAACTAGCATTGATTCATGCTCCCAGCGACTCTATTCTCCTTCATCTCATGTTAGGATATATGCCTGACGTAGAGGCACTTGTTGCCTCTGTCTATGAAGGAATACTTTATCTCTCACAAGGCAGTAGGCTCCATTATCCGAGGCCGCATTTAGATGTTGGTTGTTCGTGCACTTCAAGACATTCCGGAGAAAGGAATTGCTAAGGGAGAGGAGTTCAGGCTTTACATTGTTGATGCTCATCACCACATGGGCAAAGAGAAGAGCCATCGGAACACCCCTTCTGGAGCCTACGAATTCTACGCGCTGCTGTGGTTTGAGATGCAGCGAATGACTGAAAAAATGATGAATGAAGACAGCCTGCTCTATGAGCCTATCAGGATTGTTGCGCCCGAATTGCCTGAGAGAATATTCACGACCAAAGATAAGTGGTCGCGAATGAATCACGGATGGCTTGTGGACCGAACGATCGTGTTTCCTTATACTGATGACTACTCGAAGAGTAGGTCTCCTGATGAACCTTCGTTCTACGTTTCAAATGACAAGATAGCGGCATGGACATCTCGCGCGCCGCATTCCTCTAGACTTATTGGTTTCGCGAGGGTAGATCCAAAGGATGCCCTCGAGGGATCGCCGAACCGGCCAATTCGGGAACTAGATCGAGCAATAGGAGAGCTAGGACTTAGAGGGCTGAAGCTCCACCCTCTTGCCCAACTGTTTTTGGAGGATATCGAGGCCGATTATGTGAAGGATGTCGTTGCTAGAGCAGGAGAACTAGGCATTCCAGTGATATTGGATACTAGGAACATTCGGACAGCTGAGAGGATCAGAGACCTCGTGGTCTCTATGAGGCAAGATGAAAAATACGAGAATGCCATGCGGGGATTGAGTGTGATCCTTGCACACTGCGCCATGAGTCCAGGAAGTACAAAGCTCTATGACATCTTGAGAGACCCTGCTATCTACGGAGAAACCTCTACTCTCCATGACAAGGATGTGCCGGTTCTCTTGAAGATGTCGAGCGATCGGTTGAAGACAACTCTGGGGAGTTGGTCAGAAAACCTGCTCTTCGGATCTGACTACACCTTTCTTTCAGTGCAAGCTGCAGAACTAATTCTCCATCTTCTATCACGCGATTTTCCTGGAGGACTAGAGGATGCTCAAAGAATACTCGGTGGAAATGCGCTATCCCTGGTGAATCGTCCTTTTGGGACAAAAAGGGCTACAGAGCGTGCTCCACAAGCAGTAGTATGTATAGGTTGCGAGAGCGACGCTATTGCTACGCTTGAGGATACTTTAATGAAATTGATTGCCGGCGAAGGATGGGATATCACTTCTGTTGACTATATGATACCACCAAAGCATACTTGGCCAAAAATGGAATCTATGAGTTCTGGTGGACACAACGGCATTTACTTTGACTCGTACATTATTTCTCTTGGTGTTCGGAGAGGTGTCACAGAAGTACACCTTTGGGTCAAAAGGGGACCTGGGACCATAACGAGTTGTACAGTGCTTGGTACAAAGGGTGAAGATGCTCTAGATAGCCTTGAGTTTGGGACTCAAAAGATTAACTCCACGTTCTCTAAAGCAATCAATACAAATCCTATTAAGAGCAAGACGGCGCTAGACCTAACTAGAGAGGTATTGAAGCTACTAGCGTAGCAAACCATCCGGCACAATTCTTTATAATGAATCTGAAGAAGAGTTAAACATCTTACAATAGGAGGAGAATGATATCACCAAGACGGTGAAACTGGAGATTGATGATGGCGGAGACCTCCGAGGCTACGCAGTACTCAATCCCAAGACTGCTAAAAAGCTGAATGCTGAACTGGGATCGATTGTTGTGTTTGAGGACCCTGCCTCTTCGTTTTGGGGTGCGGCTCAAATAAGAATCAACGATGGAGTTCCAGATGATAGAATTAGGATTGATACATTGGTCCTTGAGGCTTCACTACTAATGGAAGGCGACTCCGGCATAGAAGTGACACTGTATGATGAGGACATGACTGCGCTCGAGTATGTGGAATTTGGCCTTAAACCACTGACTGAGGATGCAAGTACCGAAGATCTTGTCACGCGGGCTGCTGAACAAGTCGAGTCTTTGGAGAAGCTCATTGGTGGACGTCTCGTATATCCGGGCATGTCATTCATCTGGCCAGAGTTGAATGTGAAAGTCGAGATTATGACAACTCGTCCTGCTCTCTCAGGAAAGAGGTTTGCCAAGCTAGCGTTTGAGGCACTCAAGGAAAGGACTGGATATCAATTCAAAACTATAGGCATTGCCACTCCTTTTAATGCTGTATTATGCATTGACACAAGCGGATCTATGAAAACGACTGATGTCCCCGTTCAGGACATAGCTCATGCACGTGAGGGACTCAAAGACCTTGCCGGAGATAATCCCGAGGTCCAAGCATTTCTAGATCGTTTCAAGGAAGGGACAAACGTAAGTAGAGGTGAGGCTGCAGCCATGGCTGTTCTTCTTTACCTAGCTGAAAAGGTTGGCAGAGGTTATGGTGAGAAAGTTGGTGTCGTGACTTTCGAGAAGGAAGTTACTGAGATGACTTTCTTGAGTTCGGAAACCGGTGAAGTCCAGCCATTCGTTGAGTGTACAGGAAGAGAAAAGGCTCTTGGTCTTCAAATCATTAGCACACATGTAGTGGACAAAATCGAAGAAGGAGGTACTCTTACTGACATGGGTACTGCTCTCATTCGAGCTGCGGACATCATTGATGCATTTGGAGACCCGACTAAGCCGACGATGCTCATTATGATGACCGATGGTATGACCACATCCGGACCTGCTCCACTCAAGATTTTGAAAGAGCGATTCAAGAACACCGCCAGTCTAGTGATATACACTATCGGTCTAGGAGAGCGAAGCGAGATAGACGAAGAATTAATGCTTGCTATGGCACAGTACGGAAATGGAACCTATCGTCATGTAGACAATATGAGAGATCTTTTGGAATGGTATGGCAAGCTGGCTAGTGAGTTTGCGATTGTCATTCGAGGGTCGGAGTAGCTATAGACTAGGTGTGTTCCAGAGCCTGTACAAGCGCCTTTAGGGTATCAAGGTCCATTTCATGGATCTGTTCTTCGGGGATGCCTGTCAGCATTTCATCAGGTACACCCGCGAGAACATTTGCTTTCTCTTCGCCGTATTTTTCAGTGAACTCCTGAAGTCGGCGTTCCTTATCACTCATACTAGCTGTAGTGGCAAGCTCCTCAATCTCTTTGATAGTCATCCTCTTTAATTTTCCATCGCCAACTGATTCTCGCACTTCTGGCGGAAGCGTTTCAATTATCTCTTCCTTCTTCGTCAGCTTCTTGGGCGGCTCCTCGACATCAGGAGCTGCGGCCTCAGTTGTGGATGCTATCAGAGCTTCAAGCTCTTCATAGGTCAGTGTCTTTAGAACATCATCGGAAACTGATTCCCTGACCTCGTCTGGAATCTTCTCGATAAGTTCTTGTCTGCTTGGTCCTTTCTTCTTCCTTCGAACCTTTTTCACTTTCCTGACCTTTACTGCTTTCTTCTTCGGCTTCTCATCGGGCTTCTTCGAAGGCACAGCGGTCGTCAATGATGTGACGAGTTCTCTTGCAGTTTCAGGAGTAAGTCTTCTAAGGTCCTCTTCAGGAAGGGTTTCACGGAGGTCCTCCGGCAGTTCACTCAGAATCTCTTCGACCTCAGCTGAGAGGCCTGTAGTTTTTCTCGCAGCCTCATCTGGTGGTGCTATTGCTGAGGCTTCAGCGACGCCTTCCATTACTATTGCTGTTTCCTCCAATTCCCTGACGAAATCAGTAACATCAATCTCTATGTCGAAGTCCTTTGATCGCCAATTCATGTATCTGTCAACTGCGTCAGAGTCCACGCTTATCTTCTTCAGCTTTGATCGAATGGCGCCATCATCCATTTCTGGAAAGCCTGCAACAAGTTCCTCGATATCACTTGACTCAATTCTTGCCCATATTGGTCCATTCAGAAGTTTCGAGAGTCCTGCTGCACAATGAGATCTAACCCATGTATTGATATCTTGCAGTCCCTTCAGCAAGTCCGGAATTGTTCTTGGCTGGTGGTAGAATGCTAGGGCTTGGGCGGCGGCGATTCTCACACTCTCCTCCTCGTCCGTCATGGCTTTGATTATGTCTATGACAATAGTTGGGTCGCCAACATCAATAGCCGCCAACAGCGCCCGTTCTCTCACGACGTCTGAGGCATCGGAAAAAGCACCTACGAGTGCTTTTTTCACTCTTTTGTCCTTTGAAGCACGGATTCCAACTTCTTCCGTTTCAAACTCCAGCAACAGACGTCTTGTTTCTGACAAGAGCAATCCTCCGTGGCGCGAATCATCATAGGATGAGCACTAGTCATTTGCAATGCCTAGTTTCCACCATTAAGTTCGAAGAGCCACGCCTAGTTATTAAATTTCGCAATATGTATACCCTTCTTGTGTGTCCTACCGGGTCTTACCGGATGAGATTTAGGTGTGAAAAGCGTTGGGCGACATATGGGAGCCAATAGTATACAAACGAATAATCTGGGTCCAATACGAGTTCTGCTTTTTTCCTTGGCGCTCTTACTAATCCACCTCCTTCATGAAACAATATCGATTATGACATCTTCGATGGATGCTATGACAAGAAGTCTCATTGGCACAGTCCAATTCTTTGGTCTTTACCTCTTGATGTATTTGGCTGTGATTCTGTTCATGCGTTGGGAGCGTAGTGGTGATGTAACAAGTCTGGGTCTCCAGACTGATGACAAAACAATACATCATCTCATTATTGGTTTGGTAGCTGGCACAGTGGCTGCAGCTCTAGTCTATATAGTTGCACTGTTATTTGGAGGTGACATCCGTCCTGCGAGTGAAGTAACCGGCGATTTGATTGCAAATCAGATCATATTCACCATCCCTGTGGCGCTCTTTGAGGAGATTGTATACCGTGGCTATCTCACCACTAGAATGGAGAAGGTTATAGGACGAACTTTCGCAATTCTTGGAACATCGACCCTGTTTGCTTTGCTCCACTTTAGCTGGTGGCTTCCACTGGGCTCTATTCCATTTCATTTGATTCTGATATTTAATTTCAACCTCTTTCTTGGAGGAGTGGTTCTGAGCTATAGCTATTATTGGTCGGGGAAGCGACTCTGGGTTCCAATCGCGTTCCATTATGCCTGGAATATAGTAGCATTCGTCATGTTTCCAGTCTATCCCATAGAACCTGTGAATATGGTGGAGATATTCCAGATTGAATGGGGCATTACAACGGTATTTGGCTTCCTATTTGGATTGTCCCTTGTCTGGGTGCTTCTGAAAGAGGTACTGAAGAATAAGTGAGGGTCGGATGGAACCGACCCTTTCTAGAAAATACTATTGCTGGTCAGTTTCCCCACTGACCTCATGGCCTACAATCATTGTCAAGCCAGAGATTCCTCGAACAGACACTCTTTCTCCCTCGCGGATAGGGGGGCCGTCAGTTCTGGCTCTCCAAATAGCTGCACCTGCCTTCACCTTCCCGGTTGGATTGATGTCTGACATGGCGATGACGTTACGCATTTTCCCATATTTTGAGTATTCAGGCCATTTATCATAGCCTCTAAGGAATATGCCATAGAGCACCATTAATCCCATGACAGTTCCAACCATGAGGTAGACGGTGATTGTCCTCGTCGGATCGATGAGTACTGATATCAGAATTGCCACTCCGTAGAATGGGAAGAGCTTGCATGTAACCTTCGCATCTATGAACCCTCCATCAACGAATCCCCCGCCACCTGTGAATATGGCGAGCATCAGGAAGAGCATCCCTGCAATGATGATGAGTTGGACAACATCAAAAGAGAAACCAGGCGTGAAGAAGACCTGCATTGCGAAGAGAATGAGAACAATGGGCACCACGACCTGGGCCATTGCTTTTCCGCTAGCAGGTTCCACCGCTACTACCATTAAAGTGAGTACAATTGCTACTAGGATTAATCCGACGAATGGATCAAAGAGCACGTAGCCTATGAGGACACTGAGCAATGACATCAGCATAAGCACGACGAAGATCTTAATCCAAGCATCCATTATGTCAACCTCCCAATGTCACACGAAATTTACTCCTGGGTCCCCTTATCCTTGGGCATCCGCAATCCACCTGTTCCTGCAGATAGAGCGGCTGCTGTTCCAACGACTGTACCTACTTCTGGCAGATTTGTTGGTATCATGATGATGAGGTTCGCATTCTTAGATATCTCCTGCATGATGTTCCAGGTTCGCAAGTTATACCCTACTTGAGATTCCTCATACATCCTTGCAGCCTTCATCATGTTCTCTGCTGCTTCAAGTTCTGCTGTAGCCAGAGTGATTCTAGCACGACGCTCTCTCTCAGCCTGAGCCTCTCTGCTCATGGCGTCCTGAAGTGCAGCAGGAATCACGACGTCTCTGATCTCGACTGATGTGACCTTAACACCCCAGTGCTCTGTCTTCTCGTCAATAAGCTCCTGGAGATGTTCCGCAATCTTATCACGTTCTGCGAGAAGCTCGTCAAGAGTGACTTTACCTGTGGTCTCACGCAGCGTGGTCTGGGCAGCGAGTTCTACGGCAATTGTGTATCTTTCTACACTCAGAATCGCTTTCTCAGGGTCAATCACCCTGAAATACATGACCGCGTCTACAACCACTGGAACGTTGTCTTTCGTCAGAGACCTCTCTGTCTTGAAAGCATAGGTCAACAGCCTAAGAGAGACCTTCATTGCAATCTTGTCAAGTATAGGTGTGACCCATGTTATTCCGGGGCCCTTGATGCCCTGAAACTTACCGAGTCGAAGAATCGCAATGCGTTCCCATTCTCTGAGGACCTTGATTCCACTAGCTACAAACATCAAGATGAAGAGGAACACGAATCCAAGGAGGAGTATCGTTCCCCAATATGGATCAATAAACTGCAATCTATTATTTCTCCTGTCCTAGTCCAATCTATCAAGTTGGACGAAACGGATGTGAATCCCCCGTTCTGTGTGTCAATTCACGGGAACGCATATGAAGCTTCGTCTCGATGCCGCTCCAATTCTGATTGATTTCATCCATAAGGTCTACTGTATCTCTTCCTCGGGCAGTTCTTGGATTCCAGATTCCAGTGGTGTGGTTGGAAGGTCAAAGTATGTCTTTGCAAGGAATTTGGCAAGAGCCACGATTACAAAGGCAGCAATGATTGATGCTAGAGTCCTTTCAATGGGATATATGAAAATGGCAGTAGCATAGAATCCGGCAACTGTGGGGGCATCCAATCCCAGAGTGACGAAATAAAACGCTCCAATAGTAGATCCAACCAACTGGTCAGCTAACACTGAGATCAAGCTGAGCAGCCATATTGACACGACACCAATTCCATATCCAACATTTGCATCCATTTCTAGGCCGCTCGACAGCTTTTCCCTGAAGAGAGGCATCAAGAACAGGAGTGACAGAATCAGGGCTATGATATGGAACCATAGGAAGGCATACGAGAGTCCTGCGATTGGACTCACTAGGAATATTCCTATGGATGCGATATAGACGAGTGGAACAACAATCGGTTTCTTCACTCTCAGCGACCCTGCCACCAATGCGCTAGCTGCAGGAGCTATCGGTGTGAACATTGCAAGTGGGTGCAGAGCCACATTGATTGAAACTCCCAGAAATGATCCAATGAGTACAGATATAGTTCCGAAGAACGGTCCCAATAGATATCCTATGATTGGTGCAGCTACTAATCCCAGTGATAGAATTCCTCCGATTCCAATAGAAAAGGTGATTGGAAAGGCAGTCATCACGAGTTGAACCGCTGCAAAGATTCCGACTAAGGCCCACGGATACGCGCCTGATCTTGTGAAGTTCGACATACTACTACCTCGCTCTTATTTTATGTAGTTTAGTAAACTACATAGGCAGTTATGTACACTAAATCGCTGCCCTAAACCACTATATGAACATGTTGGAGACAAGAAGAATGGACCCGCAGGATAATCTCTGGCCTTATGTCATGTTTCTACCAGAGGAATTGGACCGAAAACGTCAGTTCATCAAGACGGTGCTTGCGTCGAAGGTTGCTTCTGGAGTACTCGGCGCATTCGAAGAAGATGGACGAGCCTTGCAGCGTGATCTTGTAAAAACTCTCCCCCATTCAAACAAGAGTATACTCGCATATCTAAAAGCGCTCAAGGAGTTTGGGCTCATCACCACGTCTTCATCTGTTGATGGAGGAAAGCGGGTTGTCTATCATGAGCTTACGAAAAGCGGATGGGGTGTCACGCGTCTGTTTTCAGCAGGACTTCCTTCGGACCTTGGTGACCTCACAGCATCCCTTCTCGAAGATTATCTTTCCAGTCTTGTTTCTCTGTATCGTGAGCGAGGCCTTGATTCATCCACGATATTCGATGTGTTTACACGTACACGGGCAAGGGCAATACTGCAGGGCTCACAAGTCTATGAGAAGCCAGAGTATGTTCTATTCGGCGCATGCGCATATTTTACCAAAATCAGTTGTACGGAGATTCCTCCAGTTGGAGGCGAGATGGGCTGTAGCGTTCCCTATAGAGAGCCTGGCGGCTCTACAGTGGAGCTGGCTCTCTCTCTTGCTAATTTGGGATTGCCTATTGCATTGGTGTCCTCTGTTGGTAACGATCAAGATGGGTGGTCTGTGATATCAAGTCTAGTAAACAGGAACGTTGATGTCTCTCATTTTGTGGTGGAGGATGAAAAGCATACGAATGAAACAATCATCTTGGATGAGGAGGAAGGTTCACGAACTTTGGTAGGAATTGGAGATGTATCTGCTCTCTCTCTTACTTCTCCCTCTCAAGTACCATGGGACGTCATCGCCAGCGCCAAGGTGGTCTATCTAGGCGAGGTGTTCCTTGAAGTCGCAGTTTCTATTGCTGCTTATGCCAAGGCGAATGCTGTGCCCTTGGTATACAGATGCTCGCCTCATTTCTGGAAGCGAGGTGTTCACGAGCTTGAGCCCATTCTCAGTCAGATTGATGTACTTGTAGTATCAGATCTCGAGTGGCAAGAAATCAAGAATCAATTGGGGTCGAATCCCATTCCCTCTTTGCAAGATTTGACAGATGCTGCCCTCGTCGTCATGCAAGGTAAGGATGCCTTCAAGGTTTTCCCTGATAAGACTTCTAAAGCCATTTGGCACATCCGTGAATATTCAACTGATGACATCACACCATGGTTCATGGCTAAATTTCTTCAATCACTTGCGGCTGGAGTCCGACCTTCAAAAGCTTTCGAAGCAGCAATGAAATATGAGCAGAAACACATCTCCAAGAACTAGCTACTCGATGATGCAGCAATCCAGAAGAACAAGCCGCCCAAAATCCATACAAACAATCCTGCACCTAAGACAATGCCCAAAGTTGCACCCATGGTTGACGATCCAAGATTGACATGGACATTTGTAAACCGCTTGAAGCCACCCACATACTTCGTTTCATAGCTGCAGTGAAATTCTCTGTCTGTGATGGCTCCACAAATCTCGCAAACGAATCTGTTCTGTGCAATAGCACCAATCAGACTGTCAAGATTGCAGCCTATGAATCCTGTCAGGATAGCCAAAGGAATGATGAACATGAACTGTGCTGCATTCGCAACTGGGACCGATCCCCACTCAGTTCCTGAAGAGAATAATGCAAAGACCACTGCGATGATTCCTATAGCCAAACCAGCTGCAGCAGCCACGGCCTCACCCAATAGCGAGACCGCTCCTATTGTGCCTCTTGGAACTTTCCTCCTTAGATTGGTTATGAGTCTGGGTTTTGCTTTGCTAAAGACTCCTATCTCTGACGCCAATGTATCAGCAGCAGTTGTTGCCACGGCCCCAACAAATCCTCCAAACATCCAGAATGGGTCTATTCCCAGGGATGGATAGGTTCGTGTAATGTACCACGCTACTGAGAAGAAGAGTGGAATTATACCACTTGCAAGAACATTCCTGAATGATCGCCTACCCCTGCCCTCTTGAGCAAGTCCTTGCTTTGCCTTGGCCTTGTATTTGAACTTGGTCGCTAAACCAGAAGTAAAGAAGAAGAATAGCAGAATTGTAAAAGCAGGCGGGCCTCCAGTATACCATACTACGAATCCTACTAGGAATGCGCTGATCATTCCTGAGATGTCAAGGAATCCTGCCTTGTATGCGAGAACGCCCACTAGCGTCATCACAAGAAGCCCGGAAACGACCGGGTGGGTCAATAGTTCCTGCATCACATTCACATCCGTAAATTGTCATATCAGTCATTCAGTTGATTGTAGACGCCAATCCATAAACTATCAATACAGTTCTATGACCATATACCTGCTATCAGCAAACTAATCCGATTAACAAACGGCGGCCGTGCTGTCCCTATTATACCTTTGCAAACTGAACAGTCAAATGTCGAACTCTGCATCGTTCTTCTTCGAGGATTATTATATAGTCCTAGAAGAGTTAGACACTTTTATGATGTAATCCAATCCACACACCTAGTACACTGTGAATTGCTTCCGATTCTGTCGAATGGCTCTATCTGGAAGAGTCTTTCCATCCTGAGTGATTACAGCATCCAAATAATACCCGGTGACCATGTCAACAGGGGGCGTCGTCCACTGGAAAGTGATCTCTTTCTCGCCTGCCTCAACTTCAGAGAGTGAAGCTTTAAACTGTTTCACTATCTCTCTTCTTGACATTACCCTAAGAATCACTTCCAGGTCGCTCATTCCTTCTTTGAGACCACCTATCCTCGCTCTTAACTCCACTTTTGTGAGCCTTGCCACAAGTCCTGGTATTTCTTCACCTGACTTCTTTCGAATCCAGAAATCCACATCAAACACGGGGCTTTCAATTGCTTTAACCTTGAATCGTTCCTTCCTTTCCATAGTTAATCTGCCGCACTTCACTATGGCCTTTAGGTGTGCAGTGCTCATTTCTGCACTCAAGGGCACACGCAGTTGTATCGGCAGAATCTTGCTCTGGCCTGGGTCCATAGTTCGAGAGCTCTTGACCAGTTTGTCTGTTCCTCCAACCGACTCCAATTCTATCCTAATATCATACTTCAATTTCTTACCAGTGATATTTGTCACCTGAAGAACTGGTCTAATTTCTTCATCTGGTAACACATATGCCGGGACCCCTGCAAAGCTCACACTTGCGATTTGCCCCTCCGGTCCATCAGATAGCGCAATCTCTGTAGATCTCTGGTCTATAACTGTGCCTTCATATGTCAGCTTGGCCGTGAGAGTCACACTAGACGGTTTCTTTTTCTGTTTTGGTTGAGGAATGGTGACTGGTCCAAAGGCCAAAGAGAGATTCCTGCTTTGCTTGACGCCTTGTTCAACGAGAACTTGTTCCTCCTCATCCGGGAACTTCAAGGCCACAATCAACCCAGCTGGGCCTCCCAGTTCGGTGTTGCGCCTTACTCTCAACCATCCCGAAATCTTCCCCCCAATGTGCGCTGTGTCTGGTGCACGAAGTGAGTCAATATTTAGGAGAACTCCAAGGCGGTCTATTCTGAAGCGAACGGTCTCAGTAGATGCAACTTCCTTTCCCTTATCCACCATCGATGATACAATCACACCTGCGCGATGAGAGAGCTCTTCAGATTCGATAGGGGGCACACGCCAGGTAAATCTCACGGGCGCCTCAACTACTTCTTTTACACCAAACCGGGCTATCTCAACATGTTCCCCTGAGTCTGAACGGAACTCTACAAGTAGAAATGCATTTTTGCTCATAGAATGCTTCTTTGATGCGAGCTCAATCTCGCCAACAATCAAATCCCCTGGATAGTAGACTCCCTTTAGTTCTGCATCGAAAAGAAGTTGTGGGCCTTTCCTAGCGAATCCAATATAGAACGGCTTTGATGTGACTGATGTTATGAGCTCATCTTCAGCATCAACAAGATTGAGGCGTAAAATGCATCGTTCAACGCCATGAGAGGCATCGGTAGGAACTACGATTGCCGGGAGACTCGTTTGGTCAAACAATATCGTATCCAGACTCTCAACTCTTAGCTTATCTGTCACTATAGCTAGAACTCTTTCTTTGTTTGGAGCGATGACCGCAATATCAACAGTTACATCGGTTGATTCAGGGAAGTTGGTCTCAATGTCGCCTTTGTAAAGAACTGGTGTCTTTCCATCTGAGAACTGAGTTGTGGTTCCTGGTCTGATATTCGCCTTCATCCAGTAGGTGTTCAAGGTCCCTGTCAGGTGAATTTGTTTTCCAGCAAGTCCAATTGCTACTATGATGTTATAGGCTGTAACTTCTTTGCTGGTCTGGAATACTATTCGCTCTGAATGGATCTGCCCGGAACTAATCTCAGGAACTCCCCGGACGCCCTCATGTACAACATTTCTAGCTGAGTCTTCAATGGTGAAATCTACTCCTAGATTGAAAAGGGGACGGTCACCAGTATTCCTCAGAGAAACAATGAATTCTGCTTCCTGCCCTGCGAAAAGTTGTTCTATGTCAGTCAGTATCTCTGGCTCAAGTCCTGTCCACCAGCACAACCATGTTGGTAGTTTCGGCGTGCCTTCAAGTGGATCATATACCCAATTGGTACAGCATTCCCTTGTGATGTCAGCGAGGCTTTTCAATAGTACAACCATATTCATGTCCGATTTGGCATATACATCCAACTGGAAGTCTGCGCCAGTGGTCCTTGGAGGGACGACTTCACTCCCAAACACCGAAACAAGGATTGGTTGCATAAACGGATTATCAACAACATCCAGTTCTTCCAGCTCATCCCGAATCAAGTAGAGCATTGATATGACTGCGTCACCCAAGAATCTGTTTCTTTTTCTGTCGTCCGTTTCGCCGTCATCATCGACCTTGAAGTTATAGAGGCGCATGAACTCGGGATTATCAGTTTCACTACCTGATCGAAAAGGGCCCCAGAGACCAGCCGATACAGCAGACGCTCGATTCGCTGCCAGTGACTTTGCCCCCGCATCAGGTATCTTCTCTCCTTGTTCGACCATTCTCTTTGCTTTCAATGCAAGAGCTTGCAGTATTAGTGCTATGCCCACTCTCCTGGGTATCGACAATTGCGTGTCAAAGACTCTAAGCTCTACCGTTCCTAATCGATGAAACGGATACATGTCAACCATTCTGGCGTAGCTGCGGTTTACATGCCTAGCAAAAGCTTCCTTATCAGGCTGTACCATGTATGGTATGAATTCAAACTCATTTGTTGGCCCCAGCTGTGTCGTGTTTCTAACGAGTCTGATTGATCGCTTACATCTTGGTGCTCTGGTCCTACCCTCTTCGTCAATCTCTACAGTGTCAGTAGGCTTCTTATTCTCAAAGGGAGAGTTAACAGAAAGAGCAATGAGATGCGGGATGAAGTTTCGGAACATATTGTAAACAGCTAGGCGGACATGATCATCAACGTCTGGACCGAGAATGTGATGATGTTCTCCAAATGAGAGATTCTTTAGATACTCCTGAGCGGGATTCAGTCCGGTTGAGACGAGAATTGCTCTGGCCTCTTTAGGAAGCGACTCATAAGAGATGGCAATGAGCGTCTGAATCCACCATGCCAACTCTTCAATTGATGTGCATGGAGGTGTCGCAATTTCTAATATCCAAGTTAGACTCGTTACGTTGGGGTCATGTCCAAGAAGTGTGAACTCGGTAGGTTTTCCCTTAGGATTGTCATAGAGAGCTACAACTCTAGAGCCACGTTCACCTTCCTCTGTCTGGCTTGAATGTTTATACTTCCTCTTTACTGACTCTACTCTGGCTGTTTGGATTCTCTTGTCAAGCAATGCTTTGGCATTCGAAATGAGCTTGTCAAAGATTGTAAGTATTTCTTCTCCCCTAATCCATGAACCATCTTTCTTAATGACTTGAAGCTCTACCTCTATGCCGTGCACAAATGGCAGGTGCATCTCATTCTTTTCAGGAACTATATCTGTCATGGGATTGCACCTGGAAAGATGACAACATCTCTAGCATTGCCAAAATCTTCGTCTCATCTGTTGCAACGCTTTTTGAAAATGTGAGCTGCACAACTACCAAAGACCTTGATTTGGAGAATTCTTGCACGAATTCATACGTCATGGGTCCTCCGCCATACTGGCCGGAGTCTTCAATTACAGACAGTCCGATTTTCTTCAGATTCTTGATCAGTCTCCTTAAGCTATCTTCTGATCCTGAATAATAGCGACGTCCAATAATGACAGTCTTGTTCATTTCCAAGTCTTCAAACAAATGGTCCCATCTGATCACAATCAAGAAGCTGGGCTTTAGGATAGATTCCCTTTTGTTCCAAATCTCTCTCTTTAGCATCCTAATCACTCGATCGCAGGTGCTCCTCGATTCTTCAGGGTCACCCGCCTCAACGATTGATGGCATCTTTGCTTCTCGTGCTCTGGCATGTTCAAGGATTGGCTTCAATGGGTCCCCCTCAAGGAGTACTGTTGGAAAGCAGACCACTCCTGCTGACGCCCCAATAACATAAATCCCACTCTGAGCAAAGTCCGCTGCACTGAGCTCACTCTCAAGTGGTTCTAATGCCTTGTTGAGGTCGGAAAGCCTTCTCAAGATTCCTCGAATGACTTCAACCGTTTTTTCCAGTTCTTCGGATAATTGCATAGTCACGTGTGCTACTCTCTCCGAACTTTGACAGCTCTCGAGTCTTTGCCCTACAATACTGACTGTTCATGATATGTTATTATTCTTGTTGGCTAGACAGTCTAGTCAGTCAGTAATCATGCATCCACAACTAGATCGAAGATTTCCTCAATCTTCTTGCTCAAGTCTCTTAGGCGATACCAAACGGAATCACGTCCTTTCCGTTCTGAGAGGAACTGGATTAAAATTCCGTAGTCGAAGTCTACAATATCTCTTAGCAGGAGCAAGGCTTCGGGATTGTTGAAATGCGACTCATTTACCCTGCCATCACGGACCCTTCTTGCTAGGGGGTATAGAGCTTTCTCAGCAGCATCTAGTTTCAATATAGCAGTTCTATAGTTTTCTTCTGAACTCTTCAATACGAATCCCCCAAAGATTCCAGTCATAGCTGTGCGAGATGAAGCTTTTCCTATGTCATCAAGAGCATCCATCGTATCTAGGAAGAACCCATGAGCATCTGAGAGACATTTCTTGATAGCTTTGAGAAACTTGGATCGATCAGTTGTATCCCTCATTTCATCTCCTCGAGGAGCAATTCCATGGTTGCATATGTGCTTTAGGTATTGAGTGAGACTTGAATGCTAATTGGCCTTTGGGTGGCTCAGAACTAAGGAGCGTCGCCCAATTCACCGGCGAAGTGGCAGGCAACAAAATGGCCCTCCCCCATATCTCTGTCTTCTGGTATTTCGCGCACACATATCTCCTGTGCATAAGGACATCTAGGATGGAACCTACAGCCGGGCGGAACATTGATGGGACTTGGAGGTTCGCCCTTCAGTGATTCAATTCGCCGTTTCACTGTGGGGTCACCAGATGGCACTGCTGATATGAGTGCTCGGGTGTATGGGTGCAATGGATTGAAAGCGACCTCGTGAGAAGGTCCAATCTCCATGACTTTTCCGAGATACATGATTCCAATTCTGTCCGCAATGTAAGTGGCAACAGCCAAATCGTGGGTGATGAATAGATAGGTCAGAGAAAATTGCTCCCTAATATTCAGCAGAAGGTTCAGGATTTCTGCTCGGATAGACACATCAAGCATTGATACCGGCTCATCCGCTACCATGAACTCTGGATGAAGGATAAGCGCTCGTGCCACAGATATTCTCTGACGCTGCCCACCTGACAGCTCGTGTGGGTATCTGTCAATGTAGTCTTCTGCGGGGACAAGTGCAACGCTCTCCATTGCTTCCAGCACACGCTGTCTCTTTTGACTAGGAGAAAGTGGAATATTGTGCACTGTCAAGGGCTCTGAAACTATGCTGTAGATGCTCTTTTTCGGATTGAGCGATTCATAAGGATCTTGGAAAGTAATTTGCATTCTCCTGCGCAATTCCTTGATCTCGTTTCTGTCCAGTGTTGCCAAGTCGCGACCGGCATAGACTACCTGACCATCACTTGGTAGCTCCAAATAGAGGATGCATCGCCCTGTTGTGGTCTTTCCGCATCCTGACTCGCCAGCTAGTACTAGTACCTCTCCTTTAACAATATCAAAGTTGATTCCGTCTACTGCCTTTACAAACAACTCTTGCTTGTAAAGAATAGATGAAAGAAACCCTGTGTTCACTGGAAACCATTTTCTCAGGTTTCTAACCTCTATTAGAGGTTCGCCCTCTCGTACATTGGCTGATTGCTGAAACACGCTTGATTCATCGGCTGTCATCTTTGCATTACTCCAACTCTACTTTGATCTCACCCTTCAGCTGCTCAGCGAAGTGACAAGAAACGAACCTGCCAGGGTCAATCTCATCAAATGATGGCTGCTCCCTGGAACAGATGTCCTGAGCATAAGGACAGCGCGGATGGAATCTGCAGCCTGTAGGCGGAATTATCAGGTTAGGTGGCGATCCTGGAATAGATGTTAGTTTCTTCTTCTCAGCTTTAATCATACTTGGAATTGCACCCACAAGGCCTGCGGCGTATGGGTGGATTGGCTCCTTAAACACAGAAACGACATCGGCTAGCTCAGCAATCTGACCCGCGTACATGATAGCTGTCTTATCACAGGTTTCCGCAATGACACTGAGATCATGAGTGATTAGGATTAATGAGAGTCCAAGGTCTTTCTGCAGTTTCTGCATCAATTTCAGAATCTGTGCCTGAATCGTAACATCCAGGGCTGTGGTAGGCTCATCTGCGATCACCAAATCCGGATTACAAGCAAGAGCCATTGCAATCATCGCTCTTTGCCGCATTCCACCTGAGAACTCATGAGGATAATTATGAATTCTACTTGCATCAAGACCAACCATCTCAAACAATTTGGCACATCTATCGAGCGCCTCTTCTTCAGTCACGTTCTCATGCATCAGAATCGCTTCTGCAATCTGTTCACCTATCTCAAACACTGGGTTCAGTGCGTTCATCGCACCTTGGAAAACGATTGCGACATTCTTCCACCTGACATCCCGCATTTCTTTTGCGCTCTTGCTCAACAGGTCTTCTCCCTTGAAGTAGATGTTGCCTCCCACTATATTCGCAGCTACAGGGAGAAGCTGCATTATGGAGTATGCAAGACTGCTTTTCCCACAGCCGCTCTCACCAGCCAGTCCAATAGACTCGCCCAATTCAATGGTAAGAGAGACGTCATCTACCGCCTTCACTAGACCTTGCTGTGTTTCATAATACATCCGTAGATTCCTAATGTCAAGGAGCGGCATGATTCCTATCTCCGCTGGGAGTCGGATTCTTGTCTCGGATATCTAATCCTATCCCTACTAAATCAGGGGGGTCAAGTGTACATCTTAAATACCTAACGGCAAAAGCACCAGAGTACAAATGAATACATGACATTCACAAGCTCAAATCCAGCATAACACATCCGGGAACTAAATTTCCTCACTATTCTTATTTTTATTACATATACGATGAGAAAAGGCCTAGCGAAGCTAAACGATTCAAAAGGGAGGATAGTTCGAAAACCGTAAAAGGGGCCAAATTGATTGCAGTCAATGGTCGCTATGGAAGTAAAAGCATTTCCAAGAACTAAAAGGGAGCCAAAAAAGCGAATACTACTCATTCCGATAATTCTCATGGTCGGGGGTCTGCTTCTGAACTTGACGCATCCCTATTTTAGATTCATAGGGACAGTCATCGCTCTTACTGGCTCACTCACAGTGTTCCTAGTGGGAATGGTCTTTGCTGATCTCTGGGTTTCTGCAAGACGTACAAAACAAATCATGAAGGAACGAGAGGCAAGGTTGAATGACCAAGGCGACACAATATCCGAGGAGGGGATTGATGAAGATGATATTGTTGGTCCTGATCCCTTCAGCGAGTCCTTTGATGAAACCAACTAGCGATTATGGTCATTTGTCCAGAGTTATTTCTTGCTGGTTCCGTTAAACTAATAACATATACTAGAAAGCGAAGCCTTTTTTATAGGTCCGTTAGCGCACCTCAAAGTCATTAAATGACTCAAGAGCACCAGTTCTATTGCTGGTATCTCCTGAGCCCCTGTAACGGAGGTTGCCCTTTGTCAGATGTAAAAGAAGGACGTTTGAGAGGTACAGGCTGGTATATTAGCATCACTGGATTTTGGCGGGAATTTCGCAAGCACAGAATAGGAGTAATTGGAGTCCTTGCACTGGTCCTATTTGTAGTCATGGCAGTTGGAGCTCCAATCTTTGCCACTCACGACCCATCCCCGTCTATCAAGGTTGGCCCAAGATTCATGGCGCCACAGTGGACGGAAATCTTCGACCCCACGGGAGTAGTCACTAAGAACTATCTGCTAGATCCGAATCTGGACTCTGATTCAATTGGTGAGATAGTCGTTGAGGGCAGCTCAGGAGAATTCACTGGTGCACGGAACTTTGCGGCTTCACCGGCTGAGAATAGCAATGTGACCTTCGAATGGACACATATTGCTAACACAAGCATTGAATTCCGATCGCCTCCAGATCCCAACGGGGATTTACCCGACACACTGGACTTTATCTACTACGCCCAGACGTTTACGTGGGAATATGAGCGTCTTCCAAAAGATGTGAACATTACTGTTAGCTACAATATAGTGACAACAGGGGACTTTCTTACTAACGAGTATGGTGGCAAGATGTTCGAGTTAATGCTCTGGGTAATTGATTCTTCTGGCAATTGGACAAGAATCTTCGACTCTGTGCCCCCCTATACGGGAAGTCACGTTGATAGGCCCGTTGACCTCGGTTTCCTTGATATAGTGGAGGGCTGGGACGGCATGATAGATGAAGGTGATGGGCAGGAGGATCCAACTGACCGCCTTACAGTCGCTGTTGGCATCGCACCTACATATTTGTTTACAAGCTCCGCATCAGGTCCAGAGCCATGGACATACTACAACGGTTCGGTGACGGCGACCATCACACATATGGAGTGTGTAGCTTTCGGCGATTACTTTGGAATACTTGGCACAACAGACAAAGGGGCTGACGCTTGGAGTCAGTTGCTATTTGGTTCAAGAATCTCATTGTACATTGGTCTTGTTGCCGCTTCCCTGTCCACTGCAGTAGGCGTTGCCGTTGGGATGATATCAGGTTACTTTGGTGGGAAGGTTGACGAAGTCACCATGCGTGTAGTGGACTTCCTTTTGGTCATACCGCGCTTACCACTTCTTATGGTCCTCGCGGCGTTCTTGGGTCCATCAGTAGACACCATAATTATAGTGATAGTGATTCTAGGATGGACAGGAACCTCGCGACTAATCCGGTCTCAAGTATTGGCCGAGAAGAACAAGAGCTACGTGGAGGCTGCACGTGCGATTGGAGCCACAGACACGTATATCATCTTCAAGCACATTCTGCCTAATGTGACACCGCTCCTATTCGCTGATGTTACTTTGGGCGTAGTAGCAGCTATTCTGTCCGAGTCTGCGCTTTCGTTCCTTGGCCTGACTGATCCTAGTGAACCAAGCTGGGGTCGGATGTTGGCAGATGCTCAGATCGGCGGTGCCTTCGGAAATGGTGCATGGTGGGTGGTGATATTTCCGGGACTGATGATAACCGCAATTAGTCTAGCATTCACCTTCATTGGCCACACATTGGATCAGGTGTTAAATCCAAGATTACGAGAGAGATAAACAATATTGAGGAAGAGGCACCTAAGCCTCTTTCTCTCATCCTTTTCAGAACTCTTTGAACATCATCTTTATTAGGAAGCGAGTTCTGTACTACCAAGCAGCCTAGTACTTAGTGAAGCTAGGTACTACCAAACAGGACTGTGGAGAGTCTACCGATGGGCCTACGAGAGTACGTGATTAGAAGAACTATCTACGTGTTTCTTCTCATAGTAGCTGTTATCTGCTTCAATTTCTTCATATTCAGACTTCCAACCTTTCTGTTTGGTGTTAGCCCGCTGGACCTCATGATAGCCCCGGAGCAAAGGGCTACAATGCCATATGAATCGCTTCAATTGCTCTATCAGAACTATGGACTAGTTCCAGATCCAGACATCTTTGATTGGATCTACATGTTCTGGCGGTATATTGTGAACATGTTCAGCGGAGACTTCGGTTTTTCATTTCAAAGTCAGAGGCCTGTGATAGATGAGATTATGGCTCGTTTGCCCAATACACTACTTCTAATGGGTACGTCCTCGATAGTTGCAATTATTCTAGGGATTTGGACTGGTGTCAAAGCAGCGGGAGATCCTGGCTCACGGAAGGACGTCGGGGCTGTCACAATGGCCTTGTTCACCTTTTCCCTTCCCGTCTTCTGGCTGGGAATGATACTACTATTCTTCTTCGCGTATATGCTGCCAGCCTTGACCTCGACATTAATCGATGGCGGCATTGGACTTCCTTCGGGAGGAACGATAAGCTACGAGGTCTGGATTGCCTTTAAGGACCAGCCGTTTGGTGCTCTAGCAATCGCTGGCGATATCCTTCTCCATCTGCTACTCCCGATGATTGCCTTGGGAATAGGCGGTTATGGTGGATATTTCCTCTACATGAGAAATAACCTGATAGACGTAATGACTGAAGACTACATACTGACGGCAAGGGCAAAGGGACTTGACGAGAACCAAGTCCTGTACAAGCATGGTATGAAGAACGCAATGCTTCCTATGGTAACAGCAATTGCAATTACTTTCGGATTCCTAATTAATGGAGCAACACTGACGGAAACCGTCTTCAACTGGTTTGGCCTTGGACGGTATATCTTCGACAGCCTATTATTATTGGACTATCCCGTCGTTCAGGCCATCTTCATGATAGTCGCAATTACGGCGGTGTTGGCGAACTTTATTGCTGACCTCTTGTATGGGTTCCTAGACCCGCGCATTAAATACGGCTAGGGTCATGACCTGCGAATCAAGAAGTTGGATGGATGATATGCAGTGTCATCCTTTATTACTCTTGACAATTCTAGTTGATATTTCTGTTGCAGGTTAATAGTGTTACTCATCACATCATAACACTTTTATCAGCATTTTGAGTGCCAGAGCCATCCGATTTCGACTCGGAGATAGGAGATAGAGATAACATGTTAAGTAATCGAATAAGAGTAGCTTTTGCTATTTTCTTTGTTGGATCCTTTCTTTTCATGTCTATTTCGCCGATTTTTGCTACAGCGCAAACATTACCATATTCTGGACTTCCAAGCGAAGCCAAGAATGGTCCATATATTGATAAAATGGTGTTCAAGGTACAACCAAATACCGAGCAACAGATGTTGGCGCTTATCAATGGTGAGGTAGATATGATCTGGGAGTCATCAATTGATACAACCTATTTGCCTCAGCTCACAGCGGCGGAAGACGTGGAAGCATTTGGCGACTGGAGAAATGGTTTTGGCTTCTATGAATTCAACTGTGACAGGTACCCCCTCAATATAACCAGTGTACGAAGGGCCTATGCATATGCATTGGATAAGTACGAGATTTCTGAGGTGCTCTGGGCCGGTGAGTCGCGGCCATGGGACGCTAATGTTCCCCCAGGACCTTGGACTGCTGAAGAAGAATTCACATATTACTACTATGAAGAGAATCTAGACATTGCTAACGACCTACTAGATGCAGCGGGACTTCTTGATGTCGATGCTGATGGTTGGCGTGAGAATCCTGATGGTTCAGAAATCGGTATTGTCCAGGTTGCTGGTCACGGCGCAGATTTCCAGTCAAGTCAGGCTGCAATAATCGGTGCCGGTGCTTTCAGTGCTATCGGCATTGAGGCTGAACCCTTAATGACCGACTTCTATCAGTATGTGAGTCGTCTGAACTTCCATGATCCAGATTGGTGGGTGACCTTCTATGGATACAGCTTTAGAGAGGACTTCTTCAACGCTGTGTATCACCTGTACGGCGACTTCTACGGTGGGTATTATGGTGTAGACTATTACAACTCACCGAATTTCAGAAACGCCACTTTCGACGCTCTAATGGACACTTTCCTTACTGCCAAAGATGAGGCAACGGTGCTTTCCACAGCTCATCAGATGCAGGAGATTCTCCATTACGAATGTCCTAGAGTCACTGCCTACAACAACAAGGCCTTTTCTGCCATCAGAACAGACAAGTGGGAGGGCCACGTTGCACAGCTAGGTGCAAACGTTCCAAACTTCTGGACCAGCATGAAAGTACACCTGAAGGAATCCCAGGGCGGACCTTATGGCGGTACCTTCTATGTGAGTTCCTCCATAGACATTGACAGCTTCAACACAATGTCGGGTGTTGGTTACTACACCTGGGCCATTCTCTTCGAGATGTGGCCAGGTCTGGTTGAAAAGGATGAGAACGCCGAGTATGTCGGAGTTTGGGCAGAGTCTTGGGAGATTCAAACCCACGATACCCATCCTGACGTAGTACCAGTGGGCAACCACAGGTTTGTATTCAACTTAATACAGAATGCAACCTTTAGTGACGGCCATCTAATCACTGCTGAAGACTTCGCCTTTACTTTCAACTACTTCAAGGACGGTCTAGCATACGGCAATCCCAATGGCGCTAGCGCCACTATTCAGTCCATGACAGCTGCATACGCAGCCGCACCATTCCAGTTCGTAGTTGAGTTGGACACTGAGTCATTCTGGAACTTTGAGAATGTAGCATTTAGGACATTCCCACTGCCACAGCATGTCATTGAGCCCTATGGCTTGGAAGGATGGAATGAATGGGACCCAATCAAGGGTGGTGATCCGTACGTCGTACCAGGTCCGTTCACTGTGACGGAATACATCGACGCTGAGTTCACCGAGCTGACCCGCAGGGATTGGGCATATGGGATTGATCATCCAGAGCCTACCACAACGACAGAGCCTACTACTACCACAACTGCACCTCCACCCCCGCCGCCATTCGATCCTACACTGGCGATTGTTGGAGGCGCTGTTGGTGCTGCAGTGGTCATCCTAGTCGGTGGCTTCGTGCTTCTCAGGCAGAAGTAATCTAATCAATTGGGGACAACTGTCCCCACCCCCCTCTTTTTTTGACATGACTCGATACTCAAGTCCGATTTGGATTTGCGCGAATCAGACTCCATTTAAAAGAGGACTCCTTGCTTGACCAGAATCTCTGATGAAGCTTGATAGATCTCGAGGAATGCTCATAGTAGTTTCGATTTTGCCTCTTTTAATCGGGTCAATCATGGGATTTACTATTCTTGGGAACTCCCTCTTCAGTGATGTTATCTCGAGCGCTGCCAGAAGCTACACAGCAGCTGAGCTGGTTATTCAGGCACTCATCTCCATTTGCCTAGGGTCTTTAATAGTTCTATCACTTTTCTGGATGCTAGAGAGAAGATCAGCTCGAGGCCGGAGACTCATGGTTGCCTTCATTGTTTCCCCCATTCTCTCGCTAGTGTTCTTCGTCTTGGGGCAGTCTCTGCTTCTCATCCTTTTCAAGGGTACATCAAACACAATCTTACCAAGCATCATTTCATTAGGCTCACTCGCCGTGTTCATGTTTTCCATTGTGTTCATTCTGATAGATGCAATACCGCCACTCATGAGGAATCTTTTTGCTGCATTCTATGGAAGTACCTTTGGAACCTTTCTCGGAGTCGCTTTTGTCACCTCAAGCATGATGGTATTGATTTTATCTCTCGTAGTCGAGGACTACTTGCTCATAAGGTTCTCACCTGCCGCAAAGGCCAACCAGATGAGTGAGAGGGTAGGTTCAGATCCTTTCGACTATACCAGAATCCAATCTCAAAGCATTGCAGTCGGAGCAGGTGACTTTGTTGCTTTCTCCATGATATCTACTCACGCCTTGCTATATTTTCCGTTATATGTTTGGGCAGCGTCCGTTGCTCTTGCTGTTTTAGTCGTGATTATTAATGTAACAGTATTTCTAAATGAGCATGAGCCACTCCCTGGCATTACTATTCCTGCGCTGTTGGCTATCTATCCTTGGTTGATTCATATATTGGCCTATCTTCCATCTGTTGGATAGGTAGATTTGATATGCCTGAAGCGCAAGGGAGATATTGAGCTGAACGCTCGGGAGGAACGGTGCAGCCAGATGCTTAAGAGTCGAAGAATCCAAGACTTGATTATAATTACAGTCATAGCTGCAGGTCTGTTCAGCGCAGCTCTTCTGGCAGGCAATGCAAGATATTACGGCGACAGCGTCGCACTTGCAGAATTCCTGGAAGTCGATGTTGCTGATACTAGTGTTTCCAATTTTGATCCGACTAATTATAGCATGAATCCCCGCATCTCATTTGTCCTTAATTTCAAAGCTCCAGATAATGTAAATGGGGACGCACATCTTGCTTCTATTCGGATCTTAGTGCTATTGAACCAACAATCAATAACATACGGCACATTCCTAAGGGAATTTCGTTTTGAACAAGAGCCTTTGGACGCAGGCTACGATAAGAATCACACAATAAGAAGTGATATCACAAATGATAATGACAAAGACGTATTATTTGGTGCGTACAATTCAGCAAACTGGACTTGGAGTCTTACAGTACGCTACACCTATTCTGTGATGAGTTCATCATCCACGTATAGACGCACAATCGGTTTCGTCTATGAAGGAGTTACTCTTCTCTAACTCTCAGTTTTGCCTTCATTTCGGATATTTCTGCAGTTATATTAAATCGCTGGGTAACTCTGGGATTCTCCCACTCTGTTGTGCCTCTTCTTCAGAATGTACAGCAAGTCAGTCCCTAAGCCTTCTCTTCAGCTGTGCAATTCTCTCAACAGATAATGGATCAACTCCAAGGATTTCTGCTAACATCACTGATACCCTGTCCAAGTACATGGTGAATCCAAGGGCCTCCTCGATTCTTGAGTCAAATCTGAAATTCAGATGTTCCGGATGGCAGCCATTCTCCTCGAAGATTGCGGCTGCGGATTCGAACCCATTTCTCGTTTTCTCATCCTCTTCTCTGCTTCTCAGGAAAACTGGTGAAACGGGATGATTTCTGCAGGAGAGCGTACCTTCGATTTCATTATGATAAATCTCTGGAATCTCAGAGCTTGACGCAAAAATCTTTGAGTTCTCATTGAATTGACATTTTGCCCGATAGGCAACTGGAACTAGATGTTTCCATCCTATGAACCATGGAATCTTGTTCTGGAGCTCGGCCGCCAACTCCTCTGGCATCAAAGACGCTCCATTCCAGTCTGGTTGAAGTCGTTCGAGTGCATCTGCAATGCTAATCAAGTCCGACCTTTCAGTTCCAATCAGGAGTTCCAGAAGAGGGAGCAGACCTGAAAAGATCACAGGAAGTGCTGCACGAGGCTGTAGACCAGCTGGAAGCGTTGTTGTCTTCTTCACATCTGCCTTAACTGCAAGTCTGCCTCCTGTTGTCAGTGCAAAGGTCCTGCAACCCCGATGTCTAGCTACGTCAAATGCGGAGAGTGTTTCTTCAGTTTCACCAGAGTAGCTAACGGCAATCACTACCCACTCCTTGGTGACGTGGCGAGGCAGCGAGTACTCTCGATTACTGACGATTGGAATTTCCGATACATCTGCCATTAGGGCTTTGCATATCTCCCCAGCAATCCCGCTCCCTCCCATTCCGGTTATGCAGATGCCTCCAACACCTTTGAGCTTGACTTTCTCAGCTTCGTAACGTATGGACTCAGGAAATACATCGAGTCTGAGCATGGATGGGAATTTAGCTGTCATGTCACGCATGCTTGTTTTGTCGATACTGTCAAGAGTCTTCATTCCAAATCGCCGGTGAATGGTTGATTTATGTGAGTCTTAAACTTGACCTACGTAGGTATTTCAAAAGATTCGACTCTCAAGTTCAGTCAGTTTTTGGCTCAGCAAAGCTACGACAAGTATCGCAAATCTCATTGCTCCCAAGCAATATATAACGCGACCCGTTTCGTCTTTGAAGCCTAGCACTTCTAATATGCGGAGAAATCAGAATGCGCTATGATGAGATAGAATTTGCCGTAGATGATGATCGACTTGTCGGAATTTTAAGCACACCTACTCCGGAATCTCATAAAGCAGCTCTCATCCTTCATCCTCACCCTCTATACGGGGGTAGTAGAGAGGACCGCGTCGTTAGGCACATTGATCGAATTCTACTGGACCGTGACTATGTTACAATGCGATTTGACTTCCGTGGTGCCAAATCACCACATGATTATCAGGGCATTCCAGGTGCCATCCAAGATGCTCGAGCAGCAGCTCGTACGCTTCTTGGTGAAACACAACAGAAGCGCATAGGAATTTTGGGTTACTCATTTGGCGGTTCTGTGGCTCTTCATCTCGCATCAGAGACTGAAGCAGCCTTCTTGGTCACATTCAGCGCGTCGTTTGACTTGGCTCAAGAGGAGGATGAGCGCCTTGATTCTCTAGCTGATGTTCACTGTCCAACGTTGATGTTCCATGGAAGCCACGATACCATGGTCTCTTTCAATGACATGCAGGTTTTGGCAAAGAGGCTGGGCAGCAAAAAAGTTCGAACTATAGCACTCGAGGGAGAAGGTCATTTCTATATGAACCACCTGAGTTCAGCCGAGTCCCATCTGTCCGAATTCCTAGAGCAAATGGCAGATGGCTAACCTTAAGAGGCTGACACGGAGCGTGAAAACTGGCGGTCGAGAATGTTGAAGGCGGTCCTCTTTGATCTTGATGGTACCCTCACTGTTCTGGCTCTCCCTCTAGATGCCATGAGACGAGACACGAAGGAATATTTTAAGAGTCAAGGTGCACCTGCTGACCTCTTCGATTCAGCTGATGGTATCTCGAGCACCAGAGTGAAGGCTAGGGAATACTTCCACTCTAAAGGGATTTCATCTAGTGAATGGAAGCGAATGGAACACGATGTCGACAAAACGCTCAGTGGACACGAAGGATGGGCTGCCACTGATGCAGAGCTTATCGATGGTTCGATGGATGTTGTGCGAGAGCTGAAGATTCTTGGCCTGAAGACTGCAATTCTCACAAACAATGGTAGAACTGCTGTTGATGTCATACTCGAGCAGCTTCCATTGGAGGAATTATTCGATGTGATCCAGACTCGAAATGAGTCTCCTAGTCCCAAACCTTATCCCGATGGCCTCAGGCAACTGGTGGCTCATATAGGCGTGCAACCCAATGAGGTCGTGTACATCGGTGATGCAAGAATCGATGGAGCAGCCGCAACTAGAGCTGGGATTGAGTTTTGGGGAGTGACCACCGGAGAAACCACCAGGGATGACTTGATCAAAGCGGGTGCTTCTCAAGTCTTCGACTCTTTACTACAAATACTAGACGTAGTCAAATCAAGACTTGCATAAATTGCATACGCATATCGATTCTGCATTATGAATTCCTTCGCTATACAGCGCCAAATATCTGGTAAATTTATCCTCAAACAAGATTTGCTTAAATATGTATTAATGGCTAGTAAATGGTGAAGGGCTAGGGGCCGTTCTCTCTCATATCTCTCTCTCTCTCCTCCTTCAAGCGTTCTCCGGCCCCGCTTTTCCCTTCTTCTTATTCTCTCAGGACTAAAGCTGCTGGCAAGAAACATGATCATCTAGATTACCTGAGAGGCTGCAGTCCCCTCATAGATGCTAATATGATATATGATATACTTTTATATAGTAATCTTACCCTACTTAATATTGAACAGGGAGTCCGAACAAATCTCCTCTCCTCCCTCTCCCTCCTCTCAATCACAACTCTTTCTCGGACTCCCTGTACGAATCCCTTTCTTCTCCAGGCAATCCCATTGACGGCAGGTTTTAAAGGCAAGCCCAAGTCGGCAATCCAAGGCGAACGAAATGTCGGCTGCAAAGAAAGCGGTAGATAGCACACTACGAAAAATCCTGATTTACACAGCTGAGATTATCATGTCGATTATCCTACTGGTTGTGATTTGCATACCTTTTGCTTTTGGAGTTCCAATATGGTTCCAGACTGTTGTCTTCGGAGCAGCAAGAAGTGAACTCGTAATCAATCCTGTGACATGGTTTGGCACAGGTGGTGCTTTCTGGATAACACTTCTACTCTCCTTAGTGAGCGTCTTCATTGGCTATTTCTATGTCTACAGACTTGTTCCTTCTGCCGTTTCTGATGAGGAGGAAGAAGAGGAAGAGGAAGAAGTAGCAGAACAGGAGGATGAGGAGGAAGCCGGCGAGGAAGAAACAGAGGAAGACGAAGAGACTGAAGAACCCGAAGATGAAGTCGTCGCTGATACTTCGGAGGATGAGTCTGATTAGCTGAGCCCTATCTTCAGACCCAGTTGCTTAGCGATTCCTCCGTTACAATGACACTCCCCTTATTAGCCCCTAAAGAGCGCCAGTATCCTATTAGCTGTAGTTTCATCTGATGCAGCTACAAAGCTCATCATCTGTTCTGCAACAATGGGCAGATTTAGCCTCATTCCATCTTTCCCTATCACATAACCTCCCGCCTCGAAAACCATGTGTGTTCCTGATACATGGACGATTGGGAGCATCCCCCTCAAATCTACCATCGCATTTAGTGCACCAGAGGCTACCCAACACAGGTCCAACAGATTGCTCGCAGATCGGCGAATGTCATGGACTCCCTCTAACACCCTCATGGAGCTCGTCAGAAACGCATCATCTCCAGATTTCTTAGTGTCATAGGAGATTATGGATTTCTCCAAAGGTATTGGATCTGCGACTCTGATGGTCTTTCCATTTCTTCGGACTCCTTGTCCCTTCTCAGCGATGAAGGTCTCTTCCGAAAAAACGGATTCAATTATGCTGATTTCCGCATCATCAGTTGTCATAATCTCCGAGTGCCTGACCGCAGATATGCCAGTCGAACAAAGTGGAATCCCTCTCTCAAGGTTGGCTGAGCCGTCTATTGGATCTATAACTGCAACGTATTCAGGTCTACTCTCAGGTACAATGAGGCCGCTTTCTTCACTTAGAATAATCATAGGTGTGTCTAGTTGGAGTATTATTTCGATGATTGCATCTTCGGCTTTTTTGTCAAGAAGGAGCGTCTTATCTCCATACTGATTGGTTTCACCAGTCAGCTCCGCAGCTTCTGCGAGATTATTCAAAATGGCTGTTCTTGCACAATCCACAGCTTTGGTTAGGTCTTTTGTCAATGACATGATCCGGGCCTCATCTTCATCTCCGGTGAACAGCTCTAAAACCCTATGGTCCTCCTGCGGTATCTCATCACATAAGCTTCAAACTGTATTCAAATCGTTTAAATGGGCAAAGTGATGACATCACAACAGAACAAGGTCTATCCTCGGTGGACGTTATGGGCTTCCTGAGCGGAAAGAAAAAGGTTGATGCCGAACGGGGCATGCTTGAGATCAAGGGTACTATGAATGCTCTGACTCTACGAATTCGAAGATTGGATACTCGAAGATCGGAGGAGCAGAAGAAAGCCAAGGAGGCCATGTCGCAAGGGGATCGCGACGTGGCACGCTCGCATCTCTCAATCGTTGTTGAATTGGAGAGCAGACGCGGTCGATATCAGCAGCAATACCTGACTCTTGAGACCGCCTTACTGAACATAGAGGAAGCAAAGGACCAGGCTGAAGTCCTGAGGGCATTTACAATCGCTAATGATGCACTTACAGATGCTCGTGCTATGCTTAGACCGGCTGAGATACAAATGCAACTAGACAAGCTCTCTGAGTCCTTTGAACATATCACCATTGCAGGGGAGCTTCTTTCTGAAGATCTCTCCACAGGTGACTCGACTGTAGAATCAGATGAGCGGATTGAGCGACAGTTGGAGTCCATGGAGGCTGAAGTCCTTCTAGAAAAGGAGGGAGTTCTTCCATCATTGGAGACTCCTATTGGCAAAAAACCCGTGGAGCAAGTCAAGACCGAAGAGAAGCGCATTGATGAGCTTCTTGCTGACCTTGAGAAGGAAGCTCAGGAAGAACGAGAGCGTGAGGCACAAAGCTAAGCTAATTCATTCTTTTCACCGGAGATATCTATAGATGGTTGTCAAACTTGTTGTCTTCGATGTCGATGGAACATTGACTAGCCATTCATCCATTTGGTGGAGGCTACATGAGCATTTCAATACGGAGAAGGAAGGAAAGAATTTCTTTGACCAGTACTTCTCAGGTCAGATTTCATACAACGATTGGGCTGACTTTGATGCCGGTCTTTGGAAGGGTCAACCCCTTGATGAAGTTGTCAAGCTAGTCGAAGCGACTGAGTTGGTGCCAGGAGCGGCTGAAACAGTGACCAGTCTTAGGGAGCACGGGATCAATGTGGCAATCCTCTCAGGAGGTTTGGATGTTCTAGCAGAGAACATCGCCAGACGTCTTGGAATTGAATACGTTCTTACTAATCGCTTGATTCACAAGAATGGGCTGCTGACCGGAGAAGTTGAGGTCCGTGTTGGATGGGGCGAGAAAGTGCAAGAACTGAAACACATCTGTAATCATTTCAAGGTCCCACTGTCTGAAACGGCATTTGTGGGCGACGGCAGAAATGATATCTCGGCTTTTGGAGTGGTGGGTCTCTCGATTGCGTTCAGACCCGAGGATGAAGAAGTTGCTGATTCCGCGATGCTGACAATCAAGGAGAACGACCTGCGGTCAATTCTCCCGCACGTCATATAGGCGTGCCCCAGATAAGGAGCGCAAACACATAGGCTTGTAACAATATTATCATCATACCCTCGAACGTGTCCAGTTTATGATCATCAGATATGGCACGCGCGAGGAACCATAGGCTGCCTGCAATAACCACTATCTGGAACAGTACATAGCGGTTCATAGGTATCGGTACGAAAATCCCAATTCCACCCATAACAAGAAGCAGAATCTGAAGAATCCCTCCAACAAGATTCCCTACAGCAATGCCAACTTTTCCTTTCAAAGCAGCAACAATTGCAATTCCATGTTCGGGCAATGCACCTGCAGCACCAAGAATCAATGCAGCTATTGTGATGGGATTGGCCACACTGCTAATTTGCGTATCATATGTTGTTAGCAAAATATCAACCGAAGTAGTGAGAAGATCACCTGCAAGGAAAATTCCCAGGAAACCTGCTGCACAGAGGATTGATGCAGATCGCTTTGAATGGTGCGGATGTGAGCGCTCTGCATTTTCTACTTCTTCTCCTCTCATGAGGTCAATAGAATAGAGGATATACGAAAGGAACAGGATGAGAGACGCCTCCCATGGAAAGAGCGGATTGCCAGTTCCTCCAGAGAACGTCACATCAACAATTCCAAGTGCAAACATACTGGCAAGGGCTACAATAGTCCAACGAATGAGGACCGAGTCCTTCTTGATAGCTTCCTCGGGTACTGGCAAGTCGTCTTTCTTGCGAGTTGCGATTACTATAGTGATCCCAAGCAAGAGCATGTTGAAACCGCCTGCTATTAGGACTGAGAGTATGGCGATTGTCAGAAGCTCTGGTCGATTCTGCGTGAAACCATTGAAAGCCGTCAAGCCGCTGATTACTGCTTCTGGCATGTTGCTGGCCAGACTTGATAGCAGTCCAGCAATGTAGGTTGTATATCCCATGTGCCCCGAAACGCTTTCAATGCCTTCTACAGCCCACTCCGAGGGCCTGAAGGCAAGCCAAATTCCACCTATGATTCCTAGAAGTATTATAACTAGTGGATCGAAATGTGTGAATTCGGACCAGAAGAATGCAAAGACAATCAGAATTGCAATCCCAGCTTCCAGTTTTCCAATACCCAACGATTCTCTAACATTACGAAAATGAGTTTCGTCATTTGTATCAGGGGCGGTTGAACTAGTCAACTGGTTTCCTCCGGAGCGCACAGCTGTTGCTCAAGGCTCAATCCTATTGCAGCCTTAGATTATTTCCACTAATACCATCCTATTAACGCTATGGCTCTTTTTCAGAAGATTCTGGCTTTGTCTGATTCTGATTTCCATAGTAGTATCTTGCTCCCGAACCCGTGTTCAAGAGCACTATCTCTTCGTCAAAATCAATCTCTCCCATCTCCACAAGATTCCGGATGCCTGCGAGTCCAACAGCAGCTTCTGGACAGAAGTCCATCCCCTCCATACGTGCCGCCATTCTGTGGCAGGGCTCAATTTCCTGTTCAGCCACAGCTACAGCTCCACCCCCTGATTGTCGAATCGCGGCGAGAATCAGTCTTCCAGCAAATGGACTAGGAACCCTCAATCCTAAGGCTTCTGTTTCACTAATCTGCCAGGGCTGTATTTCTTCGCTTCTCTGTTCGATTGCCCTCACAATGGGTGCGCAACCCGCGCTTTGAGCTGCATACATTCTCGGCCTTTTGCTTTCAATTAGACCTAGTGCTTCTAGCTCATCAAGGCCTTTCCAGATTCCGATTAGAGCAGTGCCTCCTCCTGTGGGGCAGATTATTGCATCGGGAACTTTCCATCCCATCTGCTCAGCAATCTCAAAAGCTAGAGTTTTTTTCCCCTCAACTCTATAGGGTTCTTTTGTTGTTGACAGGTCAGTCCATTCACCTTCTGCTTTTCTCATGGCTTTGCCACAATCAGATATGTTGCCATTCACTCGAGCAGTTTCAGCACCGTAGATAATGCAATCGTGGAAGAACGGCTCAGGTGTATCTGATGGCATAAAGATATGACATTCGGCTCCTCCAGCGGCACTATAGGCACTCGTTGAAACTGCTGCATTACCTGCCGAGGGCAACGCGAATGATGTGGATCCCAGCTCTAGGTGCTTGGATATAGCAACACACAAACCCCTGTCTTTGAAAGAGCCAGTTGGATTTTGGGCCTCATCCTTGATACTGAGGAATCTCAGGCCAAGATGCTTCCCAAGGCGTCTAGTGCTGGTTAGTGGAGTCCATCCTTCTCCTAGGCTGTAAATGAAAGATGGTGACTTCACTGGAAGAAGTTGTGAGTATCTCCACATGGAATTAACTTCTGTGGGAAATTGCTCCCTCTGAATGTCCTCGATTACACTGAATAGATCGTACACGGCAAAGAGTGGTGACCCACATACACAGAAAGTGGCATGAGTTTCAGCTGAATGACTTCTACTACATTGAGGACATTCGAGATGGAGAAGGTGAGAAATCATAAACAATCCCACACTTACATAGACGCGCACCCTTATTTGAGTGTGTTACTTTTTCTGCATGGGCTGTAGTAAACTTGGGTGAACTGAAAAGATCCGTGTTACCATTCACATCTATTGTCGGACTCACAAAGCTAAAGCTAGCTCTGATTCTGAATGGTGTCAATCCACGGATCGGCGGAGTCCTAATATCAGGAGCCAAGGGGACTGGAAAGACTACTGTTGTAAGAGCACTCGCTGACCTCTTGCCTGAAGTTGATGTGGTAGAAGCGTGTCGATTTGGATGCAATCCTCATCGAGAGGAGTTCCTGTGCCAAGATTGCTTGGATCTCCTAGCCCAAAAGAAGACTCTGAAGAGCGTCACACGAAAGATGCGCGTAGTAAATCTCCCCCTCTCCACAACTGAAGACCGACTGATTGGAGCACTTGACATCGAACGTGTCCTTCAGGAAGGTATTCAGGCACTGAGACCTGGTATTCTCGCGGAGTCCCATCAGAATGTGCTCTATGTTGATGAGGTCAACCTTCTCCCAGATCATTTGGTCGATGACCTGCTTGATGCAGCAGCCACAAAAATCAATGTAATAGAACGAGAAGGAATCTCAATTGCTCATCCTTCGGATTTCGTTCTAATAGGTACGATGAATCCTGAAGAAGGTGAACTTAGACCTCAGCTGTTGGACCGCTTTCCATTGCATGTTGCAGTGGGTGCTGAACATACTGTGGAAGAGCGAATGCAGCTTGTAAGAAGGAACTTGGCGTTTGAGGATGACCCTGAGCAGTTCGAGGAAGACTGGTCGCAACAACAGACTGAGCTTAGAGAGAAGATTGTCCACGCTAAATCCATCCTTCATGAAGTGCACCTACCGGATCACAGTCTTCGTGCAATCGCCATGGCTACTGACGCACTTGAGGTGGATGGTGTCAGACCGGATATTATAATCAGCAAGGCCGCTATAGCAAACGCAGCTTACGAAGGTCGTACTGAAGTCACATTGGATGACATGAAGCTTGCTGCGCAGCTTACCTTGAGTCATAGAACTCGCAGAGGCGGTCTTCTGGAACCACCATCAACCAACGACATAGACATGGCAATCACAAAAGCTGCACAGATTACCAAGAAGAGTGACAAACGTGCGTCTCCAACCGAGGTGCCACCTTCTGAAAAAGATGAGTCTGGCAAGCGCATGAGTGGTGGTCGGTTCGGCCGTGGTGGAAAATTCGCAACTGGCGGAAAGCAGGAAGGTCAAAAAAAAAAAGCTGAAGGAGTAAGAAATCCTCTGGGCGACCCAATCAAGGGGACCATCTGTGCTATAATGATGGTTGTTGCTTTTGCATACATTGCGTGGATTTACTGGACTCCGATCAATATTCTCTTCGGGCTTTTCCCTGGTGAGTTTCCATCCGTACCTGCACTAATTGTTGACACCATTATTTTCGCACCTCTCATATACCTCTTGGTCAGAAAGTGGCTCAGTATTATGACGAAACGAGGAAGCGGGCCTACAGCAGGCATTGACACAGTCGAGCCTGGAAAAGGCATTCCAGAAGCTGGAGATGAATGGGGAGTTGCTACGAGACCGTACAGTGCAAAGAAAGAAACAAGGATCATTGGTTCAAAGTCCGAAGTCAGAGAGCCAATTGGTTTAGATTCAGGGTTTTTTGTCAAGCTTCCTGATCTAGACACTGGTGAAGAGCTATTCGACATGGAGGAACTCCAGACCAAGATTATGAGAAAGTCCGTTGTATCCTCAGGCGGATGGATTCAGAAGCGCGTCACATCTCGCTCAATGGGGTCTCTGAAGACGTCAGACTCTAGTCAATATGGGCGCCCTGTCAGGTCACGGAAACCTCAAGGTGAAACAAGGAGCATCAACATTCCTGCTACAATTGCGGCAGCGGTCTCACGACTCGGGAGGCTTCGGCCCTCTCAGAGGATTGAAATCTCAAAGGAAGATGTCCGTGAGTCTGTGTTTACTGGTCGTACACCTCTGACAGTGCTGCTAGTTATTGATGTGAGTATGTCAATGAAAGGATCAATGAAAGAAGTGCGCGACATTCTTGAAGCTATTGAGCGTGAGACTAGAGGCTCAAAGGATAGAACAGGTATTATAGCATTCAAGGATAGCGGGGCCATCGAGGTTCAAGCTCCTACAAGCAACTGGAACAAGATCTACAGAGCATTAGGCAAACTCCGTGTATCTGGCCTGACTCCACTTGCAGAAGCATTGATGAAAGCATTAGAAACTGTGCGGAGAGAAAGAATGAGGAATCGGGACATTGAGCCTCTGATTGTACTAATCTCTGACTTTGCACCTAACATTCCTCTGGCCCAATCCGTGGGTCCTGGTCATGCAAGATACACTCCAATCAGAGATCTTGTTAGGGCATCTCGTCTTATTCGAAAGGCAAAGGTTCGAATTGCAGCTGTAGACGTAAATCCTGAACATGCAAATTGGTCAAAGTTCCTGCAACGCCCATACCATGATGCCTTGGAGCTAGCTGCTAATCTTCGAATGAGGAAGGAGGGGTACAATAATCCCGTTGAAACGATTCTCGCTGTTCCGGAGTTTAGGAAGACGTTCGGAGCCTTTTTGGTGGCTCGTACAGGAGGCGGCAGGGCATTCTTATGGAAGGAGCTATTACGTGAAATCTCCGTTCTTGGCGAATTCTTGAGTGGGAGCAAGACAAGAACACGAATCAGGTCTGAGGATCTCCAAGAGGCCGAAGCCTACATCCCTGATTAGTTCATCATACTTAGGCCATCTCGATTAGTTTATACCGTATCCTCTCTCTTCCTAAGTTGCGCATCATGTCTGAGAAACGTCTGTTGTCATAGTGAGTTAGGAGAGCCCCGAATGGGGTTTCGATGAATTTCCTTTTCATGCAATAGGCACAGGACTGATGCGCACCTAGAATATGCAGGAGTACTTGATATTGCTACCAGGGAAAGTCCCTCCAGATGTATTGAGTCGGATTGTATTTGCTCATCTGGGCAAGAAGGACAAGGATCTCATTCTAGGCCCCGGTATCGGTGAGGATGCCTCATTGATTCGTGTGGGTGAATCGGTCATCGTCGCAGCAACCGACCCTATCACTGGATCTGTTGAAGATATTGGATGGCTTGCTGTTCACATCAATGCAAACGATGTAGCAACTTTCGGAGTCAAACCCCGTTGGTTCCTCGCATCTATCATGCTTCCATCAGGCTGTGAAGAGTCCGATTTGGAGCGAATAATGGAACAGATTCATAAAGCCGCTTTATCACTTGATATCACCGTGGCTGGTGGGCACACTGAGATTACTGAGGGCATCGACAGGCCAATCATTGCTGGATTCATGATGGGCATAGCACCAGAAGGCCACTATGTGACTTCAGCTGGAGCAAGACCAGGTGACTATCTAATAATGTCAAAGACAGCGGCAATAGAAGGCACTGCAATTCTTGCAGCTGAAGGAGCATCTTTTCTTTCTAAGAGGGTAGGAGTAGATGTAATCGAAAAGGCACTCAATCTACGGAGTAAGATCAGTGTAGTCGAGGATGGAGTTGTGGCATTTGGAACAGGACATATCACAGCGATGCATGATCCAACTGAGGGTGGCCTCCTGGGAGGTATTCATGAGATATGCGATGCAAGTCAGGTAGGATTTGAAATCGACCTGAACTCGATTCCGTTCCATGATTCAACATTAGCTATCTGTGATACACTCTCTGTGAATGCTCTGGAGTTGATTAGCAGTGGATGTATGGTGATGACCAGTACCCCTGAAGGTTCTGACGATGTTATTTCAGCGCTGCGCGACAGAGGGATAATGGCAACAATCATTGGAAAAATCGTTCCCAAAATCTCAGAAAGAAGAGGTATTGCTGGAACCGTTTCAAAAGAGATGCCTAGACCCAAGAGTGACGCGATATGGAGTGCTCTGAAACAAATCAATCGGACATAAAGTCACTGAGCCTCTCAATGTCATTTTCTGCGACAGCTTCGATGATGATAGGTGATAAAGAGATGTTCCCATTATTCAAAACAACATCTGCATCCGAACCATCTGATGGGTCATTGTGAATTCCCTTAAGCCAATAGTACGGGCTCTGGTTAGGATCTACTCTCTTATCCAGCTCGTTACTTATCCTAACTCTTGCTGGCTTTGCCACGACTACTTTGCTCGTTTCAGATATGGATAATGGAAAGTTCAGATTGAGTGCATCAATCCCTTTCGGAAGCCCCTTGTTCAGCACTCTAAGGACTATATCCCGAATCACTTCGCAAATCCTAGAGTAGTCTCGCTCTTTGTCTGCACTGTTGAACCATTCATTGGGCTCAACAACAAGAGATGCTGCAATTGCCGGGAATCCCATTAAGGCTGCTTCCATCGCAGCGCCCACTGTTCCACTAGTGAACATGCTCTGGTATCCTAGATTGGCTCCCGCATTGATTCCAGAAACAAAGAGGTCTATCTCGTCAATAAGGCATCTTGCAAGTACAACTGAATCCGCTGGTGATCCGTCGTGAGTGATCATCTCAAAACCATTTGCACTCTTCACCTTCTTTACACGCAAGGGCCTATTCAGAGTCAGTGCCTTACCTGACGCGCTGCGTTCGCCGTCTGGCACTACTATCACCACATCTACATGGGACGCTAGCGTTTCAGCAAGCATCAGTAAACCGCTACTGTACGGACCGTCATCGTTTGTAAGGCAGACTTTTCGCAAGATCTATCTCTCCATGGATGCCTTGTTGGCGTAACTTTGTTTGAAGATAAGACTGACGGAACAAACATGTCTTTGTTAATCAAAGTCTTTGCCGAGGATATTCATGATCTTCTTTGAGGCATCACCTTCACCATATGGACACCGTCTCTCTTCATCCAAGCCCTCTTTAATGCCATTTCTGATCATGTTCGGAAACTTCTCAGGATTCACACCAACAACAACAGCATGTCCCGAATCTACCGCTTCAGGTCTTTCTGTGGAAGTTCTTAGAACGAAGACTTTCTTGTTAATTGACGGAGCGGTTGCTTCTTCTTGAATTCCACCAGAATCGGTCAATATGAAGGAGCATCTTTTCTGCAATGAGAGGAAGTCCAGATAGCCAACAGGCTCAATTATTCGTATCAATCCGCCACTCTTGATTCTGGACATGAGTCCAAACTTAGTCAGCTGTTTTATACTCCTCGGATGCGCAGGGAACAGAATGGACATTTCAAGGGAGATTAGACCCTCTATCAAACCCTCTAGTACATTCTTATCATCCACGTTCTCTGCTCTATGCAGAGTTAGTAATGCAAAAGAATCAAGTCCCTTGGTGAGAGCTCGGTTCATTCGCTTCAAAGCTACAGGGAGTCGGTTTTCAAGGGCGTCAATCACAGTATTACCCGTGACAAAGATTCTACCCCACACATTCTCCTTCCTGAGTATTTCTGCCGAGTTCTCTGTTGGAGCAAAGAGATAATCAGACGCATGGTCAGTCAGGCGCCTGTTATGTTCCTCTGGCATTCGTGTATCGTAGCTTCTGAGACCTGCCTCAATATGGGCTACTGGTATCCTCAGTTTCGCAGCAGCGAGAGTAGCTGAAAGAACTGTGTTTGTGTCACCTTGAACCAGAACTACATCCGGCTTTTCTCTGAGAAGTTCTTTCTCAATGCCTACAAGCGCTTGAGCAGTTTGCTCCGACTGAGACCCAGAACCAACGTCTAGATTCCTGTCCGGTGTACGCAGGTCCATCTCATCAAGAAACAAGCCGCTCATTGACTCTGAATAGTGCTGTCCGGTATGAAGGAAATAATAGTCGATTCCTCGAGACTCACACTCATAAATAATGGGTGCCATCTTGACAATCTCTGGCCGTGTACCCACAATGATGAAAGGTCTCAATCAGATCATCCAGCCAAAAATGGCTGCTAATAGCTCATAAGGATGATGCTCCTTGGCCCTCTTATGTATGCAATTTACATTGGGACATACATTCTCAAAACACCTAAAAGAACGAGGACAGTATTCTGATTCGTTCCAGCGTGACAGAGGTGAGTTAGGACCATGCGATATGGCTTCGGTGTCTTCATAGGTGCGCTTCTCCCCGGCATCATCTTCATTGGTAGTATAATCCCCAAAGTAACAGGAGATTGGTCATTGTATGTTACTTGGTTTTTCATTTCCTTGGGCATTGCACTTATTCCTCCCTTGATTGTCTACGCTAGACGAAGGGACCAATTTCGAGAGTTCATCATATTCGAAACAGGAGGGTTCGCTCTCTTCTCTCCACTCTGGCTCTTCTTAGCCACAGATCTATCCGGTGACTCTTGGACAGATCTCATTTTCGAAGGGATAGTGAATGGATTGCTGGCACCTGGTCCTGGTGGCACATTGATTGGTTTAGACATAGACAGCATTTTGTTTGTTCCCTTACTCATTGTAATGGTCATAACTGGCCTCGTACTGCTGCGACCATCATTTATTGCAGATCATAGCGGAGTCGCAGTACGAAAGCCAACTGCTCCGACTACACCGGATGCACCTGCACCATCCGAAGGTCCCCCTGGAGCTGAAATCCCACCTATGACTGAGGATCCACTCGAACAAGAACTGCCTGGAGTAAAGCCGCCTGCCTCAGACGAAACCAGCAAAGTGGAACTTCGCAGCCTACTCATGGAGCTAGGAATCCCCGATCCCACTATAACTGCAATATTCAATGCTGGCTATGCAAATGTGACTGACATCGTAGCTACAAGCGCGGAACAGCTCGCGCTTACGACTGGGCTTGACAAGGCTACAGCTGAGAATCTCCATATGGCTGTGCAGAAGAAAGTGTGGTTCGGCGGAATCTAAAGCAGAAGCGCCTCATCTGGGCTCTTCTATTGCTTCAGTCCTATCATTGCATCAAGTGCAATTGTTACAAGGTCGTCAAGGGGTGGCTTTCCAACAATCTTGGCTTCCTTCTCGATATTCTCACCTACAATAACACAGATTGTTCCCACCTTTACTCCACGAAGGTGACCGATAACAAAGAGTGCCGCCGACTCCATCTCAGTGGCTAGGACATTTGCTCTCTTCATTGACTCCCAATGCTCTCTCATTGCTTCAGGATTAGCAACTAGGTCTGGGTACTCACTATAGAATGAGTCCTTACTATGCCCAATCCCTGCATAGTATTTCGTACCCCGCTTATCCGCAGCCCGCGTGAGTGCTATTACAACCTCCGGGTCTGCGATCGCTGGAAACTCAAGGGGAACGTACTGTCTTGATGTTCCATCATCTCTGACGGCCCCTGTGAAAATGATTACATCTCCTGCTTTTAGGTTCGGGTTTATCGCACCAGCTGTTCCTACTCGAACGAAAACCTTGCATCCAACTTTCACTAGCTCTTCAATAGCAATAGCAGCAGAAGGACAACCTATTCCCGTCGAGCAGACTCCGACAGGCACTCCCTTGTAAGTGCCTTTGAAGCTCCAGTATTCACGTTTCTTTGCAACCTCAACTGGCTTGTCGAAGAACTGCTCAGCGATTAGACGTGATCTGTCTGGGTCTCCAGGTAGTAGTACGAGTTCAGGTATTTCTCCAGGTGCGATATCAATGTGGTATTCCTTGTCATTTTCCATCCATCTACCAACCCACAGGCGCCCTGTCTGTATACAAGAAAAGCATTTCGATGGCAGGAGAAATGATTTTGTCTAGAGATAGCCTTAAAAGAGCCCTGCGGAGGGCGTGGTTCAGTGTTGAATATGAGTGAAGAGATTACTGAACTGCAGCGTGAAATACTTGCACTCATTCTAGAAGACAATCATAGAGCGGCCGCAATAACAAGGACTCTTCAAAGACGACACATAGAATGCAATCAAAACGAGGTCATCATGGCCCTCAATGACCTGGAAACGCGCGACTTAGTTGAACGAGCCACAGAAAAAGCCTGGGCCGCAAAATCCAACGCTGAAGACTATGTCGATTAAGTAGGTTTTAGCCCGTGAGTTTGTAGTTCTTTGACAAGTGTGTCTACTATATTGTAAGTGAAACTAGGTTCATCCTCACAAAATGCATGAGTTCTAACTGTGTTGGTTGTCACGATTCTCTCCTTGCTCTTGTCTATCAAGGCGCTTAGGAGTTTCTCTCCTCTATCTCTAAGTGGAACAACGTGTGCCACAACCATTCCTACATCAGATGCACCAAGGGAATAGAGTCGTTCTGCAGCTTTCAACAAGGTGCTACCACTCTTGGTGAGGTCGTCAATAACAATGACTTGCTTTCCTTTCACATCAAGATCTCCATGGAGCTCTACACAGTACGAATTGGTTCGTTTCTTGCCAAATCCCTCAATGTCATAGCGCTGCTTGGCACCTTCGTCGGGGGTGACCACGAGGCAATCTGTAAAACCAAATTTCTCACGACCGAAATCTATGAGATCCGGAATAATGTCAATTTCTTGGTATATTCCCTTGTCAGTAAGGTCTTTCACCCATGGTAGATTATCAGGTGCATGTGGATTTACAACCCATATCTTATCGCAGGCATTTGCTATTTGTCGAGTGGCCCATCTTCCAGCAGAAGCTTCGCCAGTCAAGAACGACTTGTCCTGAAGTGCAAATGGTTGAAACGTTAGGACTACTTCTATCCTAGAAGGAGGATCAATTGGAGTTTCCTTGAACTTCTTGTGTCCTATCTTCTCAACCTCTACAGGCTGTGCTAGGATGTCAAGAAGCAGCAGCAATTCAAGAACTCGGTCTGATGTAGTGTAGCGTTCAAATTCAGCAGGCCCCGCACCAGTACAGCTTTGGACGACAACTACTTTGCGATTAGACAGCTCAGAAACTCTGCTAATTCTCGCATAGATATCAGTATTGGGGAAAAGGCGCCTGCTGTCATAGTTGAGATTCGAAGTAAACACGCGGAAACCATGTTCTTCGAAGCGCTCTCTAAGATGTTCAGCTCCACTTGCAAGGACCACGTCGTAATCCTTCATGTTCGACCGCCGACCTTGTGGCGGACTTCGTCCCTTTAAGATACTTTGCCTTTCTACGCAACATCAGGACGGTCCTGTCCTATGTACCGACTCTCAGATCGTTCATCGTATCCACGTCTTGCGGGACTACTTAGAGGGACGAACATAATCTGTACAATTAGCATTCCGGGTCGAAGGAGAACAGGACTGAGGTTTTCACAATAGATCTCCAGGGTAAGCCTACCTGGTTTCTTCAGTCCTGTTCCTGGGTTCACTAATCCTGCTGCGTGGACAATGATTCCTAGCCTTGCAACGCTGGACCTCCCTTCAAGGAGTGCTGCATAATTGGAGCCTATTCTGATTCGTTCAACCGTCTGCCCAAGAATGAATTGTCCTGGGAGGATCATAAACGGCTCGCCTTCTGTGTCCACAAGCTTCGTGTCTCTATCCAACGCGTCCCTATTCTCCACATCAATTGGTGCGCCTGGATTATAAATTCGAAAAATGCTGTCTAGCTTGAGATCTATACTACAAGGACCCAGCGAATCGGGCGTGAAGGGATCAATGACTATTGAGCCCTTTTCCATCGCCTTCTCAATGTCGACATCCGATAACATCATCTATAGTTCACTCGCCCACAAATGTCTTACAAACTCACTAAAAGATTGTACCCTCGCTTAAGTCTGTCATCATTAGGTATGTGTATCTGTTGAGTCTGACAGCTAGAGACCTCCTACAGAAGATTGCCCATGATACAGGGCTACCTTACAAGACCATAGCCAAGAGGGTGAATGAGGCTATGATGAAGGGTGAGGGACTTATTGAAGCTGTGGAAGCGCTGGCAAAGAAACATGGCCTTGATTCTAAGGAATACCAAATCAACGCGCGAAAGACAATGAGTGAGATTGAGAAAATCTTGAAGGAAGATTATACGCAAACACTGATGATCTCCGCAGTTCTGGGTCAAATGGTTGAAGCGAAGGGAAAGGATCGATTCCCAGCTCCTGCCTTTTTTGCATTCCTCGAGGTTCTATCTTCTGTTCCTCAAGCTCCAAAGGATGTTAAGTCAGAGACCTCCACCGAGATTGAGGACCTCACAACCAGAATAATCGAGCTAACCACTACACTAGTTTCAGTAATCTGTGAATGGTCTGAAGAGGGAGTGATTGGTGTAGCAAAGGACTGTCCGCCAGATTTGAAGGAACTAGCTCGGCTTGTATTTCGCAAAACGATGATGCTTCAGTCAGGACTATGGGCATGCATCTCTTGCGGGAGAATTGTAGATGCAAAGAGCACCAGAGCGCTGATGTGTGAGGACTGTGATATCAAGATGGGCAATGATCCAGTCACTCGAGCTGACTCATCAAGACATGCTCGCGATCGTACGGGTTATGGTCAGACGAGTAAGTCGGATGAGCAGAATTAGCTAGATTCGGACCCATACCCTGGGACGCCTGGCATATTGAGATCGAGTCCTTTGTCAAGAAGAGCTAGCCCTTTTTCCACATCTCCTTGATGGATTGTCATGTCATCCACCTGAAGGATAGAATCAGTATCAGCTGATCTCTCCAGAAACAGTACAACCGGATCTAGGCCTGCAACTGGCCCTATGCCTAGTAGTGGCGCTGTCAGACCATCATAGAAGTCGGATTTACCTAGAGGGACTCCTATTCTCTTCAGAAGGCGATTACCTTTTGATGACATCACTTGGCCACATGTTGCTGCATCGTGTGTCATTAGAGCGATGATGAATCTCGTTGGGACTTTCCCTCGCAGGTAGAACAGCATGTCTGTTGCCCATTCATACTCTCGTATTATGACATCACCAAATATCAGCATCAAGTCATCAGAAATCATCGCTTGGACTGGAACAACAGGAGGTTTCATTTCTGTCGGATATCTAGTCCATGTTGAGAACGAGGGGGAATTGAAGACAAGAACAGTTTCAAACGTGTTATGTTCATAGAGCCGACGACAAATTGACTGCCCTATCGGATTCAAGCCTAGGATGATACTCACTTCATTAATCTGAGCATCCTTCTTGTATACCTCAAGAATCGGAGAAATCCATTCCTGCTCGAAATCAACCATGACTTACACACGATAGCCCTTGGCTAATGACTGTTCTTATCATTACATTGAGCAAGAAAATCAGATGAATTGTGCTCATGGAGTATTATTGAAACATTGAGCCACATCCGATTCATTTATGTGGAAGCCATGACGCGGCCCGCCTCGTCAATCAATATAGGTGAGTGAGGTCTGTTGGATAGCTACATAGAGAGTGTATACAACAAGGTCGTTGAGAAAGACCCACATCAGAAGGTCTTTCATCAAGCAGTTCTCGAGGTCTTGGAATCTCTTGAACCTGCCGTAAAGAAATACCCGAAGTATAAGGAATTCTCGATTCTCGAGAGGATTACCGAGCCGGAGCGTATAATCCAGTTCCGAATCCCCTGGAAGGATAGAGATAACAAGATTCAGGTTAATAGGGGCTTCAGGATTCAATTCAACAGTGCCATTGGTCCATACAAAGGCGGGCTTAGGCTCCACCCCACGGTGACTCAAGGTGTTTTGAAATTCCTCGGTTTTGAGCAGGTCTTCAAGAACAGCTTGACAACACTTCCTATGGGTGGTGGCAAGGGCGGCTCTGATTTTGATCCCAAGGGCAAAACAGATGCGGAAGTGGAGAATTTCTGTACCAGTTTCATGCTTGAGTTATACAGGCATATTGGGCAGTTCATTGATATCCCCGCTGGTGACATCGGCGTAGGTGCTCGAGAAATTGGCTACCTCTACGGTGCATACAGAAAGGCTACAAACGTCCATGGAACCTGCGTGCTAACCGGCAAAGGTCCCACTTATGGTGGGTCACTTATTCGGCCTGAAGCAACTGGATATGGCACCGTTTACTTCGTCGAAGAGATGCTGAAGACTAAGGGCGAAGATCTGAAGGGCAAGACCGCAGTCGTTTCAGGCTCTGGAAATGTTGCTCAATTTGCGACCGAGAAGTGCATTGATCTCGGTGCGAAAGTCATTGCTCTAAGTGACTCAAGCGGCTGGATTCATGACCCGGATGGCATTGACCGAGAAAAGCTTGCGTGGGTCATGGATTTAAAGAACGTACGCAGAGGCCGCATAAAGGAGTATGCTGAACACTTCAAGGTGGACTACACTGCAGGGGGCAGTCCTTGGGAACTGAAGTGTGACATTGCTCTGCCAAGTGCAACTCAAAACGAAGTAGATGCTAACGAAGCAAAAGCACTTGTCGACAATGGCGTACTTGCAGTCGGTGAGGGCGCTAATATGCCATGTGTGCCTAAGGCAGTTGAGATTTTCCTAGAGGGTAAGGTGCTCTATGGTCCCGGAAAGGCTGCCAACGCGGGCGGTGTTTCAGTATCTGGGCTTGAGATGGCACAGAACAGTCAGCGATACTTCTGGACCCGAGAGGAGGTGGACAAGAGATTGCATGGCATCATGGTTGCCATTCATGAAAATGCATACAAGACCTCCGAGAAATTCGGTGCCAAAGGCAATTATGTCCTCGGTGCAAACATTGCGGGCTTCCTGAAAGTAGCTGATGCAATGATCATTCAAGGATTCTATGCTTAATTCTTAGATTAGCGGGCCCCGCCACAGGGGTCTGCTCTTCTCATTTTCTTATTATCTCTAGAAGCTCGGCTAGTCTTCTCTTTACATCCGACTCAACAGTTATCAACTGAGCCAGTTGGCCGATTTGCTCAACACGTTGGCTTCTATAGTCTTCTTCTGAGATGGTGCCCTTTCGTCTTTGAACCTCAATCCTGTCCATTTCCGCGGTAATCTCACGGCGTTTCTGTTCCACTAACTCAAAGCCCTGTTTCAGCGACATCCACTCAATCATGGCATTGCTTTTTTCTTGTTCCAAGCGTTCTCTTCGATGCTTTTCTTCTTCGAGTTGCTTCAACTGCCTATTTGCAGTGCGGATTTCTTTCTGTATCTCATAAAGTCGGCCTTCTACTTCTCGCTTGACTTGGACCATTTGGGTTGATACACGCCACTTCTCTCGATATTCCTGAATGTGCTCTCCTTCAGTTATCTCTCCTTTCTCCAATTTGCTATCAAGATCTGAGAGTTCAGCTTTCACCTGGTCTAACTGAGCGTTGAGTTCACTGTAGGATTTCCGGAGTGAAACCCATTCTACACTATATTGTGCGAGTACGTCCTTGGGGTCAAGGTAGTATTCATCTCCTGGTCCTCCCTCATGGTGACTCATTTGCAGTTCTCCCTATAATCGCATTTCACGTATCATTCAATCAGGCTTAAGGATTTTCTTAAGCACTGTCAACCTTACTCTGATTCTGATTCACGAGCTTCTTTCTCAGGTTCTGACTCGGGAGGTGTTTCAGTATCAAGCGATTCCCATTTCGGAGGTGGCTCACTTTCTGAGTCGGATTCCTCTTCCTCTTCTGTTTCCTCTTCCTCCTCCTCTTCCTCTTCCTCCTCCTCTTCTTCTTCCTCCATATCTACAGCGTCTTCAAGCTCCTTGACAGCAGCTGTGATAGCTTTCAGCTTTCCAGTTTCAAGCTTTTCTAGAAGTGTGTAGAACATACGCTCTACTACTTTCGATTTGCCTTTAGCTTCGAACTCCAATTCTCCAAGCTCAAATTCAAGCTCCGTGTAGTCGTCAGCTTTCTTCTTCTTCGATTTCTTAGGTTTCTCCTCATCCTCGCCCATTGGATGCACCTTACTGGCCAATTCCGAGTTTTACTAATAAATGATTCACACATCTGGATAATACCTAGACTTTATGAGGAGGTTGAATAGAGCATGGATTGAGGGAACAATGATGGATTTGGGGATTGATCTTGTTCCAGTGGAGAAACGCAAATCCAAGCCAGCTGATGTTCTGAGTGTAGCCTTTGGCACAGTGTTCACGGACCATATGTTTTCAATGAATTACTCAAACGGAAAATGGAAAAATCCTATGATTGGTGCTTTCCAGTCCCTATCGCTCAGCCCGGCAGCTCTGGTTCTCCATTATGGTCAAGGAGTCTTCGAAGGCCTCAAGGCCTATAGACGAGGAGAGAGGGTGTTTCTGTTTCGGCCTGACAAGAACATCGAGCGGCTGAACTTGTCAGCTGAGCGAATGGTGATGCCCACACTGGACAATGACTTTGCTTTGCAGTCGCTGAAGAAACTCATCCATATTGAGCGTGATTGGGTTCCTCAAGTGCCCGGAAGTTCATTATATATTCGCCCAACTCTGATTGGTGTAGAACCAAAGCTTGGTGTCAGACCCTCCACGGAGTACCTATACTATGTCATTCTGAGTCCTGTTGGTCCCTACTTCAAAGAAGGATTCAACCCAGTTAGCATAATGATTGCTGACAGACATGTTAGAGCGGCGCAGGGTGGCATAGGAACTGCAAAGACAATGGGGAACTATGCAGCAGGATTGCTGGCTGGGACAGAAGCTAATCGTGCAGGTTACTCGCAGGTCTTGTGGCTTGATGCTCATGAGCGGAAGTATTTGGAGGAAGTTGGCACTATGAACATCTTTGTGATGTTTGATGACGAAATAGCAACGCCTCCCCTAGGTGGTACAATCCTTTCTGGCATCACACGCGACTCAGTGTTACAAATCGCATCCGACTGGGGATTGAACGTAAAAGAGCGTAGAATTTCAATCGATGAGGTAATGAGCGGTCTGAAAGATGGGAAAGTCAAGGAGATTTTTGGGTGTGGTACTGCGGCGATAATTGCGCCTATCGGAACCCTTCACTATAAAGACACTCCCTATACTGTTGGGGCCGGTGGAATTGGTCCAACAACTCAGAAGTTCTATGATGAAATTGTTGGTATACAGTCAGGAGAGCGAGAAGACCCATATGGATGGGTAATTGAGGTTTAGCCGTTACAAAAAGTCAATCAGGAAGCTTTTTCCGCTACTATGCAGTCATGTTGACTCCTGAGGTGGCCTGTCTGACATCACAATTATCTGTTGACTTCACCAAATGTACTGGGTGCCGAATGTGTGAGTTGGCTTGCTCCGCAAAACACGAAGGCAAATTCCAGCCTAGCTTAGCACGGCTCAAGATCATCAAATATGACGATATTGGCGTTGATATTCCCAACGTCTGTGGTCCATGTGAGACTGCACCCTGTGTTGATATCTGTCCGGTCTATGCCATGCGGCGCGATCCTATTTCGAAGATGACATTCCTCGAGGAGGACAAATGCATTCTTTGCAAGTCTTGTGTTGGTGCATGTGTCAATGGGGTGATTCTCTTGGATACCGAACGCATGAGGATTATCAAGTGTAATCATTGCGATGGAGACCCTGAATGTGCCAAGGTATGTCCAACTGGTGCTATAATATACGGTCCTGCATCAAAAGTTCAAGCAGTTGACCGCCACTCCAAGATTCTAAGCTACCTCAAAGAGATCCAGCGCACAGCTGAGGCATCTAGTGCCAGCGGAGAGAGCTGAAATGAAATATGGAGGCTATACTGGTAAGATTCTCCGTGTGCTTCTTGATGCCGGCGATTTTAGGACTGAATCGCTCCCTACAGAATGGATTCGTGAATACATTGGAGGTGACGGCTTTGCAGCCCGGCTCTTATACGAGGAAGTACCTGGACAGATTGATGCACTCAGTCCTGAGAACAAGCTCCTGATTGCAACAGGTCCCATTACTGGTACATTATGGCCAATGAGTGGCAGGACTGTATTTGTGTCAAAAGCGGCTCTTACTGGCATTTGGGGTGAATCTCATGTGGGAGGATTTCTTGGACCTGAGCTGAAATATGCGGGATATGATATGCTAGTCGTCGAGGGTGCGGCTGAAAAGCCTGTGTACATTCTCATAGAAGACAATGACCTTCAGATTATTGATGCTAGTGATCTCTGGGGAATGACGACCAACGATGTCACAGCAGCAATAAAGGATAGGCACAAGGACCCTGAAATTCAGGTAGCTGCTATCGGCCCAGCGGGGGAGTACAAAGTCCGATTCGCTGCCGTCATCGTGAATAATGCTAGAGCTGCAGGCAGAACAGGAATGGGAGCTGTTCTAGGCTCTAAGAACGTAAAAGCCATTGCGATTAGAGGAACTGGCTCTGTAGAGGTGCATGACCACGAGGGTTTTACTGAATTGGCGAAAAGGGCACATCAGAGAGTCAGAGAAAATCCACAAGCCCAGGAAATGGGCCGTTGGGGTACGTGGATTCTAACCGCTGTGAAGCAAGAGATAGGAGAACTACCCACGTATAATCATAGAACTGGGGTATTCTCTGGATGGGAAAAGCTTTCAGCAGGTTATATTCGTCCACGATACACTATCTCTGACAGAGCCTGTTTTGGATGCAGTCTTGGCTGTAAGAAGATGAACTATGTGCGCGAGGGACTTTTTGCAGGCACCCTCGAGGAAGGCCCCGAGTATGAAGGACTCATGGCATTTGGCAGCTCTCTTGGCATTGATGATTATCCAACTACGCTCAAGGCCAATCAGGTATGCAATAGATATGGAATGGACATAATTTCGGCTGGTGCAACAATTGGTTTTGCCATGGAGGCATTTGAAAACGGAATAATCGACGAGAAAGACACTGGTGGACTTCGTCTGGAATGGGGCGATCGTGAGATGACCATCCGTCTGCTAGAGATGATGGGGCGACGTGAAGGATTTGGCGATATTCTTGCAGAAGGGAGTGCAAAGGCTGCAGCAAAGATCGGTAAGGGCGCAGAACAATATGCTCTTCATGTGAAAGGGATGGAGATTTCAGGTCAGGATGGACGAACTCATCGGAGTATTGGTCTAGGGCATGCGACGGGCGCTCGTGGAGCTGATCATCTCAGAAGCCTCGTAGTCGTGGATCAGCTGGGATATGAAGACATAGCTGCAGAACGCTGGGGCGCTGATAAGCTACCCGAGATTATTGACCCATACACCGAGAAACACAAAGCAAATGCTGTCTTTGAGTCAGAGAACAGCTATTGTATCCGTGACACACTGATTGTCTGTTGGTATTCGGTCTCGTGGCCACCGATATTCTGGATGCAGGACTTTGCCGACATGCTGCCTTTGGCAACTGGTGTCAAAGAGTTTGGTAGTGTAGACACTCTCACTGAGATTGCTGAAAGACAAGTCAATCTAAAACGGATATTCAATGCGCGTGAAGGTATTTCACGTAAGGATGATAACCTCCCCTCTCGTTTCACTGACGAACCGATGCCTGAAGGCCCCGGAAAGGGGCAAGTGGTGGACCTAGAACCGATGCTTGATGACTATTACAGACTTAGAGGTTGGGACTTGGAAACAGGGCTTCCCACTAATGAGACCATTCGTAGACTGTCCTTGGAGTGGACAGCTAAGTATCCATAGCTGGTCTGACATCACATGCGAACGTAGTCCACTCTATGAGTATTGCCACAGCTTGGACATGCATATTGATCAGGACCTGTCCAATCAATAGACTCCCACGACATAGGTGCGTTGCAATGGTCACACCGATTCTTAATGATTGGTTTGACAAAGACTGTCCCAGCAGCACCTGCCTGTGCCGAGCTGACTTGAGCCTCTTCTTTTGTTTCCTGTGCAATCTGAGTTGCTACTGAAGCGGAATCACTGTAAGTGTATTGTGACAGTGGATGTCTTGGATTGATATAGTTGAATGGCCTGATTAACCAGTCAAGATAGTCCTTAGCAAGATCGTCCCAGCCTCTTTGCTGCCACATCTGCACAAGATGATCTTGTCTTGGGACCTTTCCTCTAATATCGAACTCACCCGAAGTTGCCTTAATCTTCAATCTATTCTTCCGAGCTTCGAAGGTTTCTACCATGTGGAGAGGAAACATGTACATCTTCTTCTTCCTATCATCGAAGATGTAGAGGCGATAGTTAGTTAGAATGAACGCGTCTGGCCAATATGTGAAGACAGACTCTCCTCTTAGCCATGCAAATGTCTGGTAGAAGTGCCTTGAGAATCTGCGATGGTAACCGGTGCTTGTCCATCTATTATACGGGTGGTCTGGATGAACGAATGGTACACCGCAGACTTCACAGAGCTTTCTCTGGTCGCCAGCATTTAGATGCTCGAACTCTCCAAGCCCCAGCGCACCGCGCAGTTCCTCTCTTTGGGGCAAAGCTCCAATTACGTTGATTATTCCATTCACAACTTTGAACATAGCAGATCTCGGTGTGAGCTTGTATTCTTTGATAATGTGAAGTGGAACACTGACAGTTGTGTTGGAGCCTCTATCAAACTGAGCAAATCTGTAATTGCTGATTACGGACTCCGCAGCTTGTGCTACAACACGCTCTCCTTCTATTGGGATGAATACTGGAGCTGACATAGGAATTGTCACCTATCAGACGATACTTCTTGTCTGAACCTTCTCTGAATTGCGTTGTTAAAAAGGTTCACCGTATATGGATTTATGCTCCGCCACAATGGCCTAGGTTTTTGGTATCACGATGTAGAGTACATCCTCGTAGGCAAGGATTCCAAACCCGCTAGGATTCTCTAGCTTCACGTAGTCATCATGGACTTCAAAGACTCGAACGTTCAGAATCTTCGCCAGTGTATCTTTCTGTGTGTAGCGCAGATACACTGTGAAGGTCTGCTGGGTTTCATTGAGGTTTGTGAATATTTCCTTCCAGTTTGGCAAGGCATTTCCTCCAGTGGATACTGTCCATCATGTTTGAGCCATTTAACACTTGCCACCTGTGTAATGCTTCACCCTCAGGACAAGTCCTCTAATGACCGAGGCTCAAGACCTATCTCTTCAAACAGCTGCTCCATAGCCATCAATGTATTCCTTCCATTATGTCTGAAAAGATGAGTTCCGCATTTTGCTTTGCAGTCAGACGAACCAAATCCTTTAGGCCCCTCAATGAAATCTGCATGTTGTCCCAGCTTATTGGCAATCTCGCATTCTCTCTTCCTATCAGATTCCGACCAAATAACGCGGGTAGGTGGTCCGGTGACCTCCATTAGCAGGTCAATGTGCCAATGTATCTTCTTCTCCTGAGAGAAGTGTCTTCGTATGCGATGTTCAAGACTGGTTGATCCATTCCCAAATGCTGATCCGACATAGACCCATATGCTTGCTTCGAACCTTTGTGTTCCAAGCGCACCAATTCGTACATCAATGTCATCTGGAATGAAGATGACAAGCGCATAGACTCCTTTCATTGAGTAGGTTCCTCAAGTAGTTCGTTTACATTGATGATAGCCTCAACACTTCGGCTGATAAGCGTCACTGACCTACGATATCATCATAAGGAATGGTCCCTTTACCACCACAACGATGGCAGCCTCAGAGATCATTCCGGGAGTCTACATGATTAGGGGAAAATTCGCAGACGAGTTCGGTTTCATCTCATCGTACGTTGTGGTGAGCGACGAGAGTGCACTGGTAATCGATCCTGGAACTGCGGGAGATCCCGGAGATAACATTATTCAACTCCTTCGCGACATAGGTCTTGGTCCTGGTGATGTCGTAGGCATCCTCTGTACTCACGGCCATCCAGATCATGTTGGAGGCGCACATAGATTAAAGAAAACTACAGGCGCACCCGTGCTCATAGGTGAAAAGGATGGTCCCATTCTTGAAGACCCTCAGCTCTTTCTGAAAGAGCGGATGTTTCTTGATGTCGCGGAGCGGATGACAATGAAGGTCGACAGGGGACCTCTTAGAGTGAATTATAAGGGTGTAGAACCTTTCAGGCTGCTCCGTGATGGTAACACTGTAAATGTAGGAGATGTCACTCTGCATGTAATTCATACAGGAGGCCATAGTGCAGGGCATTGTGTATTCCATGACAGAGCAAACAAGGTTCTGTTTACAGGAGATGAAGCTAGCAACTTTCCTAATGATCCCCGGAAGTTCTACCTGGATCTAAGCGGGAGTATGTCTGCAAGAAGCACCGCCTTGTCGACAATGAAGTCGCTTGGAGCTGATTACCTTCTTCCAGCTCATGATATTCCTCATCTCTTTGAAGACGTCCGTCTTCTTATTGAACAAGTCGGAGATGGTGTCATTCATTTTCAAGACAGCATTCTTCAGCATCTCGAAGCCAGGAATGAAGCAGATGTTGAGCAACTGGTCTTTGATATCAGGCAGTCACGAAGCATACCTGTCCCACAGAGCTACGAATTTCTGCTAGTCACAACAATCACGGCCGTGCTTCAGGGTTTCCAGAGAGCTGGCTTAGTCAGGACAGATGACAAGGGAGTATGGTCGCCTAAATAGGATTGAGGCCATTCGAGCTACATTCAATAATCAGCCTGACAGTGTCCTCTTATTCCAACCTAGATGTTGCTTCATAGCTAGGCGGTCTTATGATGAGTCGGTCAGACAAGAAAGTCGACACTCCGAGCACAGTAGAAGCCATTAGAATGGCCTCTGCTTCTGTTCTTGGTACTACTACGAATCTGGGATATCCTTTGGGTAGTGCCGTGGGCTCTGGTAGTATGATGGAAGAGAATTCTGATACAGTTGCAATGAATATTGCTCCTCTTGTTTTTGCTATCCGCGATGCTCTCTTGGATGCTGAGGGCCTCGAGCTTCTCTCTCTCGAATGGGACTTGGAACGAACGCCGGGTCCTGGTGTACTTCCAGAACAGTTAGTGGTTGCTGGAGGAACTTCAGAAGGGATTGGTTCTCACGTTGTTATTCTCAGCTGGGAGAAAGGAGCGGTTGATCCATTCAGGATTGACGAACATATGCAGACGTTGTCCAAGAAGATGTCTGATATCGAGAGTGCTGTTATCAGCAACGGAATGAGCTATGAAACACATGGTCTCCCTGTGCTCAGAAGATTCAATGATCGGCTAAATCGCGTTATCTTCGTTGAGATGCTGGACAGACGCTTTCAAGCTTCTTGGGATTCTCTTCAGCTCAAACCTGAGCATGTGGACAAAGAAGTCGCAGTAACAATGAACTTTCGAGAAGACTTCACATTGCTCCCGCCAGGAATCAAAGTCATGGACCGGACTCTTCTCGAATTCTTCATGCCTCGAGAGAGCGAAGACACAGTTCTCAAGCATTTCAAACATAGAATATTAACCCCGCGGGGTCTCGAAGCAATTGCTGTCAAGGTGCCTGAAACGGGACGAGCAATCCTAAACGAGTTGAATATCTACGCATACAGCATAGAGGAAGTTGATATCGCAACTGCCACAACTAGAATATTCTCTAAGTTTCTCGGCCGCAGTGAAATTGCCCTCCGTGATTTGCACTCATTCAAGAGAGAACTTGGCGAGTTCGTATCAATGCTCTCTGAATCAGTAGAGTCATTCGAAAAGATTGCTGAGCAACATGTAAAATCGGGAAAGACTCTCTCTTTGCCTGACCATAAGGCTGAGATTTTGGCTCAGATTGAAATGCATGATGATTGGTTCGTTGGTTTCAGAAAAACCATTGCGCGGGCAATGACAGAAGAGCTGATGAAATCAGTTCAGCGTGGTTTCTATGATATTTCTGAGGTTAGAGCATGGCGGCTTGGAAGCACAGTGTCGTACTTCAACCTCTACGCGAAGCGAACAATTCGCTATTTCTCAGATGCATTGAATCAGTTTCTAATCGTCACAGCTGCAAGACAAGCCTTCCTGTCAGCCTTGAATAGATTCCAAGAACAGATGAAATCGTCCACTACTGAAGCCACAGATAGAATGCTCTTTGAGAAATTCTATGTTGAATTGCATTCCCAAATGAACGCCATCTTCGACAAGGTTTCCTACGAAGGCTCTGAGTATCGTAACTTGGATGAAATTCTTGCCATTATTAACAAGGACATGCTGGAGGCCTTTGAACGAATTGATGTCTGGGATCTTGTCGGATTTAGTGATGTAGCTGAAATCGCCAAATCCGAGATAGCCCGCAAGTATGCAGCTGGACCTGACTCACAGGAACTCTCGGAGAATGGGAAAGCTATCCTCGCAATGCTGGAAACATTCGAGGATCTTGTTCTGAATATCATTCCCAATGTTGCTGATACTCTCCTCTCAAAGACACTGGTAAGAAGGGTCATTGACAAAGTGATTAGTGAAGGAGCTGACTTAACTAAGGAGATTGGCGAATTTATAGAAGGCATGACTCAAAAGCCTGATGAATGGAGAGATGAGGCCCGCACATGGATTAGAGGATATCTCGAGACCGTAGAACCGCAGATGAAAGTGCCAGAGAAGTTCTTGGCGCTTCTTAGATTTGTGCATAACAAGGTTGGATTAGGTTCGACTGCGCAGGCCATAGTTGACAAGGTCACTTTCGAGGCTAATCAGCAGGAGAAAGCCTACCAGCTGATTGTAGAGGATTGGGAAGACAATTGCAGGCGCATTGAATCAGAGAATCAACCCATCCGCGAAAATAACAGGAAACGGGCGGAGGCGATCACCATTGCTGAAACTCAGTACAATGAGGAGAAGGCCCGCTATGATGACGAAATGGAGAAGTATCGCAGAGATGTGGTCCGCTACGATAATGAAATGGAGAAGTATCGCAGAGATGTGGAAGCTGCTAGGATTTTGCCTGAGGAAATGCCTCCTGCAGCACTCGGTGAGTCTCCTCCAGTACCTATTGAGCCTCCTCCAGTACTTACTGAGCCTCATCCACCACTCACTGAGCCGAAGCGTCCACAATCCCTCGATGTTAGAATTGTTGAGGTGAATAATCAATTCCCAGAAATGGAGGAGATACCAGTTCCTGAGAAGCCTGTACCGCCACCTGAAATGCAGTACTACATCGATCTCCGAGACCTACTGACCGAGAAGCTAAATAGTATGGATGTGGCTCAAGAGAAGATGGAACAAGTCTTTGCAGAAAGCCTGAATCAGATGCTGTCGGAAGCATCAGCAGCATCGGGCGAATTGACAGTAGAGATTGGGGAGGGCTTTCTTGAGTATTTGCGCAACACGGAGATTAGAAGTTTAGGAAAACTGTTGCCACGCGCCACTAGGGCTTATCTGAGGGATCCCAAGAGTCCTGAACTTATTTATCTGGTGACATACGAACATGTCGGTAACGAGCTGACTGTAACTGTGGGCGATACCCACTTCCGAAACATAGGAGGTGTCTGATTTGTCAACTTCGTGGATTATCAAGACACGACAGATGAGTGAGGCTGGCAAAGAAATCATCCTTCGTGAAGCTCTAGCTACTCATCTAAGAAGCACCAGAGCCAGACAGATCTTCAATGAAATGAGTCCTGATCCTCGTCCATTAGATGAGGTCTTTGCGGCCTTTGCGTCATTCTATTTGCAGAGTTACCAAGGAGTTCGATTGCATACCATTGAAGACACTCAGAACCTCAGCATTGAAGATCAAGAGAAGGTTGGCGTGGAAACAAGGGTGCAGCTAGAGAATGAAGTCCGACACATTCTTGGTTCCAAACAACGCGAAGAAGTTGCTGTCGGAAAAATACTCGCTCAATTTATAATTCGCTTCTGTGATGAGCTTGGAAATAGAAACCCTGCAGATGACGAAACCTTGGCAAGAACAGAGGACCTACTCAAGGAACATCTTGGAATGATTCCAAGTGAATTCTCTCAAAATCATGACATCGACTTGCTCAATCAGCTTTCGGAATTTGATGTGAAGCTGAGAGAAGACCTCTATTCCAAGGCTTCCGGATTGAAGGAAACCTCCATGTCTCTTCGAGAAGAAGTTCTTCGTGAGCATGATGCCGAAGTTATAGAGATCACTGTTCTGAAGGAGGGTCTAAAGCGAATATGGGGCGAGCCGCGGTATGCTAATTCGCACATCGTGGAGTCAATGTTGTATCCTGCTACAATGGGTGATATCGCAAAAGACGTGGCAAATAGATATTGCAGACCTGCTGATCACCTAGCTAGTATTAAGCGTGCTCAGGAGATACGTCTGAATTTTCTAACTGCAGTTGAGGCGCAATTGGCAGGTGCTACAACATTGGATGAATATGAAAAACAGCTTGTCAACAAGGTGTCGGAAGAGGTAGCTGCAGCTATTGAAGTGAATCCAGCAGGGGCATTCGACTTACTCTCTCATCTCCTACAGATACCCTCGACCGACATAGCCGCAGCATTAAGGCGTAAGGGCTTGTCAGATCCTACTGATTTGGTCAAGGGATTTCGAATTGCAGATGAAGATAAATCCGACAAAACAGAGACCGCAGGTCCCGCTGTAAGCGAGGTAGAAATGGATTACTTGGAGCGATCACTCAAAGCTATAGACAAGCTCGAAAACATTTTGGAACGACCTGTCAAGGGTGCACTGAAAGCGCAAGGTCTCAGGGCGTCAGAACTCGAGAAGTTCACCATTGAAACGTTGGCAAAAGACCGCGACTCACTTATTGGCTTCGAGGTCAAGGTTCTGGAGGCACTTAAGCAAAAGACTCGAGTTCCTTCCTCAGAAGATGTCAAGCGATTACTTGAGGCTCGAGAAAAAGTCAAGCAGGGCGCGCTCAGTTCTATTGGCGTATCATCATCTTCCGATATAGTTCGACACCGTCGTCATGGCGAAACAATCGCAGCACTTCGATTTGACCTAGTATGGCATCTTACTTCAGGAATCCTCACAAACCTCTCACGCGTGGTTGAAACCTATATCCGTTCCAAGCAGGACCTCTTGCGTATCAAGGCACTTCTCAAGAGTATATATGAGAGTCCTGAAACCGACCTTCAAGCCCTTCGAGAAGAAATCCTCATCGATCTGGCATCTCAGAGAATCTACGAGCTAAAGATAGTCTATCCCGACTTGAAAGCCCCAGACATCACTTCGTGGATGCATGCTCGGCTATCCAACAAAGACATGACCGCTGCCAAGACTGAGCTTGATAGCACTCCAAGTCCAGTCTTTGAAGGAGTCATTGATACTGAACTCGTGACTGACCAGTTGGACTTTGATAACTATGCAATTGCATATGACGTCATGCATCGGTTCTTGAGAACCGAACGTCGGAAGAAGCTTGCCAAGGAGGAATTGGTGCTTGAAGCCAAACTTGAGGAGCAGAAGGTAGCTGACAGCAAGAAAGCATCACTTGATGTTCTGACTTGGATATATACAAAGAGTCAGACCGTGTTTAGAGCTATTGGAAGGGTAGGCGTCAAAGGCCTTGAATGGAACGCTAATGACGATTCGAAATGCGCGAATCTATTGTCATACTATATCCGCACCAGCAGAGGTAGGAAGATCTGCTCAGTTTGTGGCGAAACGCCGTCTGACAACATATGCAAGACCCACAAAGCCACCAACATGATTCCTGCTAACGACACTGAGAACTTGGCTGTGTTTGTGATGAGGTCTATCACAGACATTAAGCAAGGTCTCATCGGGTCCACGGCCAAGCCGATGACACTCACAGAAGCAAGATCAATTGTAGATCGGGAGATAAGGGCTTTACGCAGGAATGGAAAGATAACAGGAAAGACAAATCTGAAGAAACTCATGCCAGGTGATATCAATTACATAGTTGGCCCTGCTATTGCTCGTATTATCCGCAAGTATTTCAATGAATCATTGGAATATGCAGCCCGCAGGGTTGATTTTGCATAGAGCTAGCCTGTGATGTTCTCTGTTATCCACCTCAAGTAGTCCTGAGAGCCTCCTTGAATTGGGATGCTAAGAAACTCAGGCACGTCATAGGAGTGATGCGCTCTAATCTCATTCCAGAGGCTTTCCTGAAATGCACGTTCAGTCTTGATGAAAAGAATACTCTCTTCATCATCTACGACCTTGCCCTTCCACCTGTAGATACTCCTAATTGAAGGGACAATATTCACACAAGCACACACCCTCGCCTCCACGAGCCGTTTTGCCAGAGCGGTAGCGTCGCTATTTGGACATGTAGTGATCGCCAAAATGTACTCTGTCATGCATTCTTCATAGCTACACCTAGCCATAAATCATATGCAATTTCCCTTCTGGCAAGAAACGAATGTTATTATCCTGAAAATCCATGTCAATACACGGTTTGGATAATGAGCCCGGGATTTCCGCGGAAAATTGCCTTGTTTCTAGTAACTGCGACTCTGCTAGCACCATATTTCATAATAGAGCAGAGCCTGCTTGGTGGAACAAGTATCCGGATTGTGGCGCCGATTTGGTCATTCGTGTCACATTCAGGAGGCTCCTTTTTCTTCGAGTTTCCGCTTGGGCTCACTATCGATTACCTGCCCTTTTGGGGAATGGGACTTATAGTATCAGGCGTGACGTTCTTCTCAATAGTTAGGGAGGATTTGACTAGGCTGGGATATGCCATTGTTGTATTCATCTTGCTTTTGATGCAGTTTGGGTATTTTATTGTCATTGGATACCTCACCAGCAGCGGACCTCTAATCACTTTCACTCCTATTCCGCTAGTTGCATTACTAGCCTTATTATTGACACCAATTATTATCAGACCCCCATCATCCTCCTGGGAGTCTGGGTCTCCTTCGTGATATATTCGGGATATAAGCTACAGTTTGCAACCCCTAGTTTATATGCGAGATGCCAGCCACGCACTATTCAAGGGTGAAACTGTTGGGCAAGAGATTCGTTCCAAAAGGAGTAATGCCTGCTCTGGTCACACCATTCACCAAGGATGGGGACATCCTTGAAGAAGGATTCAAACAGGTAATTGACTTTACCATCGGAAAAGGAGTGACCGGAGTCGTACCAGCTGGAACAACCGGGGAGTTCTCATATCTGAGAACAGAGGAGCGTAAGAAGCTTCTCAAGCTTGCTGTTGAGTATGTTGATGGAAGAGTCCCCATTATCGCGGGTACTGGCCAAAATAGCACTAGGGCAACTGTTTCACTCACTCAGTATGCAGCTGATATTGGTTGCGATGCAGCACTGATTATTTCTCCCTACTACCTGAGGCCTGCAGACAAGGGATATTATGATCATTATGCTGAAGTTGCACGAAAAGCAGATTTGCCAATAATCTTGTATAATATTCCTCAATGCACTCTAGGTGTCCTGAACTCAAACGTAGTAGAAGACTTGGCCGAGCTCGACAATGTTGTTGGAATCAAAGATAGTGGTGGGAATATTGGTCATACTGTTGAACTAATTCAGAAGTTGAAGGGCATAATTCCAGTCCTAATTGGACATGACGAGTGCTTTCTTTCAGCTATTGCCGCTGGAGCGAGTGCTGCAATTATGGCCTCTGCAAACATCATCCCACATATCTGGCTTAAGATTATCGAGCATGTGAAGGCTGGCGATCATGAGAGAGCAGCTCAGCTGCAACAGGAAGCACAGACTCTTGCTAGGATAGTTACAAGGAATGGAGGAGGGCCGCCAGTCAAAGCCGCACTAAAGATGATTGGCATCAAAGCAGGACGAAGTAGGATTCCCCTTGACACAGGTGGGACTTTGACACTGGAACTCAAAGAGGAAATTCGGTTAGAACTTGAGAAACTGGGAGTGATTGAATCTCTAGATCATCCTGCACCTGAGTTGATTGAAATCAAAGATGTACTCCGTGAAATCGGTTTGGATATAGATGATGCAAGCACTAGTTACGGTTCAGGATCAAATGAGAAGGTTTCGGTGAGTATGGTATCGGGCTCAAAGAATGGCCCAATTGGTAGAGCGTTTGTGACACTGTTGACCACACCTCAGGTCGGGCGGGAAGCTCTTACAGTCATTCTTGAACCGAATCTTCCGGTAAAACCGTCAAGCCTAATGTTTCCTATTAGCAAAATCGAATCCATGAGGCAAGCTTCTCTCTTTTATGGACCCGTTCAAGCTGGTGCCGCCCGGGCTATAGCAGATCATCTTGAGAAGGAACTTATCCCTGATGAAGTCCTGACGAGCGATGTAGTATTGATGGCTATGGACATTGACATGAACACGCGCGAACGCAGAGTAATCAGAGCCGCTGCTGAAAATGCAGTAAAGGCTGCTCTATCTCAGATATGGAGTTGATTGAAATGGCGAGTCACACCTATCGATTCAAAGGAGTATATCCTGCTCTAGTCACTCCATTCGATGAGAATGGCGTCAATGAGGAGCAGTATCGTGGCTTAATCGATTATACAATCGGAAAGGGAGCTACTGGACTAGTTCCATGCGGTACAACAGGTGAGTTCACCAGCATGCGGTTCGAGGAAAAGGTTGAAGCAATCAGAATAGCCTGCGAAGCTGCTGGTGGACGAGTCCCAGTGGTAGCTGGTACTGGTGCCGCCTATACTAATGATGTAATCAAGCTGACGCGAAGAGCAGCTGAGTTCGGGGCTTCTGCAGCACTAGTTGTCACACCATACTTCCTCAAGCCCTCGACGAAGGAAATATACGAGCACTTTGAGAAGATCGCAAATTCATCTGAGATTCCCATTATCGTGTATAACATCCCTCAGGTAACTGGGGTCATGCTTGATTGGTGGGTTATCGATGGCCTACGAGAGATTGAGAATATCGTTGGTCTGAAAGATTCAAGCGGCAATCTCGTGCACCTGACAACAGTTCTTGTTCGCAAGCCAGAGGAGTTTCAGGTCATGGTTGGACACGATGAGGTGGCACTCCCGGCACTTGCTTCTGGATGCGATGGCGCAATTCTAGCCAGTGCGAACATCTTTCCAGATCGATATGTCAAGATGCAGGCAGCGCTAGCTGCTGGAGACCTCAAGGAGGCTCTGATAATTCAACGGAGCATTCAGAAGACAGTTAGAATCTTTGTCAATCGAGGGGGAGGTTTAGCTATCAAGGCTGGATTGAATATGATGGGTATTCCAGTTGGACCAGCTCGACGCCCCCTACAGGAGAGCGATTCATTGAGGTATGAAGACATCGATGAACTTCGGACTTGCCTTGAAGACCTCCAATTGATACAGCGTGGACCTGTAGCTTTCAGGATGGGTGATCGAGAATTAATTGCCGAAGGCTATCCAAAGGCAGTTGGCTTAGTTCCTGATGTCGTAGAAGACCTGACATTGCTTCATGGTGAGGCCTTAGCCGGTGAAGGTCAGGAGGTGGCACATGTCGATCTCATTATGGGCGTCAGAGATGGCCCGCTCAGTACTGCATTGGATAATGCTGGAAAAATTGTTGAGGGCGTTCATTCATCGAATGTTATCAAGGACCTTGATCCTCTTACAGTTTTTGCACCTACGGTGACAATAACGAGTGAGAAGCAGAAGAAAATGGTCATGGAAGTCGCTCAGAGAGCGGTTGCTGATGCAATTAAACGTACGATTACCGATGGAGTAATCCCTGAGGAGCTTATTCCCGATCTTGTCATTGCTGTGAACGCTTTCGTTCATCCCAACGCAGTGAATCCAAAACGAGTCCATATCAACAACTTCCGTGCTGTTCGCTTCGCAATTAGAAGAGCGTTTGAGGGACGGCAAACTGTAGAGGAGATTATTCAGCGAAAAGAATCCGCAAGACATCCATTTGCATATAATCCGTGAAACTATAGCAAACATGCCAGCAAAGGAGTTAATAATGGGTTAGACCACGAAGGCTGCACCGTTCCATCTACAAGAACCACCACACTACGATGCAATGGCGGAATGCAAATGGAGAAGGATTACTCCGAAGACCTACAAAGAATCCTGCGGGACATGGACAATCAAAACCTGTATACACTAATTAATGAGAATGAGGAGATTGTCGTCGAAGTTGAATCGGAGTTCATAGCTATTTCTCGAAGGAATGGAAATCTCTACGCCAAGCTTCTGTCATCAGGTAAGAGTCTGAAACGAGACCCCTGAATAGGTTGGCCGATTGTTAAGTTTGCATAGTGCGGTGTATTACTTCTGTATGACCTTCTATCCCGATTTGGGAAAGATTTCATGACCCCTCCTTAAAATGGCTTCTAGCTCAAGTTCTGGACATCTCTACAGGATTGAATACGCAAATCTCGGTTATATACTTGAATTCCTAGGAATAGAGTAAGTCTTGCATCCCTATCAGGCTGCCGCGACCACCACATACATCCGTCGGAGTTCCCTGAAATGGCTGAGACCTGTGTCATCAACATCCGCGATCTACCGGGACGTAGACTGCGAAAACGCGTCCGTGTATTCTTGCAAGGGGCCGCAGTTTCAGTTGAAGACGATGAGGGACAAACTTACGGAGTGACAATTCAGCGCAACAAACTCCTGATGAGCCCTGTGACGGGGAATTAGAAAACCAACCAAAAATGGTCTCAGCCTACACTTCTTTTGTCAGAAATAGTGGCAGATCTCAGCATGCTCTTGGGTCGTCATCGCGAATGCTCAGACAGGGGTAACCGCCTCATCGAACTGCCATCCTTGTATTGATTTCATTCCTTAAGAAGCTACTTTCTGCATTTCAGGAATCTTCTTAGCCTAGACAGTATTGCTCGAGGCAGGTGGTCCCATGACAGACAAAAGCAGACTGATATCATTAACCCAAGAACTAGTCGCAACCAACTCAGAAAGCCCGCCTGGCGGTGAAGCTGAAGTTGCCAAAGTTCTTCGGTCTCATATGGAAGACCATGGCATCTCCTGTGTTTCCATAGGTCCTAGTAAGCGGCCCAATCTCTTGTTCTCAACTATAGAGGCAGAGAAGGGACCTCTTGTGATTCACGGACACATGGACACGGTCCCGGCTGGGCCTAGGGAGTCATGGAAGCATGATCCTTTTGGAGGTGAAATCATTGATGGTCTGCTTTATGGGAGGGGTGCCGCAGATATGAAGGGGCCAGTAGCTGCTCTATCTGAAGCTATGATTCAATATAGTGATGAAGGCCATACCACTCCTCTTCTAATGCTCGCTACTTCTGATGAGGAGAGCGGCTGCACAGGAGCTGAAGAAGTCGCCAAGAGTGGTAAGTTAGAGGGAGTTCAATTCGGTGTCTGTGCTGAACCTACATCTCTCAATGTTCTTGTAGGAGAGAAAGGGATCTTCTGGTCCCGTCTCGTCACAGAGGGAAAAGCTGCTCATGGTTCTCGACCAGAGGAAGGCATCAATGCTATTGAGTTGTGCGTTGAAGCACTTGAAGTACTCACAGACTCTGATTATGACTATGAGGAAGACGCCTTGCTAGGAACGCAGACTCTAAGCATTGGTCTTATCCAGGGTGGTGTCAAAGTCAATGTTGTACCAGATATGTGCGAGGCCCGACTTGATATGCGAATTGTTAAAGGACAATCCCCTGAGGGCATTCTTGCTTCAATGAATAAGAGACTTGAGTCTGCGGGCCTCTCAAATCGAGCTAAAGTGGAATATATTCACGGTAAGTCTGCGGTTGTGACACCGTACGAATCAGAGATCGTATCAGTCAGTATGGATGCGGTGACTAGAATCACGGGAGTAAAACCTACGCCCACCAGCGCAACATATGGAACTGATTGTTCTGTACTTCAACCTAAAATTGGGATTCTGAATATAATCTGTGGTCCGGGTTCCATAGAACAGGCTCACCAACCAAACGAGTTCATAGAGGTTGACCAATTGGTTCAATCTGTTGATGTTTACTTGGAAATCGCCCGTCATTTTTCCAAGGGCTGATTCTAGCCTACCTGCATAGGGGAAACCTTAAAGTTGACCTTTGGCAGTGAAGCCTTTCAGAAGGCCTTCCGTCTAGGTGGAGTGTCCATTCATGCAAATTGACGTGATTCTGAACCAATTGATCGATCTCTTCATGGACCCGATGTTCCAGTATCTGGTATTGTTTTTCATCCTTCTAGCTATAGCTGTATTTGCTATTAGACGTAGGCGGGGGCCATCTAGGTCGTCAGCTGTAGGTAAGATGCAGAGGATGATTAGTGATGTGGATAAGGAGCGTGCCGTCAAAGTTCCTGAAGTACAATCACGTGAATCAATCATCACAGATATGTTTGAGACTGAGATGAAATCCGTTGGACTTCAACCCTCCACTGAAACTGGATATATCCCCGTATCCTACACACCTCTCGCGCGTTTCCTTGCTGAAAGAGGGATTTCAAATGATATCGCATCTGCTGTTTCAGCCGGACTCAAGGAAGAGGGAACCGAAGAGGACGTTCGGAACATCATTGATGCTGCTGCAGGGACTCCTGATATTGATCTTACCCCTGAAGAGGTCAAGAAAGCACAAGACCTTGCTGTGGAAGAATGGCTTCGAGTTAGAAAGTCAAGTGGAACTTGAGGCTCTTCCCAATGACTAATTTACTGTACATGAGCGACAACTATCTCCGGGAATTCGATGCAGTTGTCCAGAAGGTGGCTGATGATTATCTTGTATTAGACCAGACCGCATTCTACTATCTGGGGGGAGGACAGAGCAGTGACCGAGGAAGTCTTTCATCTGAAGATACATCTCTAGGGATACATGAGGTCAGGAGAGTCGAAGGAGAGATACGACATTTCACAAATGACCCCATTCCGTTTAAAGCTGGCACAAAGGTTCATGGCGCTTTAGATTGGGAATTTAGATACGAATGCATGCGTTTTCATACTGCTCAGCATCTTCTCTCTCGGTATTTGCAGCTGAAATATGACCTCATAACTGTGGGAAACATGATAAAACCCAAGAGAAGCAGAGCTGATTTCACGCCGATGCACAAATTCGATGATGCTTTGAAGCGTGATGTGGAGGAGGGAGTCAATGCCATTTTTGCTAGAGAATTGGATGTTGACACTCGAATGATGCCTCGTGATGAGGCAATCTCTTTCCTCAATGAGCGTGGATACCAAACTCGCTACCTTGAGATGGTTCCGGCTAGTGTTACCGAGTTCAGGGTTCTCATTATCGGAGATTATGATGCTGCTTCATGCGCTGGCACTCATGTTGCAAATACTCGTGAGATTGGCGCAATCCAGATAGGGAAGAGCAAAAATGTTGGTGCTGGGAAGCAAAGGATATACTTCTCCCTCAAGGCGCCTTGAGCTGGGTTACCAACCAAAGTTTTATGCCAAGGTACTTCTTCATAAGATGTGGTTGTATCCATGAAAGCACTCGTTCTGACAGCTGGTCAAGGGCTTAGACTGCGGCCTCTCACTTCCAGCAGGTCAAAGACAATGCTGATGATAGCGGGAAGGCCTGTCTTGCAGTACATAATTGACAGCTTGAAAGACAATGGAATTCGCGACATTGTAATTGTGGTTGGACATGGCCGCGAGCAATTGATCGACCATTTCCAGATGGGCGGGGATCAAGGCGTCCGAATTCGATATGTCATCCAGCATGAGCAAAAGGGCGTGGAGCACGCAATTCTGCAAGCTAAAGCTGAACTTGAGGGAGAAGAGGAATTCCTGCTTGTCAACGGGGATGTACTTGTTGAATCCGAGATGGTTGAACGGACTCTTTCGAATCACAGCTCTATGAGTTCCGATATCACCATGCTTGTGACACTCGTTTCTAATCCTGAGCAATTTGGCACCGTTAAGATAGGCAAGCATGGAGCTGTAGAGAAATTAGTCGAGAAAGGCGGGCCAGACAGGTATGTGAGCAACTACGCAGTTGCCGGAGTAACTGTATTCAAGGCTGATGTCATTCCACTCCTTAAAAAGCATGAAACAATGGAACATACAGTCGAGAAGATAATTGAAATGGGTCGGACTGTTACCGCGGCAGTCTGGGAAAAGGAGTGGGCTGAATTCACCTGGCCATGGGATATTCTCAGTGCCAACAGAATTGTGATGGATAGAGAGCTGAAGGGAAAAGGCAGCTTCATTGCAGAGTCTGCCGAGATTCATGAGAATGTGGTTCTAGAAGGTCCTGTTTTCATTGATGAAGGCAGTATCATTAGACCAGGAGCGACAATCAGAGGGCCTGTATACATAGGTAAGAATGTCTATGTTGGCAACAATTCTCTTGTGCGCGACTATTCAAGTCTCTGTGAAGGCGTTCATCTCGGCTATGCAGTTGAGATGAGGAATTCAATGATCTTTGACAGAGTAATGGTTGGAAGGATGACATTTGTCGGTGATTCAATTATTGGGAGAGACTCTTGCATTGAGGCGGGAGCTCAGATGTGGAACTGGCGACCAGGTGATAAACCAATCAAGTTGCATTTTGGTGATGAAGAAGTCGAGGTTCCCATCAAGAAATTAGGAGCTATCATTGGTGACAACGTTGTCATTGGAGTTAATGCGTCAGTGATGCCTGGCACACGAATTGGTGAGGGCAGTATAATCGCTCCTGGATGTGTGATTGGTCAGGATATTCCACCAGACAGCGATGTGACTGTAAAGCAGCAAATTTCAATAAAAAAGAGAAGAAAATAGATCGCTTGTGTCTGTTCTCTACCTTTCGCGCCAAGGGACTTGGGCAACGACATCATCGTCTGCATAAACATAGAGAATCTCATCACGAAAGAGCAATTTAATGTCAGAGTTCGGGCGAGCTCCTTCCACTCTAATTGATTGCCCTTCAATCAACAAGATGGAGTGTCCGATTTCATCGTGAATTGCTGTGTCATGAATCAATCTGAACTTCCTCGTTTCTTTTGAGGGTAGAATCTTGAAGTCCTCAAGCAGATTCTCCATAATTCTCTGCTCATGGTCATTGAGCAGCTCCCTGACGCTTTGAAATCCCAAGTAACGGTCTTTGCCTTTGCTTATAATGTGATCACCGTACTTATCGACAAATGCACGTTCTACGGCAAGGTAGTGGCCTAAACCCCTGCTAATGACATCTCGATCTGTGCCTTCTTCAGAGGAACTTCCTTCTGCAGGATGACTAATCTCATGAGCCAACAATCCAATTAATGCAGGTTCTGGCCATTCCATGACATCTTGATGGCATATGATTTGTATCCCACCCGCATCACTCCATCTAACTTGCCCGTAAGATCTCAATTTGCCAGTATCAATCTTGAGATCTCTGCCATCGAACTCAGGGTATGCATGAGCCACAAGTCTGTGGCCTAGTTCTTTGATGTCATTCAGCTGTCTTGGCATCCTCAAACCCGGCGTTTTCGCTATCAGGAGCACGGATGACGCTCAACTATCAGGGAGCAATGAGCACCTTTAAAAGTCGAACCCAAAACCTTCGCGTGACTCCTCAATAGTCTAAAGGAGAGTAATTGCTATCAGTCGGAAGAAATGGGGCAAAACCGCTGCAAAGACAGAGAGAATTGTTCGAGATGCGATTCTGAAGCCAGAAGTGGAGTCAAGCATAGATGAGTATCTTGAGAAAACCCGCTCTGTAACACAGTATGATATTGCTAATCGTTTTGGCGTCAGAATGAGCGTCGCAAGACGAATCCTACGGCAAAAAGAAGCGGACGGCGTTATCGTGCCATATATCCGGGAAGGTGGACTGGAAGTCTATACGACCCCCAACGAGCTAGAGCGGCAAGAAACAGAAGCCCCGATCATGCTTGCAGATGCGTTGGAGGAAGTCGCCTCTTCAGTACCAAAGGCGACCGTCATTACCAAGGATATGGATGCTGAACTGATAGCAGCATCATCAGCAGGTAGTGTGGTTAAGCCTAGTAGATTGACTCGACAGAGAAGGGAGGCTGGAGTGAAGAAGGAGAAATCCAAGGCCAAGCTTCCAGAAGTAGTTGTTGAGCCTCTAGCTCAAGAAACTGCTCCCGAGCCAGCTCCTGTAACACCTGAGCCTAAACCAAAACCAAAGCCTAAAGCTAAGAAGACCGCGGAGAAGAAAGCTGAGCCCAAGCCTAAGAAGACTACCAAGAAGAAAGCTGAGCCTAAACCTAAGAAGACTACCAAGAAGAAAGCTGAGGAAAAGCCTAAGCCTAAGAAGACTGCAGCAAAGAAGGCTGAGCCTAAAGCTAAGAAGACTACCAAGAAGAAGGCTGAGGAAAAGGCCAAGCCTAAGAAAACGGCGACAAAGAAGGCCACAACAAAAAAGACCGAGGAAAAGGCTAAGCCTAAGAAGACCACCGCGAAGAAGGCTGAAGCGAAGCCAAAGGCCAAGAAGACATCAAAGAAGAAATCTACATAGTAAGTGTCTTCTATTCTTTCAACCTATTTTGAGTAGCCTTGTCCATGTTATTCTCTAAAAGAATAGAATCATTACGAATTGAGAAAAAGGAATTGGGGGCTGGCCAAGGTCCCTTTTTGGACCTACGGCCGCCTCACATTACTACTACTTAAGACCTGCAATCTGACGGTCAATCTCTTCCAGCTGGGTATCCAGCTCTGTTTCCTTGGATTTGTAATCATCCTCAGGAATATAGCCTCTCATGTAGTCAAATCGAAGATCAGTGAGCGATGCCTTTAGTCTGTCCTTCTGTTGAAGGAGAAAGTCTAGCTGATCGCTACCCTCTGCAGGAACGGCCTCCGCAGCAGGTTCAGGAGCTGGCTCGGGAGCAGGCTCAGGAACTGCCTCAGGAGCAGGCTCCGGCGTGGGTGTAGGTTCTGCAACCGGCAGTGGCTCAGGAGTAGGAGAAGGTTCAGCCGCAGGTGCAGCCGTTATTGGCGCATCTGTTTTCACACTCTCCATTTCCTTCATATTCTTCCTCAGAGTATCAATCTGATTGGCAATTTCTGTGAAGCTGTCATTAATCGTCTGATTGATTGCCGTCTTCATCTTGGCAAGGTTCTCTGCCAACTGGTCGGCAAGCTTCTTGGTTTCTGCAACCTTCATAGCGTAGGTTTCGATTTCCTTCAGCTTTGATGTTAATTCCCCTATGTCAAAGGCCATGAAATGTCACCTTAGTATAGCCTACTATATCGATACTGCTTGAGTATGGTTCTTAACCTTTGCCGTGGTGGATATTTCACATAAAACTCAATTTCAAGCGACTTCGCGCATTTAGAGAGGATTCCTACAGCCAATTCATGCTGCCTTGATTTCAGCCTTGCCCTCAAGAATCGATTTGCGAATTATCTGAATCAAGCGGTCTCTATATGAAATGTCAATGGCAACCAATTCATAGGTTGGGATACTGAGAATCTGTCCCACTCTCTCAGGTGTTAAAGCGGTAGGCAGGTCCTGCTTGTTAGCAATACCGATTACTTTCGCCTCAGGCACTTCGTCCTTTACGAGTGTGACGAGCTTCTTACTGCGAAGGACATTCTCAAGGGTGCTATCCGTGACAATAACAACAACCTGTGCGTTTGCTATCATCTTAGCCCAGAGAATACTGAATCTAGATTGTCCTGCTAGGTCCCATAGTACGATGTTGGCATTCTGGACTTCTTCAGGGAGCCGTTTGATGCTCACACCTATTGTGGGGTCGTGGACAAGTGGAAGTGTTTCACCTCTGAGTAAATGTAGAGTTGTAGTCTTTCCCACACCTGCGAATCCAAGGATTGCGACTTTGACCATAGTGACAGCAATCTCATCCACTTTCGAATCGAATCCGTCTAGGGGCTGCTTAGCAGTGGCTAGATTCGCGAAGTCTTTCATGAAGGTCTCGACCAACTGGGTCATCTTGTCTTCAATCTGTACAGCATCGTCTGCTTTGTCCGCAATAAAGACGAACGTAAAGAGTTCTCTCTGAGCGAAGAATATTCTAGAAATAGATACGTTCATGAACTCCGTCTTTCCCTCGAGATCCATACTTTTCAGAAACTGGACAAGATTCACGAGAAATTCGACCAGACTGGCTTTTGATTCACTCTTGGCGTATTCCTTGGAGTAGAGCACATCTCCCTCTTGACCCAATATATAGACGCTTCGAATCAACTTACTCACTCCAAGTCTGCACGAGAAGCTCCAAATATCTTCTTGCGGTATCTGAACCAACCTTTTTCTCTTCAAGCTTTGAAGCGATTATCGGAAGGATAAACTCTGGCATGAAAATCTCCATCTTGGGATTAGTGATAAGTGCCCAAACTCCTTCCTCTTCAAAATTCGCAACAATTCGCTCTGCTTCCATAGCCCATAAAGCTCCCTGAACAACCCCATCGGGAAATGAGATTTGACTAGCGATTTGACCTAGGCGAAGCGGGCCATTTCTCAGGCAATCGAGTACCGCATAATAGATGCTGTTGGATAAAATCCGTGCAATCTTCTCTCTATCTTCCAAAATCGGGGAATTTGGATCAGTAACAGGTAGGGTTGGATTGTATCCCCTTGTTGGAGGGTCTGGTGAGAAGAAGCTCTTCAGATATTCCTCATATCGCGGCATCAAATTGGGGTGGGCCACACTAGTGGCCTTGAACGACTTCACAGGCGGCGCTCTGTGCGGAAATACATCTTTCATTAGGAAGGCTGTTTCCAGCTTGCCGATGATCTCCACTGTCACCAGGCCTGAGTCCATAAGGGGCGTGATTGCCTCTAGCAAATCCACATTCTCGCTCTGAATTTGGTTCTTCAACCACATAGAGAGCTTGGCAGTACTCTCAACACCTTCGGTATGGAGCCTCTCTAGAAGAAGGGCTGAGGAAGGTGTCATGAAAATAGCTGCTGCTTTTTGCTCGTCATCGACAGCAGGCATCGAACTTTTCTTCGCAAGGATCTCTTCAATCTCTAAGGATTCAGGATCAGCATTCATGAGTTCAAGCATGAATCTTCCCATCCCTGTAAGTTCTTCCGAAATCTCCTCCAGAACATCATCCTCGTTAAGCACGAAGCACACAGTCCAGCCGGGGAATACCTCCATGGCAAACGATGCGATTCTCATCCCTTCAATATCAGAATCTCTGATTGCCTCTTCTTCACCTTGCTGATGCTCAAAGAAAACGAGATTTAGCATCGTTTCTGTAAGTGCGAGAGACGAGGGATGACGCTTCTTCACAATGAACCCTTGAAAGTCATCTAATTGAACGATGAAGGCGGCTTCTGGCATTTGTCGTTCCCACCTCGGACACGTAATCATTACATAAAAGAATGACCATCATGTATTCCCTTTAGCCCTATTGTTGTTTATCCTCAAAATGTTCTATGCACTGAATGGCTCCTTTTTCATTGAGAATCCAACAATTCTCGCATACAAGGATTTGGCAGACGCTACATATTCCGATATAATGATTCAGCCCGCCAAACTGACTTTCTTCACTATTTTCAGAATGTGCACTGCAGTACATATTGCCACAACGAGCGCATGAAACTGAAGCGTCATCTCGACAGAGCACACATGCCCCCTTTGATTCGAATGATTGTTCCCGCTTCATTTCAGCTGCATAGCTCAAGCAGCTCTTATTATTGCAAAGACCGATTCCTTTGTAGCTACCACAACGAGTGCAGTACGGGTCAAGGACCGGCTTGTTTCTTTTCATTGTCTATTAGGACTCCAATTCAAGAGAAGGCGCTCCCATATCCTGCTGGAATGAGGTGTTAGAAAGGATGAAAAGGATTTCTTTGCCATCGAAAGGCGTGGACCCCGATGGACCTAGATAAAGATGCACTCATTATTCCGACGACTGCAGCCCGCAGTATTCAGTTGGCAGGGGGTCCGCCAATGGAGCAGGCTGTACCTGAGGACTATGTCCTGGCATCCATGGTCTTGAGAGCGCTTGAGGCTCGAAATGGACAAGAATTGGAGTTTGTCCTCAAAACATATTATCCCGTCATGGTCGTGCAGTCTTCGATACCGAATTTCTGTTTCTTGATCGAGCTACTTGGCATCAGCTCTGGGAGTATGCTTCCATTGTCTGAGATTGACATTTCAGGCATTCAGAACTGCATCGATTCAGCAGAACTTCCGAAGCAGCTTCACAAGTGCATTGAAGATACACACGCGCTTGTTGCGTCTTTGATGAAGGGGAAAGAAGTGACTGTTCTCGGGTTACTCTCGGGACAACATGCTGATGGGATTTCAGATCTTATGGATTGGCCAATAAATGACATAGTTGAACCATTTGGTCTTGTTTTGCCAGAGGCTATCAGCAGAGAAGAGGCTTCTCGTCTGTTTGACACGCTGTACGAAACGTCTAGCACAATTAGTTCAGCCAACGACCTTCTATCGAAGCTACTGGACATGATTCATCTGAGAATCCAGAGTATTGTTGGTGAGCGTCAATCCGAGTCATCTCAGAAGACCAGTAGGTTGGAACAGCGAATTGAGTTCTTGAAGAAAGAGGTAGAGATGCTTGATTCTCGTCTTGAACAGAGGAGCGACGCAGCAGATCTGAAGCGCGAGAGGAAGGCTAGAGCTGATGCACTCAGAAGGGACGAGAAGCGGTTAGAGGAATTGCTCGGAAGTACTCGCGACGTGTCACAGAACTTGCAGGAACAAGAAGAGCTCCTACGTGATGAAATTAACAAAATGAGCTCTGCAATTCACAAACAAAAGGAGCTATTGGATGATTTCTTGGTACCTCTAAGAGGTGTTGAAATGAAGGGGAAATCATCAATTCTTCTCATTCCCTTTGTAATGGCAGGTTTCTCCAAGAAGGGGCGTTTGCGCGTTGCAGTGTACCCTCCGTCTCGATTGAGGGGGGAAGGCCATCAGGTTGGACGACTGCGAGAATTTGCTGATGTCTTCTTGCCATCATCAGATGCCATGAAATCAATTGCAGAGATAATTTCCAAGCGTGCGAACAATGATGTCAACCTACGAAAGCATATCCGGACCCTCTCAAAAGAGATGAGTCTTTTGGCTTCCAAAAGGGCACGTAAGTTACTTCGCGAAGGAACGAAAGCCCTCATTTCTGATGGTCTGGCTAAAAGATCCATGCTCCAGGAGTTGGAATCAATACTCGATGGGATTCCCGAGCAGACAGTGAAAGCAAAGAAAACAAGAAGATCCAAAGTCTTCCCTGCGGGAGAGGCCGCCTGCAGAGTGAAGTTTCATGTCTATGATGATTCGGGAACTCCCGTGCCTGAAGCCACTCTTGAGTTAGGCGCTTTCACTGCTAGTTCTGACTCGAAAGGAGTCATAAAAGCCTCCCTCCCCAAAAGCAACTATGAGGGCCGTGTGAGCGCTCGCGGCTATCGCGAACGCCATTTGGAGTTCACTCTTCATACACCAGGAAATGTTGTTGTTCCAGTTGTTCTTAGTCCCCTTTCCAAAGAAGAGAGATTGGATAAGGAGCTGGATGTTCTCATAGATCGGGCAAATCGAATTGAGCGAATACGAGAACGGTTAGGTGAAGCATTTGAAAAACAAGGTGCGACCCTCCTGAAGATTCCCGCATATAGAAGCGCGCTGGTCGAACTGCTTTCAGAGCTTGGCTATGATGCGGAAGCTTGGATTGCAAAGGCAAAGAAGAAACGAGGAATGGTAAAGGGTCTTCTCAAGCGAGATGATCGTGTTGATGGCGTAAGAAGGGACATCCTTCGTTTGGCTGAGGAGTCAAGGCCCTCTGGTGGAATAATGCTGCTTTCTGAGCTTTTAGTGCGGCTTGACAATATGGGGTGGGCAATAAGCTCAGATGAAACAGAAGACATCATCAAAGACATGTCCAAGGACGGTCTCATTGAGGGGCTTTCCACTCTTGATACTGGGGCGGTGCTGGTCAATTTCATCCCTGTTTCATTGACTGACGATCCTCAGCAACTCATGAGTCTGGCAGCAGCTGGAAACGGGAGTCTGACAATAGAAGCTGCCATCGTGAAGCTGGGATGGACTGAAGAACGTGTGAAGAACGCATTGGAGCTGCTAGTCGAAGAGGGAATCGCTAAGATGCAGAAGAGTTACTCCAAGAGCACTCAGTACTGGTTCCCCGGGCTTCGGGGAAAGAAATAAGACCCGCTTCAAGATTGGGTTTTACGAACGCAGAGGGGTCTGCAGAATAAGGAAGGTATCAATACGATGAATCGTCTTTCTCATATTGTGTTCGCATTTTCGCTCTTCGTAGCATTATATTCGCTGATCTATGCTTTCAGTGTCTGGCTGGCTGGTTCAGGTCTTCTCTTTGACTTACTATTCTATTATCTAGCTGGGGGGATTATTCTCACCTTTATAGCTGTGCCCATTCTATACTACAAGGCTCCAAACAGAGATGCAAGTAGTCGTACTAGCAGCAACCGTGGTGCTGTCGGGGCATTGTGCTTTATGACATTCTGCATAGGCTCGCTATGTGGAGCAGTAATCTATCAATGGACTTCTGGTATTCTATTCATCGGAGATATTTCGATTTTCATTGGCGGGGTGATTACAATTGCAGGGGCTCTAATGCCTGATTGGGACATTCCGTTTCTAGGAATTGCACGACATAGAAACATCATCTTCCATTCAATAATCCTGCCTTTTCTTATCGTCTTGATGACGTTGGTAAATGTTGCACAAAGCATAGTTTCTTCATATTCATTGAGCATAGGCGCACACACAGAGTACTATATCACAGCCCTCTTCTTGGTTGGCTACGCTTCACATCTCTATCTGGACATCTACCCAAGTGATGCGAACCCCTTTGAGATACTGTGGCGCTCAGTTGATATAACTAGCAGTGCTCCAACAGGATTGAAACCTCTGGGTCCCATTAAAATCTCAAAGAAGAATGCACGAATGTGGCTTGTGGGAAACGCTACCCTATTAGTGATAATTGCGCTGGGCTTGTTCGGACTATATTTCTACAATCTGATATTACTATCTCCATAGGTCTAGTCCCAATCGTCGTCTGGGATGCCATCATCCTCATCTAGTTCGCGTTCAGGAGGCAAATCGCTCTCATCATCTTCATCGTCATCATCATCGTCAAACAGGAACGTGTCTGGGTCGACCTCTTCATCTCGTTCTTCCGATTTGGCGTTTCTTTTTGCTTTCTTCTTCAGATGACTTGCCATACAGAGATTGTCCAAGGGATCATAATGCTCACACTCAGGACAACACTCGCCCTTATGATCGCATGTATGGAACGCACCGCATAATTTGCAACACTTTAACTCTGACACATTTCTGCACCATGGAATCGTAGTAACACATACGAACCCTCATTTATGCCAAATAAGCGTGTCCCTGTGATACTGTTTTGCCAGCCAGTTAACGTTAAATGAGTCCGACAAGGATTTGTTGCAGAGTTGTTGCGTTTGGACAATCTTGAGAACGAGGTTCGTAAATTCGTGCTGGACAATGCGGTCAAGTATGAAGGCAAACCAACAGTAAAGTCTGTCATGAGTGCGATAATGGGCACCAGAGCTGACCTACGACCTCGTGCGCGTGACATCAAGGAAATCGCTCAACGCCTCGTGCTGGAAGTTGAGAAAATGCCTATAGAGAAGCAACGCGCTGAGCTAATGGAGATTGCTCCTGAAATGCTGAAGGCAACTCCAGAGATTGTAGGAGAAAAGGACCTTCCTGATCTTCCCAACGTTGACAAGTGGCCCAAAGTTATCATGCGTCTAGCACCGTTCCCCTCGGGCCCTCTACATATTGGCAATGCAAGAATGGTTATTCTCAATGATTACTATGTCAAGCGCTACAGCGGCGAACTGATACTCGTATTCGATGACACTATTGGCTCTGCTGAGAAAGTCGTTGAGCCTGCTGCCTTTGACTTGATTCCGGAAGGACTCGAATACCTTAACGTCAAGTGGCACCGAACAGTGTACAAATCTGATCGTCTGGAAATCTTCTACAAATATGCTGTAGACCTCATCAATAGGAATGAGGCCTACGTTTGCGACTGCGATGCTGATGTTTGGCGAAAGGAGCACAAAGCAAAAGGGAAAGCGTGTTCGTGTAGTCTTCTCAGAACCGAAGAGAATCTTGCTCGCTGGGAGAAAATGCTGGATGGCACATATCCTGAGCGAGGAGCAGCTGTGCGACTCAGGACTGGCATGACCGATCCGGATCCTGCAATGCGCGATCATGTGATTCTAAGAATCTCTGAAACTGAGCACCATCGGGTGGGCACCAAATATCGGGTATGGCCACTCTTGGAGTATTCGTGGGGTATAGACGACCATGAACTAGGAGTCACCCATATCATTAGAGGAAAAGATCTCGTCAAAGAGGGGAAGATTGAGCAACACATTTGGAACATCTACAATTGGCAACATCCCGAATTGATCTATTTCGGTCGATTGAAGTTTCAAGATGCTACACTGAGCAAGAGTAAGTCTAGCAAAGAAGTACGAGAAGGTGTCTATACTGGATGGGATGACCCTCGCACTTGGAGCTTGCAGTCGCTAGATAAACGGGGTATCCATCCTGATGCCATTAGGAAGGCATTGCTTGACCTCGGTCTTAGCATTACAGACATCTCAATGTCCATGAAGGCGGTATACGCAGAAAACCGCAAGCTTCGTGATGCAGATGCACCGCGGGCGTTCTTTGTAGAAACCCCAGTTTGGCTGAACCTAGATGGGGTGCCTAAGGATATTCAGGCTGCCGAGGCTCCAGTACATCCAGATTTCCCTGAGCGTGGAACTCGCATTATACCCCTCTCTCGTGAAAAAGCAGATGCACCAGCTAAAGTTGGTATAGCTGATAGAGACTATGAACGGATGTCCAAGGGAGATCTATTCAGACTGAAGGACTTAGCCAATTTCATACTGAAGAAAGGCAAGAAGCCACAAGCCAATTTCCACAGTGCTGACGTTAATGAAGTTCGTCAAGTAGGCGGGTCAATCATTCATTGGATTCCAAAGCAAGACTCCGTGCCTGTTGAATTAACAATGGTCGATGGCGAGGTTATGGCTGGTCTTGGGGAACCTGGGATCTGCGATATTGAGAACGGGACTTTTCTTCAGTTTGAGCGTGTGGGTTTTGCACGAGTCTTCGATAAGGGAGAGAAAATCAGAGTGGCCTTCTCACACAAGTGAACAAAACTGCGCGGCCAAAGAGAACTTATAGCTTGAAGCATTCTTCAAGTTCGGTGTCAAATTTGGCCAAGAAGAAGTCCTCGAAACCAAAGGTGTCTGCATCAATGTTCAAGATAAAAGGTGCACACACCAAGATGAAGATTGATCAGAAGAAGAAAAAGATGTTCTACTTCAAAGAGAAAGTCAAACCCGAGAAAGCAAAGAAGAGTGCACTTAAAGATGGAGCTGATGTTCTTGGTGTGTCGCCTAATGCTGTGAAAGTGAGTAAGCCAGCGCTCAAATACGACTTCTATTGTATGTATGATGCTGTTCTCATGATTAAGTTTCTCCGCCTCAGAAAACAGGAGCTCGGTGTCAACGAACAAGTATCAGGCGCATTTGTTGGAAAGGAGGTATTGCTTCCTAAGAAGGGCAAGACGATACCTGGCAAGTCTCTGCATCTTGAAGTGATTGAGCTCTTCGAGCTGAAACGGTCTGATGGGATGACGGTTGATGGAAAAACTGGCGGTCCAGCTGATGCTATAGAGAAGCTATTGAAGAAGCCCGGAAAGAAAAAGGCCACACCTGCGTGGATTCGTAAGAATAAGGTATCTCCTGGGAAATACAATTCCATCGAGAAAGTAGTCAAGACTGTCGCGAAGCTTGCTGGAGGAAGACCTTCTGACGCAAAGCGTGTCATTAAGCATTCACTTGAATTCAAAAAGCTTGATGGCTTCTATATTCCCGTATACTATGTTAAGGTCGCTGCTGGCGCTAAGTCTCAGACTCTACGAATCAATGGGATTAATGGCGCTGTTTCTCTCGCTGTCTAGTCAACAGGCTTACCCCACCCGCCTCCGCCTGGTGTTTCAATTCGGATGATAGCTCCTTCGGGAGCTGTCACCGTGGATTTCGCCTGCAGTTCGTGGATTTGATTGTCGTATACTATACTATTGCTTCCTGAAACACCGGAATCCCCGCCATGGAGACCCCATGGTCTGCCATGCCGCCTTTCAGATTGTATTGAGACTGTGCATTCATCAGATACGAGTTCTATTTCCCTGATGATTCCATCTCCGCCACGCCACCTACCCTCTCCACCAGTATCGCGTCTTATTGCATATCGCCAGACCCGAAGTGGGTATGATATCTCAAGGGACTCAATAGGTGTATTCAGAGTGTTTGTCATATGAGAGTGAATCCCACTTTCTCCATGCGTTCCAGACATGGCTCCAGCACCACCTCCGATGGTTTCATAGAATGAAAATGGTTTCTGCGAACGAGGATCAATGCCCCCGATTGCCACATTATTCATCGTTCCCTGACTTGCCGCTGGTACAATATCAGGAGCAATAGATGCCATTGAGCCAAGAATCGCATCGACAATTCGTTGTGTTGTTTCAACGTTGCCAGCTGATACGGCAGCTGGATAATTGGGATTAAGAAATGTGCCTTCTGGAATATCCACATTCAAAATACTCCAGCAGCCCTCATTTGTGGGAATATCATGACCAAACAGAACTACGAAGACATAGTAGACAGATGAGAGAGTTGACGCAATTGGACAATTAACATTGCCCCTCACTTGTTCAGCGGTCCCTGCGAAGTCAATTGTAGCCTTTCGGTTTCCGATTTTGATACTAACAGAAATCGGCACATTCCAAGTTCCGGCTCCGTCACTGTCCATATGGTCAATGAATTCTGACTCTAACCCCCTGTACTTAGAGAGCCTTCCTCCCATCATTTCTTCAGAATAATCAAGGAGGTCTTTGAATGTACGAGTTAGGGAATCCCATCCATTTTCAATAGCAACTGATTGAAGCCTGTCTATTCCTACAGTATTTGCAGCAATCTGCGCACTAAGGTCCCCCAATCTCTCTTCAGGAGTTCTTGTAGCACTGAGAAGATCTGAGATTGACTCGGTATCCAATTTGCCCGTTTGCACAACCAATCGTGGTGTTATTCTCACGCCTTCTTCTTCTATTGACACTGATAGTCCAGGCATGGAACCGGGACTCTCTCCGCCCACATCTGAATGATGCGCTCTGTTAGCCACAAATGCGACCAAGTCCTCATCATCATATACTGGCGCTACAAGGGTCAGGTCTGGCAAATGCGATCCACCAGAGAAGGGGTCATTGAGTAGAGCCATTGTCCCGTCAACTAGATTATCTCCGATCTCTTCGATGCATGCCTTCACAGATAGAGGCATTGCGCCAAGATGGACAGGGATGTCCTTTGATTGGGCCACCAGCTTGCCATCTGCATCAAACAGCGCGCAACTGCAATCGCGTCTTTCTTTGATGTTTGGACTGAATGCCGTCTTTCTCAAGGCGACACTCATTTCTCTGGAAACAGAAACAAGAGCATTCTTGAGCACCTCGAAGGATACGGGGTCTTCTATCATCTCACAGCCCTCCTTAACCATAGAGACCCATCTTTCTCTTGTTTTCCTTCCCAGTCTGGCGCAATGTAAGTCGTAGTGTCAAGTTGTTCAATGATAGCAGGACCCAACACTCTTTGTTCTTCGCCGAGTGTTTCTCGTCTGTATATCTCCGCATCAACGGTCTTCATCCGATCCACTATCACCTTCCTTGTTTCAACTGGAGTTCCATTGCTTGGGGTTGTTGGACCAGATATTCTCCACTCCGCCTGTGGATATCTTGCAGTCACTCTAGCGGTAACCCATTGGATATCTCTGTCCTTCATTCTATATCCATAGCTTGCCTCATGCTCCGTTTCAAATCGCTCAGCTGAAGCGAGAATGAGGTCTTTCCCTTTGAAACGCACCGGTATATTGAGCTCATGTGATTGCCCAGTGTAGCGCATGTCGAGCGACCAAAGGAGCTCCATCTTATCTTTCTGAGCTCCTTGGCCGCGAAGCTGATCACGAGCATCATCTGATAAATCCTCTAAAATCTCCGTCATTCTTCTTGAAGAAGCATCCTCACCAGAAATCATTACAGTCTTCATGACATCTACACGCAGATCTGCACAGAGGAGACCTAACGCAGATGTGATGCCAGGATTAGGCGGAATTAGTATCGAATCTATTCCAAGAGATGATGCTATGTCGATTGCCTGTGTAGGTCCTGCGCCTCCAAAGGCGACTAGGACAAATTCACGTGGGTCACGTCCTCGTTCAATAGTGACTTCTCTGATAGCCTGTACCATGTTGTTAGTAGAGATTCTGATGATTCCCAGAGCGGTTTCATCTAATGGGATGCTAAGGTGAGTTGCGATTTTGCCCACCGCATCTGTTGCCCTCTTCATATTGAGATTGATCCTTCCTCCTACAAAGAAATCCGGATTGAGACGGCCCAGTATCAGATTAGCATCAGTAACAGTCGCAGAAGTGCCTCCTTTGGAATAAGACGCAGGGCCCGGAACAGCACCAGCACTCTGTGGGCCAACATGCAGTACTCCAGCTTCATCAATCCAAGCAATGCTTCCGCCTCCGGCTCCAATCGTCTTGACATCGACTGAAGGCATCCGTACTGGAAGTCCTCCAATCTCATTATCTGGTCTCACAATAACTCGTTCAGACACGGCACTAATGTCACATGATGTTCCACCCATGTCTAATGTGATTGCTTGATTGACTCCTCCCCGTTTAGCTATCTCCCACCCTCCAATCACGCCACCAGCAAGACCAGAGATTGCTAATCCTATGGCCTTTCCATGTGTACGAGAACAGAGGATGGTGCCTCCGTTTGACTGCATTACCGTTAGCTTTGTCTTTGGAGAGATTGCTTTGAGTGATATGTCCAGACGGTTAAGGTAGTTCAGGACTAGGGGGCCCAGATATGCTTCGAGCACTGTTGTAGATGTTCTTTCATACTCCCGAAACTCAGGAAGCACTCTAGATGATGCAACTACATATGCAGTTTCTATGTCTCGCAAAGCCCTCATGATTGCATCTTCATGATCATGGTTAATATAAGAAAACAGGAGCGATATCGCAATAGCCTCTGGTTTCCTGCTCTCAACTAGGGAACGAACTCTCTGAATCTCCCTATTCTCAAGCTGTATTATCGGATTTCCTTCACTATCAAGGCGTTCTGACACTCCGATTCGATTATCACGTTTGACAAGGGCCTTAGGTCTTGCCGCGCTGAAGTCATAGATCTCCTCTCTATTCTGTCTTCCAATCTCAAGGACATCCTCTAGTCCACTTGTTGTGAGTAGAAGAACATCTGCACCCTCTCTTTGCAGCATTGCGTTTGTAGCCACAGTGGTCCCATGCACTATAAGAGAAACGTCTCGCGCATCAAGACCACAGTCTGCAAGGATTTCTGATAATCCTTCAACAACAGCTAAATCCTGTGCTTTTGGAGTCGATGGTATCTTGTGGACATAGCTTTGACCCGTAGCTGTATCGGACACTATGATATCTGTGAATGTGCCGCCTACATCAACTCCGATTGCTATCATCCTGTTGCAGGTGGTCATTCGCGAGATATGAACGCTTGGGACCCGGCTAGTCATTTAGCATTCCAGTAATAGTACACAGAATTGTGGATGGATTGGAACCCGAACTTTTTGTAGAGATTCATGGCTGGTGTATTCAATATGTCCATCTCAAGTGCCACCTTCCTGAACCCTTGTTTTCTGATAGCCTCCATACCCTTCGCGAGTAGTGCTCGGGCTATTCCTTTGCCCCTGAAATCTGGATGGACGCCAATTGGTCCAACATGTGGGCTGCCATCCTCTACTCTCACGACTAGGAATCCTACTACTCTATCCCTGTCTAATACACAAAGAGAGGCTTCATCTATGAACTGTCTTGCTCTACTGAACCAATAGTTGAACGCATCGATTTGCTGGTCTTTTGTCAATGACAGAAATAGACCGTCCTTGCTGTCCAGAAACGAGTCGAAAAACGGATCTATAAGGTCGTCATTGCTGATTTCAGTGATTGGTTTAATTTCGACATCATCGAGTTCATTGAAACCTGGCAAATCATCGATGATAGCAGCTTCCATGTAGGTCTCTTCAGTTGCATATCGAAATCCCTCATCTCTATACCAACCTTCGTATCTATCAAGAAGAGGTCTGATTCTGCTGGTAATCCTGTTAAACTGTACCTCTAGTCTCTCCTTTCCAATTTCCTTAGTGACTTTCTTTGCCTTTCGAATCAGTTTCTTTGCCACAACCCCATAGCTGTCGCTAGGTACAATTTCAGGATGCCATTCTGCGATGAAGACTATTCTAGGAATGCCTGTGTAGAAACTAAGCCATCCCAGCAATTCATCTGATTCATCAGACCTGCATAGTAGCACCTTTTGATTATCATCGTCAGCGGCAGAGTCAAGCGCCTCCTTGAATTTGACAACTGATAACTCGGAACTTCTTCGTTCTGATGCCTGTCTGGCTTGAAATGCCACCTTTGCCAATGCTTCAGTATCCGCATCTCTCATTGAAGAAAGCGTTGTGCGCAATGATTTCGCCCCTCTTGCGTTCTTTTAGATACAATGCGCCAAGCTGATAAGGGTTATCCTCTGATGCATGTCCTCTTGGCAATGATTTATTCGTGAACTGCAATTCACATTGTTTGTTCCGAGGATATATGATATGAGCCCAGAATATTCCGAAGTACTTGTCAGATACGGCGAAATTGGAATCAAGTCCAAACAGACACGAAAGCGTATGGAAGACTTGCTCATTAAGCACATCAAATCAGCAATGCGAGAGGCTGGTGTCAAGTTCTCTAAGGTGCGAAAGGAGTACGGCAGGATTTTCATTGTCACAGATGTGACCCAAGAGGCCAGTGACATAGCATCCAACATATTCGGTGTTGTTTCCGTTTCTCCTGTTGTCGTCATTGAATCCGATCTAGATACTATTCTTGAAACAGGGGTGGAGATGGCACGAGGGAGCTTTACAAAGAACAAGTCTTTTGCAGTGGGTTCCAGAAGGGTAGGAACTCATGATTACTCAAGTCAGGATGTCCGGGAGAAACTTGGCGCTGCCATATTGATGGGCCTTCCAGAGCTGGAACTCTCTGTGGACCTTACATCTCCAGATCAATCGCTCTACGTTGAGGTTCGAAATCAGAGTGCATACCTCTTTGTAGAAACCATCGATGGTGTGGGCGGAATGCCTACGGGATCGCAAGGTAAAGTAGTGTGTACCCTTTCTAGCGGCTTAGACTCTCCCATTGCCGCCTTTAAGGTGATGAAGCGAGGATGTATTCCTGTGTTTGTCAATTTCGACAACACTCCTTATGCAAACGATGACTGCAAGGCCATTGTGACAGAGCAAGCACAACTACTAGCTAATTACATTCACAACTTTGAAGTCAAGCTCTATATTGTCCCCCATGGAGAAGATCTTAGTGAGGCGGAAACCCATGGCCCACCAAAGATGACCTGCTTATTCTGCAAGAGGAACATGCTAAGAATGGCACGAGAGATTGCCATAATGGAAGATGCAGATGCAATCGTCACTGGGGAGATCATTGGGGAGCAGGCCTCTCAGACAACAATGAATCTGAGAGCAATCAATACAGCAGTGTGCGACTTTCCAATTCTGAGACCATGTGCAGGAGACGACAAGTCGGACATTGAAGCCTTGGCTCATAAGATTGGAACTTACAAGTTCGCAGAGGAAGGTCTCTCATGTTGTACACTCGCGCCCAAATATCCTGTTACACGTGGAAAGCCAAGCGATGTTCAGAAAGCTGAAGAGGACATGAACTTGGATGTTCTGAAAAATCAGGTTGGTCAGGCGAGTATTATTACACTTCGAACGGGTTAGGCGCGCTTTCCTTTGCTCTCAATAGAAACCTCAAGAGTGTCAGAAAAGCCCTCTTAGGCCTCTAAAGACATCACGGGGAGATGTAAGAGGCTTTAAATATCATTCAGCTTCGAAGAGCCCAGTGTGTGCCTAATACGCGGAGAGAGAAGTTTTGCCAAGGTCTAGAAAGGACAGGATAATTCCAGTAGCGCCTGTTGACAGATTAATCAGAAAGGCTGGCGCTGGACGCGTCAGTGACAAGGGTGCTGAGCGATTAGCACAGATTCTTGAGGAGATCGGAGAAAATCTCGCAAAGCGTGCTTTTGAACTCACTGAGCATGCAGGTCGGAAGACAATCACAGAGAAAGATATGGACCTTGCGTATAAGCAATGGAATCGTGGATCCTAGTTAGACCTAATCGAGAGATGAGTGCAATAAAGAGTGGTGTTCTTCAAGAAGCTAAGCACCACCATATGGGGGGGACAGAGTGAATAAAGGACAACAATATGTGGAGGACGGCATAGCTCTTCTTTCACTTCATGATGTTAGTCCTGCATTCGAGGATGATGTCGTAGCCACATATGATATGCTGATTGACCTTGGAATCTTAGACTTCACGCTCCTTGTGACTCCAATGTATGCTCTCAAGAAGTCAAACAGTCTAGAGAACAATCCTCTTTTTTCTGAGTTTCTCGCTTCTCTTCAATTGGAAGTTTCTCTTCATGGCTACAGCCATTTTACAAAATCCGGTTCACTAGACGAGTTTCAGAAGATGGAACGAGGCCGAGTCCTATCTAGAATCAAGTCGGGAAAAGCGATGATTTCTGAATCAATCGGGAAAGACCCAGTTGGATTTGTGCCTCCTCTGTGGAAGGCGCCTCAGCGGGTCGCTGGCGCCGCGCAGGATGTTCGGCTGAAATATTGCGTGATTGGAAATAAAATCCATCGCTTCTCTGACTCATCGGTCTTGACAACTGCAGACCTACTCATCAGCCAGGGAACGAAATCGACATCCTTTACCAATCAATTGCTGGAGATTGAGTTGGGCGGGCCAGTCCAGGTTGGCGT
>JAEOTX010000227.1 GCA_016839605.1 Candidatus Thorarchaeota archaeon | reverse complement strand
TCGAGGTGGATGAAAAGAAACAGGATCCACGAGACTTTGCATTGTGGAAGGCTGAAAAGCCGGGCGAGCCCTCATGGGAAAGCCCATGGGGAAAGGGGCGGCCCGGATGGCATGCTGAATGTTCAGTCATGGGGAAACATTACCTGGGTCTTCCGTTCGACATTCATGGAGGCGGACAGGATCTCATCTTTCCGCATCATGAGAACGAGATTGCTCAATCCTCGGCTGCATATGGCGTGGAGACCCCTGTCAAATACTGGATGCATAACGGCTTTCTGACAATCAACACTGAGAAGATGTCCAAGTCTGAGGGCAATTTCTCCACAGCAAGAGAAGTCCTTGACAACTATGACCACCAAGCGGTTCGGTTGTATTTGGTGTCCGGTCAGTACAGGCAACCAATGGACTACAATGACATAGCACTGAAGCAAGCCATCCAATCTCTGGAACGAATTAGGAATGCAGCTGACAATCTTAGAGGACGCATTCTCATCCTCGAGCGTTCTGGGAGTCGCGAAGTTGACGCTGACAAGAAACTATCTGAATCTGCAAAGAAGGCTCGAGAGGGCTTTGAAAAGGAGATGGATGACGACTTCAACACTCCAGGGGCACTTGCCGAAGTGTTCACCTATGTTAGGGAGATCAATACACACACTCCAGAGGTTGGCGGAGCAGCTGTCCTCAGAGAAGCCCTAGCTGTTCTTACTGAGCTAGTAGGAATTTTGGGTGTGGACCTTTCAGCTTCAGGAGGTGCAGCTGATTCAGGAGAATCTGCTGAAGCCCTAAGGGGTACAATTGAGCTGCTTCTGGAATTACGGGAGAATGCCAGGAAATCAAAAGACTATGCCACATCCGATAGGATACGCGACCGACTCGCAGAACTTGGCATAACAGTGACTGATACAAAGGACGGTCCTACGTGGAAGATGAGCTAGCCAGGCTCAACCACGCTACCAAATCACAAGACTTGCCGAGGGTCCTCTCTGACCTTCGGCCTAAACCTTTGCGTAGGAACGAATCATTATCTTAGTTCTCAGCTTAATTTTGGCGAGGATAGAGATATGTCAAGCGGTTTCTCACTTGTAAGGAGACCCCTAAATCCCATATCAAGCAAACTCAGGATTCTAGCTCTAATTCTGACACCCTATTTCTTGTGGATGTACACTGCATCACGTTTCATGTCTGGAGACTGGACATCAGGAGTCTTCTGGTCAGGCGGACCGCCTGGAGCGCTATTTCCAATTCCAATGTACCCAGGACCCCTGGAGATAATTGTCCTGGCAAACCCAGTAGACAGTTTTCTCTTCTTGGTTCTATTCCAGAGTGGACTATGGATTTTGTTAGAGATTCTACTAGTAGTTCTTGCACTTTCCCCATTTACGATTGCCAGGTCTAGCGATTCTTAACTTCGATAAGAAGGCCAGGATCATCGAGCACGTACACCTTAGGATTGGGGATATCTGGATTCTCTTTCACAAATCGTTCAATGATTTCTCGTAGAACTCGTTGGGCATCTGCAGGAGTTTCTGGATTCATTGCATCCATTCGGTAGATATCTCCAAGCTCCTTTGGATCATGCTGTGTGACGACCTTGATGTTGTGTTCAGCGACATCCAAGAGTATCCTGAATAAATCTGGGGGTTTCTGATTGCCAATCTTGAAGGTCTTCTCCGTACCGTAATTCTCGATTACAAACCTTAGAGCGTCTTTGACCATCATATCCTTGACCGCATGCATGGACTCCTCATAGCCTGCACTACCAATTCCCTCCTGACAAGGAGCGAGAAGCACAATCCAGCCTTTCATATCATGACGCACAGCGTTCCAGGCAGCATGAACTCCCTTGCCAGCCTGATAGAGGTTGAGTCCTAGCTCTCCCACTGATACGAACACGATATCGCCAGGTTCATCGACTTCAACAACACGCAGTTTGTGGAGTGGGTCTGAAGCAGCTTTGTGGCATTCAATGAGATCTCCAGCTTGAACATAGACAATCTCTCCATGATGCACAATTGTGTCTACACAGAACATAGGAAGCTTCTGCTTGACATTTGTCGCGATCTCAATCATCTCCTGAATTACGGGGTTGCCTTGCGTGTTTCCCAGCCTGCATCCATGAACAAATCCACGCTCTACATCGAACATTCGCGGATGATTGACACGTATGGTCTCTCTGCCGGCCACTCCTGGGCAGAATAGCTTGACAGTTCCAGCTTGTCCAGCAAAATAGTGATATTCCGAGTCACTCAAGGGGATGAGGAGCGAAGCTTCGAGGACCTGTTTATCGATAAGGATCGGCGCTCCTTTCTTTGTCTTTCCAAGGTCTTGGTTACCTGAATCGCAATCGTGAATGAGTACGTTGTCCTTCCATTCTTTGTAGAGCGGACCTAGGATTCGGCTCTCAATCGCCTCAGGTGTGGGCTTCTTGTGCGAGCCACTGGCAATGATGATTCGTATATCTTCCTTTCTTACTCCAAGCGAAAATAGTCGTGAAGTCAGAACTGGAAGCAAGACTCGTGTGTGAATGTTGGGGCGGGTATTGTCATCAACTATGAACATCACAATCTTGCCTTCAGAGTAAATCTCTCCTACTAGCTCATCTAAGGGCTTGGAACCAATCGGATTAGCCAACACCTCTTCGAGCTTCTTCTCAAAGTCCGTAAAATCGGGCTTGTATTCCTCAATCTGAAGTACGGTCACATCGCTGAGTGTCTTGGGAATGAACTCGTCAATTTCTGTGGCTCCATACTTTAATGGCGTCTTGTAAAAGGACATGAGAATCCCCACCTCGAGATGCTATACCCAATATGTAATAGTTGCGGTAGGAGAAGGTATGCGGTGATAGCCTATTAGAAAACTCTTATATTCACCAATATGAAGCTCTAAAATGTTAGACGTATCTAACTTTTTGTTTGGAGATGCCATGTTGTGCCAGATGAAGTAATACCGGTCCTAGACGATTACAAGGCGAAGAGACTTGTTTCGATTAGTCCAGGTACCAAGTGTGTACTTCTTGGCATTGAAGGTCTAAGACCTAGTCGACACATTCCACGAAGGGGTAGGCACTTCCGTAGAGGGCGTCATCGCGAGAAAACAGTGTCGGATGAGGAATGTAGATTCAGGCATTCGCCAAAAGAAAAAGGACGAGGCCTGATGAGAAGGCTGTTGGACCTCGGCATAACGAGAGGCTGCACCTTCACCGTGGTGCAAGGTGGTGGGCATGGCCCAGTTCTGATCGAGGTCAGAGGAACGCGAATAGCCCTCGGACATCATATGGCCTGCAGAATACTTGTCAGGGAGGTGCCCTAATCCATTGGAGATAAGGATCGCACTCATAGGCAATCCCAACGTGGGCAAGTCAGTTGTCTTCAACAATCTCACCGGAATGAAACAACACACTGGAAATTGGCCTGGAAAGACAGTCGAGGTGAAGGAAGGATATTACGACCACAAAGGGCATGAATTCAAGGTCATCGATCTACCCGGGGTCTATAGCCTCAGCGCGCTTTCTGATGATGAAGAAGTCGCCCGAGAATTTCTCATAGACCACCGTCCGGATGTTGTTGTAGATATTCTCAATGCCTCGCAGCTGGAAAGAAATCTGTATCTCACACTACTCCTCATCGAGATGCAACTCAACTTGGTAGTCGTTCTAAACATGTATGATGTTGTAGAATCAAGAGGTGACCACATAGACATAGATGCTCTTTCACAAAGATTGGGAGTACCTGTTGTTGTTACCACAGCTACAAAGAAGGTCGGAATGGATGAGTTGCGTGACGCAATCTTGCAGGCAACTCCAGAAGGACTCCTTGATAATCACGAGATCGAGTCTGTACACTCAGCTCCACATTCAGTTGGAGAACCAAACAATGACGATCATCTTCACTATCATCCAAAACACCACCATCATGGAGAGTATGAACGGCTCCATCCGCCATCAATAAAGTATGGCCCAGCCATTGAAATCAAGCTGAAGGAGATTGTAGGAATCCTCGAGGAAGAGAAAGAGCTACTCGATAGATTTCCACCCAGATGGTTAGCCCTCAGAATCCTGGAGAGAGATGATGAGATACTCCTGATGATTCAGAATCCCGCAATAAGGGAACGAGTCTTGGAGGTATCCATTTGACGGAAACTCCGGAGTCAGCAATTTCTGATGATGAGGACATTGAGGATGATTTGGACCCACAGATTGTTCTCGCTGACAGACGCTATGAGATAATCGGAGACATTCTCTGCGAGGTCTATGAACCAGGCGAGGAAAAGTGGACATTGAGCGACATGCTTGATACAGTGCTAGTTCATAGGTATCTGGGCCTGCCCATCTTTCTGGTCATAATGTGGGCAATGTTCCACTTCACTTTCACAGCATCATTAGTCTTCATGGCTATTATCGAAGAGGCATTTGCGTGGCTTGGCACAATAACTGCTCAAATCCCAATTCCTTGGATTGCATCCCTACTCACAGATGGCATAATCGGAGGAGTTGGTTTCATTGTTGTATTTCTCCCCCCGATATTGTTCATGTATCTCGCGATATCGATCCTCGAGGATAGTGGCTATCTCGCAAGAGCGGCTTTTGTTATGGACCGAATCATGATGAGAATTGGTCTTCATGGAAGGTCCTTCATTCCAATGCTCCTGGGATTCGGATGTAGTGTTCCAGCGATTATGGCAGCACGGACTGTAGATGGCGAGAGCAACAGACTTACGACGATTCTCATCAGTCCACTGATGTCCTGTGCAGCTAGGTTGCCTGTCTATGTGCTCATAGCAGGGGTGTTCTTCCCCGATTATTCTGGCACAATGGTGTTTCTGATGTATATCCTAGGCATCATCATGGCAGTGATTATGGCACTGGTCTTCAAGAAGACGATCCTAAAGGAGGAGTCTTCGCCACTCATCATGGAGCTCCCAACATACCAGAAACCCACGCTCCATGGGTCAGTCAGACATGCATGGGACAGGGGCTATTTGTTTCTGAGAAAGGCTGGAACTTATCTCTTAGTTGGTGCAATGATTCTGTGGTTCTTGGCGAACACCGGTCCCTCTGGATTCGGAGTCAACTCGAGTGAATCATTCATTGGGATAATTGGAAATTGGGGTACGATCATTTTCTCTCCACAGGGATTCCCATGGCAAATAGTCGCAGCACTGATTTTCGGGTTACTCGCAAAGGAGATAGTGGTAGAAGCCCTAGGAATAATCTATACTGTGCAGGGTGAGGCAGCTATTGGTGCCGCTCTAGCAACAGCCCTCAGCCCGCTCTCGGCACTGGCACTGATGGTATTTGTACTACTCTACACACCTTGCATTGCCACAGTAGGGACGATAAGGAGTGAAACGGGATCATGGAAATGGGCGGGATTCTCTGTAGCATACCAGCTAATCCTTGCATATTGCATGTCAATCCTAGTCGTGTTGGTTGGAGGACTCTTCTTAGTTTAGGAGGTGCGAAGATGTCGAAGAATGCGAATAGGGCTACCTGGCCGTTCCCGTTGCTTTTAGGAATGGTCTACCTCATTGGTGGGCTTCTATGGTTTATTGCCAGCATTGGCATCCAGATCCCATTTCCTGCCTCTCCAGATCCCATTAGTTCATTGATGCTTATGATAGTTTCAATGGTCTTTCTAGCTGGTGTTGGACCTCTGCATAGAAATGACCGAGAAGGGTACGCGTTCATTGCAGTTGGAATATTCCTTGCTGG
>JAEOTX010000226.1 GCA_016839605.1 Candidatus Thorarchaeota archaeon | reverse complement strand
TATTGCAAAGATGAGAAGGTAAAGAAATGCGAGAAACGGATGTAGTCCTGGCAGGTCACCTACACCCGGCAGCTGGAACGCCCCAAGCTCACTTAGACTAATGACAAGAAAGCCAAACAGCTGAGCTGCTGGACTTGGCAGTTCACTACCCCCAAACCCTGGATTCTTGAATAATCCATAGGTCACCATAGATCCAACCAGAGACCCCAAGATCATGCCGATGAAGACAGCTTTGACTATGTCTCGTCCTCTGACACCTGTCAGCCTCCCGAGTTTGAGATGCACAAGAAGTGCAAGTGCGGCATCTTGCAGGCCCCCAAGCATAGCCATAAAGGTCGTGATGGCTTGAAACGACACTCGAAAGAAGATAATGGCCGGAATTGCTACAATGTCTGAGATATAGCCAGCTAGCATACCTGTTTCACACATGGCCCTAGCAGTGAAGTACGCAGATACCATTGCCAGAGGGGACCCTAACACGAAGAGTAGCCAACTGATACGAAGCTGCGGAAATGGTGTCAAAAACCAGAATATGATGATGCCAGTCACCATAAATAGACCGAGAGATACAAAGGCCACCCAAGGAGGTAGTTGTCCTCTTCTACTTCGAAGATATGCCCGGGGATTCTCCGCAATCTCTCGAATCTCCTCTTTTATCACCTCAATAGAGAATAGTTCCTGTTGCACTCTCATAAGCCTAGGAATGTCTCTGGTCTTGTGAGGCTCGTCAATGAGTTGTTGATTATCCTGCTTCTCGCTATTGCTGAGTTTCTCTTCAAGCAACTTGGTGAACTCGTCAGGATTCAGCCTGCCCTCGTCTCTACTAGAAAGAAAGTCCCTAACTATGACCGCCGCGAATATCCCTAGGACCATGTAAATGATCTCAGCGCGATGAAGGTGATCGCCGTATTGGATAGGCGCAGCTCCCTCCAAGAGAATCCAGACAAGAAGGGAAATCACAGACCCTCCGGTGATGATGAGCACCCTCTTCCAGCCAACAAAATAACCAACACCAGCAATGAGTGGAGAGTTAGATACTCCCACCCATTCTGGCACCAACCCAGCTGCAGGAATTGCAGGAGCGAGTGCATTGGGCAATGCCTCAAGACTAACTCCCGTGACCTCCTCCGCGATTTTGGTAGCTCCCATCCATGCGCCAGAGGCCGCCATCCCTGTAAGAACAGCTTTCTTTGATGATGGATCTGAGCCTAAGGCTAGAATTGTTTCAGCCTGTGGCTGAACCTGGGGCCAAGGCTCATCCTCGAAAGTATCACGCCATGGAAGAAGAAGGACTATTCCAAATATCCCACTTACTGCAATAACAAGCATGATGAAGGGAATCGTGACAATCTGGTCCACAAGCACGGACAATGCTGGGTCTATAGAAGGCAGCCAGATAGCAATTGCTGGAAAAGTGACTAGGACTCCAACAGAGATCAACCCAGCACTATTTGCAATTGCCACCACTATGGTGTTCTCTTCTGGAGTGTATCTTCCCATAGTGCCAAGTATAATAGCGCCGAGCATCTCAGCACCGATGAAATAGACTACGCCGATCTTTAGGTTGAGATAAATCCCTAGAAACGTGATGATAGTCCCTACTATTATACCTGTAATCATCGCCCGTTTGGTCATTGGAAACTTTGGCTCGCTCATACCAAAGGCATACAGAGCCATCCCACCAATGGCCATTACGACCATCTCGGTGAACGCACCAAAAATCATTGTGACTAGTAGAGTGCTTAGCATTCCGAGGCTGATATACATCAGTCCCTTCTTGTCAATGGGGTTTCGGAACATGACCCCTATAATCAATAGAACCTCAACAACAATGGCCGCAAGAACATCCAGGTCTGCCCAACGCCCCTCTGCTGCTACGACCAAAGCATAGAACAAGCCTGCCCCAAATAAGCCCGCGAGAAGACCTCTGGTTGCTCTTGGGATCTTGCTCAACATCTATCCTCCATCCCGTGTCATGGATTAATAGGTATGGGGCATGATAAACGGGCAGAATGGGCTAGGTCTGTGTCTATTATTTATCGTTTGTGAACCCAAATATTCCAGTCTTTTAGAAATCTAACTCTGCATTTTCCTCAATCTTCCTAACTACATCCTTCAGTTCCATTTCTGAGATGAGCAATGTCTTCTCTCTAGACTTGTGTCCTGCAATTATCTTGATGTTTGCAGTTGAAACACCAAGCGCTTTGGACATACGCTTGAGCAGCTCGGTGTTTGCTTTTCCTTCTCTAGCTGGTGACTTTAGGTTGGCAACCACCATGTCATCATCAATATCGGAAATTAGCTTCCTCAGAGTAGATTTCGGCTTAACAAGTACTCTCAGAAACACTCCATCTTCTGTTTCCCAGACTGCATCTTTATGCATGTAAGACAGTGGTATCATTTCGCCATATGAGTGTGACCCCTACTCTTGGTAGGGAGCTATCAAGAATTCCTTTTTATGGAATCAATCCCCCATCTCTTCTTAGAGACCGTGCCAAACACGGGGTGAACGATCATGTCGGATCCAGTCATGGATGCATACACACAAGCGTACAACAGTAGTGGGAACATGGTTCAGGCATTTGGAGTGATTACAGCTAGTGGACAGGTTCTCTGGCAAAGTAATAATTGGGATCTTCAGGCTGACGCAGCTCAACTCGGGGCGGCAGTCAGTTCTGGCGCTACCTCAGTTATCCAGAATCAGATTAAATACTCTACAATAAGGACCACACCAGAGAGTCTAGTTGCTCGAAACATTGGGGGTAATGGGACTCTTATTCTGGCTAAGATTGAGGGTGACAAGTTTGTGGTTGCCTGGGCTGCCGCAGAAGCCGCTCCAGACGGTATTTATGTTGATGTAGACCGCGCAGCAAAGTCACTCAAAGGCAAAATCTAACTAGAAATCATAGCTGGACTGAGGGTTATCCCTCCAGTCCTTCTAACGACTACTTCTTAACGACTCATGATGATATTCTGGTGATTGTGAAATGGATATGACGATTGACAACGAATGGAATATGCTGTACTCACACAATCCCAAGATACAGGCCTTTTCAATTCTGAAGAATGGCGAGATCATCTGGCAGACAAGCAATTGGGACTGTGTCCCGGCTGCAGCAGACCTCACAGATGCTCCGGCCTCTGCAAGAGAGAGTGTGGAGGTTGGTGGAGTCAATTACAAGAGAGTCACATCAAGCCAGGAATCATACATCGCAACTGCAGACAAAGACCAGGGCCACCTGCTAATGGCTCGTATTGAGGTTGGTATTTGGGCAATAGCATGGGCCACACATGATTCGATTCCTGAGCTGACCCTGATTGACCTTTCGAAGGCAGCTGTTCAGTTTATGCGCAGACTCTGATATTTCGTAAAGGATAAGAGGAATCTGCCATTTGTTTTCTAGTTCCTTTAGAGGTGCTCTTCAATGATCACGGCGTTCATCATGGTAAAGGTCGAAGGCATGACCAACAGGGAAGTCCTCGCTGAAATCATGGCCCTGGATGAAACTAAGGAGGCTTACATCATCTTTGGAGCCTTTGACATTATCGTGAAAGCAGCTTTCAAGACCAATGACGACATGAGTGTATATGTTGTTGAGAAACTAAGAGAAATTGATGGAGTTGGCGAGACCCAGACCAATGTCTGTGCCACATGTGATTAGGGATATCTCTACAGGCTTTTCGGGAGTATAATCTCGCGAATTCTCTTCTGAATATTGAACCAATCGTCATTGCCTATAGCAAAGAGCCTAACAAGGTCTTCATACAGGCTCAGCACCTTCTTGTCAGCAACATCTCCCTTAATCAGCTGACCTATTTTAGAACGTCCTTGATGCTCCACTCTCATGGATTCCACCATGAGGTCCGCGAGCTCTTTCTTATCATCATCTGATATGTTGATGTCAAACACCTTTGTGTACATGTCTATGTAGTGTCCTGTCTTCTTCTTCATCATCTTCTTGTCGAGAACAAAATCTCCCACAGTTAGAACGAACCCTTTGGCAGTTCTACGGTAATAATCAGTAGTCCTTTTTCCAGTGGTCACAGTTCCAAATTTGACGACATAACCGCCTTCAATCAATTTAGGGAGGTGGTGATATACCTGGTTCTTTGTGATGTTGTCAATGTCATCATAAGTTTCAGACATTTTGACAATCTCAACCACTGACATGGCATGTCGTTTAACATCCCTCTGGCGAATTATCCGCTCACCAGTTTCGCTATCAACATCCCGCGTGGTACAAGTGTCATCAACTCCCCGTCGCAGAACTTGGATTATCATATACC
>JAEOTX010000038.1 GCA_016839605.1 Candidatus Thorarchaeota archaeon | reverse complement strand
GGTTGGTTGGATACGTCACGGCATTTCTCGTTGTGTTCGTTCTAGGTACGACTGAGATTTTTGCATCCTGGTATGTATTCCGACTTGGGGGAACGCCTCTGGAGTCAGGAATAGCATTTGGGGTGTTTGGGTTTGTCTACATGTTTTCGCCTGCAATAGGAGGTCGTCTTTCTGATAGAGTAGGAAGGAAGAAGACACTCCTAGTTTCAACTGGGGCCTATATCGGAGTCATTCTGCTCTATCTTCTTCCATCTATTGCCACCATTCATCTCATAGCAATACGGACTGTAGAAGGATTCGTCTTCGGCTTCATTGCTCCAACAATCGAAGGGATGGTAGCTGAGCTTGAACCTGAATCACAAGTTGCAACTCTTGGTAACTTCTCGACCGCATGGAGTGCATCAATGATTCTGCCACCCCTCATTATTGCATATCTAGCTGGCATCTATGGGGATCTCTCAAGCATTTACGTAATCCTCGCGATTGAGATTTTCTCACTCGTCATAATCGCGTTATTCCTACAGGCCTACAAGAGAAAACCCGAACCTGGTGAAAACGTCAATACTCAGGCAAGTAGCTTACCGACTCAGAGGGAGAAGACTAGCAAGGCATCGCCCCTCTTCATAGCGTCCTATCTTTCTGTGATGCTCTGGGGTGTCGTGTCAACGGTAATCTTAGCTTTATTCCCATCTTACATTGAGAACCTAGTACTCCTCGGATATCCGTTTGCTACAGAGGATTTCGGGAACCTGCTTCTGGTATGGAATGTTGTGCGGACATTCGGTTTCATCGCAATTGCTAGAATGCCGGGAGAATACATGAAGACAGTCATACTTCTTGGAGCCCTGCTCTCTGCGATCTCAGGATTCTTGCTTTTCTCATTCATAGATATCTGGATCTTCCTGATTGCCATGGTGTTATCTGGCTTGGCTGTGGGCTTCAATTATCTTGGTGCGTTGTATCTGGTTGTTTCAGCCACTGATATAGAGAAGGGAGCCCATGCTGGGTTAGTTGAGAGTATGGGTGGAGTTGGTCTGTTCCTTGGACCAATTGTCGGAGGATGGGTGATGGACTTTGGACTGTCCCTCCCGTATCTCATGTATGCAGTGCTATCAGTTGTAATCTTTGTATTCATGGCGCTCTTACTGAGAATAGATAAGACCTAGATTATAGGAGCAATCAGTCTACTCAGACTTCAGGATATCATCGAAAGCCCCCTTTATTGAAGGGATTTCTGTGATATTTTTTCTGGGAGGGTTGGGATAGGCAACTTTGCTATGAGTTAATCCGGATTCCACCAGCATGTACGCCATTCGAATTGCAATCACCCATGGATCTAGCACTGGCACTCTTGTTTCCTTCATAATGGGTTGCAGATCAACCTCGTGTGAAAGCGCTGTACAGCCTAGGACAATGACATTTGCACCATCCTCTTTGATAGCCTTCTTACACATATTGAGAAGTTCCTTCTGTGTTTCTTTGGGGTTCTTCGGAATATCTAGGACAGGCATTGCTAGGTGGCGGACACTGGCACAGAATGGTTCGAGACCCTCCTTCCGGACTCCTTCTTCCATACATCTTAGAAGCGATTGTCCTTGAACTGTGATGATACTGAATTTCGTGCCTATCGTTAGCGCGACGTGTAGAGCCGAGTTTCGTGGAGCAACAACAGGCACTTGACAAATCTCCCTTGCTGCATCAAGAACGGGATCACATGCGCAATCGATGACAATGGCATCACAGCCATCTTTCTCGGCCTTTACTATTTGCTCCAGAATGAATGCAGCATTGTATGCCTCATCAACATGCGATTCAACGCTATGAGTGCCAAATTTCGGAGTGTAGTTTACTATCTCATAGCCCTCTGGAGTATGAGACTTCACAAAGTCACGCTTCTTCTCGTCTACCCACCAATCTTTCCCTGTAGCTCCAATTAGGGCAATCCGCTTCATGGAAAATCACCTGCAGATGTACTGATGAGTGGTGGGATATGCATCCCTTTCAAGGTATCTAATGGGGGTTCCAGCCAGAAACGCTCAAAACGGAAGTTTTATCAAATTAACAGCATAGTAATTCTGGATAGTTGAGTTCATCAATCTGATTAATAAAATCCGTGAAACAAGCTTTTGCTTTTGACAACCGATGAATGAATCTAGCCTAGAAATCAAATTTCATTCTATCAATGCGAAGAGGAGGAGAGAATGATTGCAAAAGAATAGAGGGCTAATTGAGTTAAGCCTAGTCATGATGCTACTACTTCTAGTCATGCCAGTGTCAACTCTAGCTCATTCAAGCAATTCTGAAAATGGGTTCCTGCCTGAAAGTAATGGTTCTTGGACTGAGATGAGTCCAGCTATTGCCCCGCAGGCAAGAGTGGATTCCGATCTTGTTTATGATAGCCAATCGGATATGGTGATTCTATTTGGTGGCGGGTACCCCCTGATGAATGACACCTGGGTCTATTCCTATGAGGATGATACCTGGACTGAAATGACACCTGCACTAGCACCAGATGTCAGATCGGGACATGGCCTGGCATATGACTCACAGTCCGACCGTGTTATCTTATTTGG
>JAEOTX010000225.1 GCA_016839605.1 Candidatus Thorarchaeota archaeon | reverse complement strand
GAAACTGCGATCCGCAAGAATGGCCATGTATCGTGACCTGAAAAAGGAGGCTGCATAGAATGTATGGGCATCAAGGAAAAATACTACACGTGGACCTCTCTAATGGCAAGATTTGGAAGGAAGACATTCCAGAAGAATGGAGACGCCTATATGTCGGCTCAAGAGGTATCAACGCCAAGCTCCTTTGGGATTATTGCAAAGACCCAGACATCACCTGGGATGATCCGAGAAATATTATCATATATGCTCCAGGAGCTGTGACCGGCACCACTGCACCTTGTTCTGGAAGGACATCAGTAACAACTGTTGGATGCACCACAGGCCTCTATCTGAAGAGTAACACTGGCGGCCACTGGGGCGCAGAATTGAAATTTGCAGGCTATGACCACCTCGTGGTTCATGGCGTTGCTGACAAGCCCTCTTACATCTGGATTGATGATGACCATGTAGAGATTAAGGATGCGAAAGACCTCTGGGGCAAGGACATCATTGAAACCGACACCCTGCTGAAGAAATGGCATGGGAATGATTCCAAGGGTCTCTATATTGGGCCTGCTGGTGAGAAACTTGTTCGAGCTTCTTCCATCCAGTGCTCACTCTATCATGCTGCTGGAAGGGGAGGAGGTGCAGCAGTCATGGGAAAGAAGAACCTGAAGGCCGTAGCAGTCAAGGGAACCAAACCGGTGAGGGTGAAGGACCCGAAGAGGTTCGCCAAAGTCGCTGAAGAGATGAGGGAGAACCTCCGTAATGACAGTGGTGCAATTGGCCTTCATGACTTCGGTACAGCTGGCTCAATAGCAGCAGTCAATGAACTACATGCATTTCCTGGCAGGAACTGGCAGACTGGATACACTGAGAATGTCCATCCAATCTCTGGCCAAGCTCTAGTCGAAAAGGGCTATCTGAAGAGACGTGTTGCATGCTTTGGTTGCACCATTGGATGCCATCGATATTCTGTTATTGACGAAGGCCCAAACAAAGGTATAGCGAGTGGAGGTCCGGAATATGAGACCTTTGGAGCACTTGGAAATGGCCCAGGCATCATTGATACTGAGGGAGTCCTTCTACTCAACGAGTTGTGTAATCGCCTTGGATTAGACACTATCACTGCAGGCACAGTGTCTCAGTGGGCGATTGAGAGCTATCTACGGGGCGTCCTCACGAAAGATGATACTGATGGGCTGGAACTTGATTGGGGCAAGATCGATGAAACGCTCAAGACGGTAGAGGCTTTGGCTCTTCGTAAAGGCAAACTCGGCAACCTATTGGCAGACGGTTTAAAGATTGCCACCAAGAAAGTTGGCCAGGACTCATACAAATGGGCCATCATGAATGCCAAAGGACTAGAACAGTCAAACGTCGAGACGCGTTCGGCAAAAGCATATGCACTGGCATTTGCAGTCAATCCGCGTGGGAACGATCATCTCATGACAGAGACCTTTGCGGAATTTGGCTCAAGCCCCGAGGCGGTTGAGGTCATTGAAAAGGTGACAGGCGATAAGAAGTGGGCATCACCTCATTTCACAGAGTTCCGAGCAGAGATTGTCCGTTGGCATGAGGATTGCTATGAAATTACGGAAGCGCTTGGTTTCTGCGTATTCACGTCAACTGCCGCCTTTGGTATCAATCCAGACAACATGGCTCGTATGTACGAAGCAGCAACAGGAATTCCCATGTCAGAGGATGAGATGATGTGTACAGGGCGTAGAGTCGTGACTCTTGAAAAGGCATTCAATATCACTCGAGGTGCAACTAGGGAGCATGACAATCTCCCATGGAGGCTCATGAACGAGGGTGCAGCATCTGGTCCTCTCAAAGGCGAGATGAACTCTCAAGAAGAACTTGACGACATGTTAGACAAGTACTATGCATTACATGAGTGGGACCTGAAGACGAGTTGGCCCAAGCGAGAGACCTATGAGAAGCTTGACCTAAAGGATGTCGCAGATTATCTTGAGAGCATAGACAAGCTGCCCTAGATCAGGGGGATTTCTCCCCCTTCTCCTTTGTTTCATTGAAAATGGTGATATGTTATGAAAGGCTACAAGGAATTTGGAATGGCAATGACAGGGGTCTTCCCAGTTCAAGATGGTGTTGAGCTTGCAAAACTATCGGAGGCGTCTGAACTTGGATCTGTCTGGTTCGCGGAGGATTACTTCTTTCGAGGCGGCATCCCTTACATGGCCGCAGCTTCAATGGTGACAAAAAAGATACGAATAGGGCTGGGTGTTGTCAATCCATACTCAAGACATCCAGCGCTTACTGCTATGGAGTTTGCTACAATAGATGAGATGTGCAACAAGCGAGCTATTTTTGGTCTGGGTTCTGGAGTGCCATTCTGGATGGATCAGATGGGGCTCTGGGACAAAAAGCCAATATCTAGGACTAGGGAAAGTATAGAGGTAATCAGGAAGATAATGACTGGAGAGAGTATTACCCACAAAGGCAAGTACTTCGAAACCAAGGCTGTGAAATTAATCTTCGAACCAGTGAGAAAAGAAGTGCCCATCTATCTTGCATTCGAAGGCAAGCAAGGACTAAAGCTTGCAGGAGAGATAGGAGAGGGCGCTATAATGTCGATCTTCTGTACACCAGCCTATACAAAGTTTGCATGGGAGAGAGTAAAGGCAGGTGCCAAGGAAGAAGGTAGATCTCTCGATGATTTCGAAATGGTTGGGTATCTTCCAGTTGTACTTGAAGATGACCTCGACAAGGCATACAATATCGCACGTGATTTCTCGAAGCTGTACCTTCCGCACTCTCAGCCAGGAGGTCCTCTTATGGAACATGCAGGTGTGAAGCCTGAAGACACGAAGGCGTTCAACGAGGCGGCTGAAGAGGGTGATGATGCAAAGCTGGGAGAGCTGATAACCGACAAAATGCTCCAAGCTCTCTGCGTTGTTGGTGATGTGGAGTCATGCGTCAAGCAGATTCAGGACATGATTGATGCAGGCACAAATACTCCAGTCGCATTCCCGGTCCCTGGCACCGATCCTATTGAAACAGCCAAAGTGATTGGAAAGGAGATTGCTCCACACTTGAAATAATAGATTCCGATGGTGATGATATGCACGAACCATGTGAACCCTTCTGCTTAGATGTAGATGGGGAACCAGACTTGTCTGCGGACATCAAGAAGAAAAATCGGTTGGTTGGATACGTCACGGCATTTCTCGTTGTGTTCGTTCTAGGTACGACTGAGATTTTTGCATCCTGGTATGTATTCCGACTTGGGGGAACGCCTCTGGAGTCAGGAATAGCATTTGGGGTGTT
>JAEOTX010000037.1 GCA_016839605.1 Candidatus Thorarchaeota archaeon | reverse complement strand
TTCCACAACTACTTATTAATGGGCAGAGAAAACCCAAAGCGTCAGATGAATACGAGAAGACTCCTCTGGTGGCTACTTGCCGGATCCAGAGGAGGGGTCAATAGGGCACGTATCATACTCGCGCTACGTGAGATGCCATCAAATGCGAATCAATTAGCGGAGCACTTGGACCTTGACTATAAGACGATTCGACATCATCTGGACCTCTTAGTGAAGCACGAGGTTGTAGTTCCTCAAGGCGAGGGCTATGGAACAGTCTACTTTGTATCTGATGACATAGAAGCAAACTTCGAGGATTTCCGTCAGATTTGGGAGAGAATTGGGCAAAAGGGCATAAAGGGAAGTAAGAAAGGAGAGTTGTGAAACAATGAAGAAGAAAGTCCTACTCGCCGCATATGTTGCATTGGTTGTAATTGCAGCAATCCTTGGTATCGTTCTGTCAGGCATGATGCTAGACAACTTCACAGGGTCCGAATTCCCGTTTGAGATTCCGCCCGAGTATCTACCCGGGGTAAGGCTTGCTATAACCTTCAAGACTGTGATATCTCTCGTAAATATGACACTCATTTTCCTGATGCTTGCAATCTATGTGGACCTCTACAGAAAGATCAAGACAAACTTCACAGCAGGCCTTCTCCTATTGATTATTGTACTTCTACTAAATGCAATGACATCGAATCCACTTCTTTTCCTTAGGTTTGGATTCCCCCTTGGCGCTGGTCCCTTCTTCATCATCCCCGATCTGTTTAGTACAATAGCACTAACAGTGCTGTTCTATCTTAGTTTGGAGTAGTCATTCGGCGCGGTTTGAAGGATTTCTCTGTTATACAGCCTACCCCTTTCCTTAGTTTTATTAGAATTCCATGACGGTTTTTTACCCAAGCATATACCGGTGTAATACATTGCCTGATAGAGAGAAATTGACAAATAAGCCGAATCCAGTTGAGTTAGACATAATCAGGTCTTTTGGCTGGTCCATTATTGAAACCGAACTGATTCTTTTCGAGAGATACATCAAACTCTCCTCATTCCGCTCTCTCACTACAATAAAGGGCTTCAAGAAATATCTCAATGAGATGGTGGCTAAGGGATTCTTGACGCAGGATACTCTCCATGGACAACGGGCGTATAGACGGCTATTGCTTGAAGATGATCTGCACGAGACCATTTCGCCAAAATTTCCGTTGGATGAGATGCGTTTAGTATTAGGAAGTCGTGAAGCAAAGAAGAAGGAAAAGAAGTTCCGGAAATGGGTTCGAAGCCGATCAGCACCCAGCAGCTAGACTACGCAGCATAGAACGAGACCTTAATATTTACTATTGTTAACATCTTAGTCGATTAAAATGGGGCGAGTAGTTCATTTTGAGTTACCAGTAGCTGATGCTGACCGTGCTAAGACATTCTATGAGAAAGTGTTTGGCTGGGTCTTGGAAAAGCAAGTTGGAGCCTGGGGTACATACCTTGCTTTGCATACCGGAGATGAGAAGGAGCCAGGAATAAGTGGTGCGTTCGCGGAGCGGCAAAGTGAGAGCGATACCATAGTGAATACTATTGACACGAGCGATATCGATAATGCCATCGCAAAGGTTGAATCAAACGGTGGAAAGATCACCTTTGCCAAATGTCCAATATCGGGAGTAGGCTACCTGGCCTACTTTGTAGACCCGGATGGTAACCAATGGGGAATGATGCAAAGAGATGCATCCATTGAATGAAAGGAGTATGGAAATAATGCCAAGAGTAGTACATTTTGAGTTAGTCACTGATGATGCGGAGCGCATCTCCAAGTTTTATGAGAAAGCCTTTGATTGGAAGGTCCAGAAATGGGAAGGACCAATGGACTATTGGTTCTTAATGACTGGGGATGAGAAAGAACCAGGAATTGATGGTGCCTTTGGGATGCGTCAGAGTCCTGATGATGTTGTCGTAAACACCATCGACGTTGATAATGTTGATAAATACATCAAGTTGGTCGAAGAGAACGGAGGCGAGATTGTTCGACCAAAGCAGGTTATTCCCGGGGTTGGGTATCTGGCTTACTTCAAAGACACAGAAGGCAACCTCTGGGGAATGATGCAAAGCGATGCATCCATTGAATGAATATCTCCTGCTGGCTCCTCAACATACCAGAAAGCGCAATCTGCATAAATCGGAGTCACTAATGCCACATGGAACTTGAGAGGCAATCTTTTACGGCGAATTCGATGGTCGCCGGTCAAAACGGGTCCTTATAAAGGCAATCGGGGAATAGCTGACAGTCTGAGGTTCTAGCTTGAGGCAATACGAAGAAACCAATCCTCCTGATATTGATGATTCAATTGTACAAACTACAATTCGATCTATCTTCCCACAAATCGATAATCTTCGTATCCGATTTCACTATCATGGGACATACAACACCTACATCGTTGATGATCAGTATATCTTTCGTTTTCCCAGTATCTATCATCCTCCTGAAATAAGAAGGGAGTATGTTCGACGAGAGGTTGTGCTTTTCAGTCTCTTAAGGAGTCATCTTGGCATTCCGATCCCCATGCCAGAGTTCGTTGATTTCGAGCTAGATACTCCCTATATGGGCTACCGCATGATTCCTGGAGAAACATTAGCCTCACATTATTTGGATGCACCCCCAGAACAACTACGAGGTTTAGGAGAACAGCTGGGTCATTTTGTTGGAGAGTTCCATTCAATAGAAGAATCTGTGCTGGGTGATGAAGCGAGTTCCTTTACTCATCAAGCATATCACGCTGAGCAAAGTGACATCTTCGACCGAGTACAGGATCTAGCATATCCGCATATTTCCGCTCAACAAAGGGATTGGACTGAAAATCTTTTCAATGATTTTCTGGACGACGATGAGAACTTTGAGTTCGAGCCAGTAATTACTCACGGTGATCTATATTCCGTAAACGTTCTGGTCGATCCTGAAACACTCAGTCTCACCGGTATTATTGATTTTGAAAGTGTTCGCCTTCACGATCCTGCTATAGACTTCATCTTTCTGCGTGAAGGTACTGATCTTCTTGCATCACTCGTCAAAGCATATCCTCACAGAATAGACCCCAAGCTCGGAGATAGAGCAACCTACATTATTGGAAAACAACCATTTTTCTATATCCTTAAGGGAGAGGATTATGGTCTTGAGAGGATGGTCAAGTATGGTTACGCTCGACTAGCAGATCATATGAAGAATTGGGACTATTTCTTGAAAGTTCGTGACCAGAGTTTCAATGAATAGTTTTAGCAAATAGCTATATGTCGAGCAGTAACCTTTTCACCGTGAGAGCCTAGCAGCTGCATATATGACAATGCCGGGATCTAGCAGTCTGGCCTGGGAGTTGGTTTGTGAACAACGGAAGCCCACTGCACAATTAGTAGACGACAACAACGAGCTAGTCCCAATTGCGTCAGAGATTGTAAGGCTTGCAGCATTAAATCGCGCAATTCGCATCTGGTCCTTAACCTCCTATCTGAAACCAATTAACGCCACCGACCTCGTTTTTAAAACTCCGACTTTGACAACTAAAGATGGGCTCATCAATGAGAGTAGCTTGCATGATGCCATAAAGGAGATACTATCTACGACCGAGTCAGTTGGTAATGAGGAGAGAATATCAAGCCTCTCACGTGATGACTTTCTTGAGCTAATCGCTAACATTCACTCTTTTGGTGCCTATCATCTGCCTGTTGGTCACACTCCCAACGTACCCCAAAGGGTTCTTGGTGCCTATTATACACCACAGGAGGTTTCTGACTATATAGCTGACCTAACACTTCGCCCTTTGATAAAAAAGCTGGCAAAGAAGAATGGTATAGACGCTCTGAGAGATAATCTGAGGTTGATTGATCCAGCGTGTGGACCTGGAGTTTTCCTGCTATCAGCAATACGAGTCTTTGGTAGGCAGTTTCCGAAGATGCCACTTCACGATGTTGCAAGAGCATTGAGGAATAACCTATACGGTGTGGATCTAGATAGAGCTGCACTGGAAATTGCTGATCTATCACTAGCAATTATCTGTCGAGAGCAAGTTTTCAGGTCTAGGATATCCAGCCTGGGGCAGACTCTCAAGGAAGGAAACTCCTTGATATCATTGGATGGATGGAGTGGTTCGGAAAATCACAAGAGCTTCTTCAAGGATCCAGATTCTCGCAATTCATTCGAGTGGAGGACTCATTTTCCGGACATTCTAAACAGGGAACGAGGAGGGTTCGATGCGTTACTGATGAATCCCCCCTACGATCGATTGAAGCCAAACTTCGCCGAGTTCATGCGGGACCGATTATTGACAGGTAGTCGCAAGGTTCATACCGACGACTTCGAGCACTACAAGAATAGACTCCAGGAAGATTTGCGTTACTATCGGAACTCAGGAGAGTATGCGTTAACCACACGGCATACACTTGATACTTACAGGCTGTTCATCGAGAGGTCTCTAAACCTCGTTCGACATGGCGGAGTAATTGGCTTTATTGTGCCATCTACGATCTTGGGCGACCTCTCTGCGGAAGAGATACGTCGAACCCTCCTATTGGAGAACTCTGTTAGGCAGGTGAATGACTTCCCTGAAGGCAACAAGCTCTTTGCGAACGTCACTCAATCAGTAACGATTATTGCATTAGAGAGGGGAGGAAACACCAAGAGACTGAATGCATCTTTTGGACTAAGAACTGTGATTGACGCCCAGAAGAACAAAGGCTACACCATTGATGTCGATGAGATTCCAGACTCAATGCGGAAGTCTATGGTGGTTCCTCGGCTAGAGAAAGAAGGGTGGCATGTCCTACAGAAAATTCATTCCAATCCAACACTCGACTCCATTCAGTGGCTTTCAAACAGGCGGGGGGAATTTGACCTGACTCTTCACAAGCGATTCAAATCCGCTAGAGGCGCACGCTTGTTAAGAGGCTCTCACATTGGCCGATATCGATTGAGACCAGGGCGACAAAGGCCTGAAGAGTTTGTAGATACTGCTTCATTTCATGCAAGCATTGGGTCATCGACTCGAATCAAAGACTCTCGAAAACCTAGAATCGCCTGCCAGCAAATATCCAATAGGAACCAGAGGTGGCGTCTGAAGTTTGCACATGTGGGACCGGGCATTACACTAGCCAATTCATGCAACTATGTCGTTCTTTCAAAGGGCTCTGATCCCAATATGCTAAACTATCTACTTGGTGTGCTGAACTCAGAGTTGTTGAATTGGAGGTTCGATGTCACTAGTACTAACAATCATGTGTCTAATCGTGAGCTATCCGGACTTCCTCTGTCTGAGTCTGGAGCTCAGGACATTGTACAGAGAATCGGAGAAATTGCTAGAGAATGCTCACAAAGCGGTAGAATCTACGACGCCGAGCTGGAGGCTCTTGTTTTCTCGCTATATGGGATTGAAGCTAAGGCCGCAAAGCAGATTCTATCCAGTAGAGGGGCATCTGACAATGAAATAGCGAGTGTCCTCGACGTGTTACAAGGGCTCATGAATCGTTGAGAACACCATTCCATCCAGCTGCAATCAACCATTAGTCATGCAGTTGTATTCCGGTGAAACTGGATGGGAATTGCTACTTCAGAGTCTTTCAATGAGCTAGCATCAGAGAATCTGTTATACAATCATGTGAGTCCAAAGCTGAGTGATCTCGATATGGAGGTCGTACGTTCAGTTCGTCCTGGAGGAAATTGGAAGGACATTCCCCTAAATGTAGCACAGAAATCAGCTCGCCTCCGCCAAATACGAGCCTCAGGAGGGCGCACCACATATTACGGTCGGTTAAGTGAGAACCTTCCGAGCTATACTATCAACACATACTTCAATCGACCAGGAAATGGGACATTCATTCATCCAGTGCAGGACAGACTGATATCCATTCGAGAAGCAGCGCGACTTCAATCGTTTCCTGACAGTTACAGGTTCCTCGGGAGTACCTCCTCAATGTACAAGCAAATCGGGAACGCAATACCTCCGCTGTTGGCTCGTGCAATTGGAGAACAGGTCAAACGTGGACAGGTAGTGGACTTATTCGCAGGAGCAGGGGGTCTCTCAGAAGGCCTTTCGCAAGCTGGACACTCGGTCATTCTCGCTTCTGACATCAATCCCAAAATGTGTGAAACTCACAAGTATAACCATCCTAAATCTGCTGTAGTCTGCTCTGATCTCTCCAAGAGAAACAGTGCTAAAGAGCTTGCATCACAGATAGATGATGCAGTTCATGGAAAGAGTCTGAGGATGATTGCAGGAGGTCCTCCATGTCAAGGATTCTCTACTGCAGGGAAATGGGATAGTCATGATGTCCGGAATCAGCTTTTCATTCCTTTCATGGAAATAGTTGAGAGGCTGATGCCAGATTATGTGCTGATTGAAAATGTGCCTGGACTGCAATGGATGAAGAACGGTGTAGTGCTCAAAAACATGCTTTCCATTCTTAGAGGACTGGACTACTCGACATCCGCCCATCTCTTGAGGGCTGAAGAATTTGGCGTTCCTCAAAGACGGCGCAGATTATTCATTCTAGGTTCAAGACAAGGAGAGGACGTTGACCCGCCTCCAGCACACTTCTATTCACTAGAGCGGGGAAAGAGACGCTCGGAGACCCTGCATCTTGATGAGTTGGCATCACCAGTGAGTGTTGGAGAGGCTATTATGGACCTCCCTCCAATAAATTCAGGAAGTGGAGAACATGTTTCCATCTACGAGCGAAACGGGCATCAGAGTATGTACCAGTTTCTCATGCGAGGGCAAATAACATGGACTAGATTTCTGGAAAAGAGAGCTAAGTAAGACTGATTTATCAGCACTTCCCTTTTCTTGAGTATCAAAGATAGTGAATATCAGAAGAGATCGGAGGAGCTAGTACAAGTGATAACCAAGGCGTTGCTATTCGACCTATCAGGACCGAAAGTACTCGCTGAATGCTCTTTTATCAAGGCACAAATCACTCAGGATTTCCTTCTGCGCTTGGTGGACAAATACTCTGAACTTATGTCTGAACTTGTAGGGAAGCCAGTGGCGGCATCTATTGATGATACTTTGGTCTATATCTCCAGAGTCAACGAGTCTACCCTCGTTGTTGCGATAACTGATTCACAGGAGTCTAATGCAGAGGAACTAGAGGCTGTTGACTCCATCGGCTTGGAGATGAGGAATATAGTTTCCCGAATGGTAGTGCGGGATGCCAAGAACATGTTTGTGCCGCTGGTTGACAGCAAACTTCGACAGAAGGTTCACATATGTTTCGTGTCCGATTCCATTCCACAACCACATAATCATTCAGGGTCCGCAGCCTCTAGGATGGCAATGATACTGAATGGCGGAGGAGCCTCTTTCTCCAAAGCCACTAAAGTTGGTCCATTTGATGTCTATGTTTTGCAAGTGACCATCGATCAAATAACGGAATCGGATTGGACAGACAACTTGGCAGAAGCGGATATATTCGCCTATGTTATGTTTCCACCTTTCCCTGATGACAAGACTATTGGTCTAATGACTCAGAAAATCAGGGCAAACTCATCTGCCAAGCTCCTAGTTGTCCCTGGTTCTGATACTGAACTAGAAGGTGCTAGAGATCTTGAATCATCATATTTCATGGAGTTGTGTGACTCAGTCTCGTCAACTCCTTCAGACCTCGTGTTATCAGTTCTTGCAGCGTCTGGCTATGCTGATATGCATCCTGAGTTAGCTCGAGAGATATGGTTAATAGATGACTCTATTGATGCGGAAATGGATGCTGCGCTAGAAAAGGCTGAACAATTGGGTCATCAGGCTTTCTTCGTCATTGACAAGACCACAGGGGAAGCACGTTTCACATACCTCTACGACAAAGACGCGGTCTATATGGCTACGGCACCAAATGTGGTTGCAGCAATTTCACAATTCAATCTTGACGCTAGTCCCTCCTCCACATCGGTCTTCTCAGCAGGTGGTCTCAAATACGCCTTAATTGAGCGAAAAGATATTGTGTTCACATTAATAACAGGCGACAAAGAAGATGTCGAAGTTATGCGTGAGCGATTCTCATTTCTCCCAGATCTCTATCTGGATGAAGCACCAGAGAATAAGGAGTGCAGTGGTGAGCTCTTTGAGTCACCTCCATTTACATTGAAGCTTCTAGCAACACTTCCTCCTGAGGACCTTCCAGGTCGGATAGCTCCCCAAAAGATACAGCCACCTGAATGGGACAGCTTTGAATCCGACCTCGTGAAGGATTTTCTCCAGGCAGTATGGAGTAGTCTAGATGGCCATAAAACCATATCAGAGCTCACAAGCAGCACTGGCGGTCCAGATATGGTAATGGGCGCAATTCATCTCTTGAAGAGGATGGAGGCTATTGATTGGAAGGTGCGGATATTTCCGGAAGATGTACCCAACATTGTTTCTGAGATTTCCGCAGACGTTCGTGCTCTATATTCGCATGTTGACGATATTGTTGCCCTCGTGGATGGTCAGAAGACCATTGGTGCCATTGGCACTGAGCTAGGATTCGAAGCAAGTGTGCTTCTGACTGTATTTGGTGAACTACATAGGCGCGGTAACATATCATTCAAAG
>JAEOTX010000036.1 GCA_016839605.1 Candidatus Thorarchaeota archaeon | reverse complement strand
TTGCCCATTCTCTAAAGGGCTAGATGCATATGAACGCTTGAAGCAAGTTGTTGAGAAACAGCAACCTGCTTAGATTGATCAGCAGTTTCTTCGCATCTTCAAGAGCTTAGGCTTTCATGAGCTCTCTTTAGCTGATTAATAATCTCTATGCCCTGAGGGCATTTCTCCAAACACTCACCACATTCTTCGCAGGCCGAAGCATTTGCCCCGGGAGCCCAAGGTGTCTTTCCTATCAAGGAATAGAGACGTCTTGCCTGCTGCCTATGCCCGTATATCTCGTAATTCTGTAGGGCCTCAAATATCAGGCTGATATTGACCTCATTTGGACAAGGTTCACAGTATTTGCACTGAGTGCAGACAAGGTCACAAAGCTCCTTGAATTTCTTAGCGATACTACTGATTGACTCTTCTTCCTTCTGTGTCAATTTGTCATAATCCTCTCGGGACGCAAGACGAAGATTATCATCAAGCATCGCATCAGATCCCATTCCTGACAAAGCAACTGAAACATTCGGATTACTGAGAACGAATTTCAGGGCAAGGTCCACGTAGTTCTTTCTGCCTGGTGTGAGCCAATCTTTCATTTCATCGGGCAGGTCTTCTCCGGCTAATCGTCCTCCTCCTACTGGGCCCATAATTGCGACTGCGATACCCTTCTCACCTGCATAGTTGATCATCTCGTGATTGACCTGGTCAACTATGTTATATTGAACAAGCATTAGTTCGAAGTGTCCTGAGTCAATGATCTCTTTGAGAACCTCAGGTTTGTCATGGAACGAGAAAGCGAGATGTCGAAACTTCCCTTCTTCTTTCGCCTTGGCAGCTCGATCTATGAGATTCATTCCCAAGACTTTCTCCTCGAAGGACTTCTTGTTGAGTGCATGAAATAGGTAGTAATCTAGATATTCAACATCCAATCGTTTGAGCTGTTCATCAAGATACTCCTCGAAGTGATGTGGTTCAGAGAATTTGTCGGGTCCAACTGGGCATTTTGTTGCCAATGTTACTCGTTCTCGATATCCGTCTTTTAGAGCCAATCCCACGACAACTTCGCTCTCGCCGCCGTGATATGGCCAGGCGGTATCTATGTAATTGATGCCATTGTCAATTCCTTTTCGGATAAGCTGGATTGCCTCTTCTCTCTTGATTTTCCCTTCCTCATCGGTAGGGAAGCGCATCGCTCCAAATCCTAGTACTGATACTTTGGCACTGCTTATTCCCAATTTTCTATACTGCATATCTGTTCAACTCGCAGAATACCGTAGTCTAGTTCCAGGCTTCACGAACCTTATTCCCAAAAGGGTCCACGCATGACCGGCTTATGTATCCACTGAATCTCGAGGACTCAATGAAGACTTAGTTATTCTTCATGATCCGCGAGGCTCCAAGATTGAGAAGATCAAGAGGATTACCGCGATAGGAACAAGGATGAGACTGCCTATCCCGCCTGGCGCTGTTCCTACGGTCTCAATCGGTTTGAACAAACCAACCCCGATTCTGGCTGCATTCTCAATAATGATAAAGATGTACATCAGCGGTATCAGGCTCTTGTAACGAAAATACACGACGAGGAAGAAAACAGCCATCAGCATCTGCGAGAGACCCCATTGAGCAAATATACCGATAATAGTGTTAGCACCCTCTACACTCAGGTCTATTGTTGCGATAGATTCCGCTCCTCCATCGGGGGAGAAAATGTGAATCAGACTTCGCGCAGCAAAGATGATTGTTACAGCAAGAAATGAATATGCTGAGAACTTGTAGCCACGAAATTCATTATTGACCTGTTCAGGCAGTATCTTCTCTAGCAGAGTTCCCATGCTATAACCCCATCTAGACTAACCCGAATCACTGGGTAATAAGGATGGCTCTGGTTTTGGGGGAATTTGTTCAGCCCTTTGACATGAATTGCTTGCCTTTTCTCTTGCACAGGATCTGGATTACGTTCCTACCTGTGTAGATGCTACCAGGTACACCACCGCCAGGCAGAACCCAGTGTCCAGCCATGAAGAAGTTCTCTAAGCCTGGGAGTGTTCGCGGAATCATTTCGGTAAGTGTACTTCTTGTCAACAACCACCCCATTGGTGAGCCCTTGTCGTTCAGAGTGTACCTCCAAGAAGTATACGGAGTAGCAACATCAGTCATCTCTATCTGAGAGGTTATGCCCGGATATTGAACCTCAAGACGCTGGATTATCTGCTCTGCAATCTGCTTCTTTACTGCCTTATACTCCTCATGGTTCTGCCGAAGATCGAACCAATACTCCCAATCTGTTTCCAACATGACCTGAATGACCGTCTTTCCCTCAGGTGCGAAGGAATCACTATAACTCATGATTCTCAGCGGCAAACACGTTATTGACCGTCCGGCGTATTCTAACGGCTCTTTCATCATGAACATAGCGAATGGAGCTCCTTTCTCAAACTCTCTGTCGACCCCTAAGGTTACAATGACTATTGGATCAAAGGGTTTCCATGTGTCGAACCGTTTCTTGATTTTGTCATCGACATATTGCCCATCAAGAAGGTCAAAGATTGTGCTTCTGCCATCGGCTGCAGATACAACGATGTCCGCTTTGTGCTCTGTTCCGTCTGTAAGTAGCACGCCCACGGCAACATCATCTTCAACCAGTATCTTTTCGACCTTCGCTCGATACTGTATCTCGCCGCCTAGTGATTCGTATTTCCTCACAATGGCTTCAATGAAATCGTGGCAACCACCCTTGAAGAGACCCAGGTGGCCCCCAGCTATCGTTGCCAAGATCATAATCACAAACCAGACTGCGACATCAGGTGAGAAAAGATACTTGAAGGCATTCTTCAGGAACGGGTCTTTCAAATACTCGGAATACCCCGAAGCAGACTTGGCCCACTTCCCTGTGAAGTATTTCATGAAGCCTCGCATATTCCACATGTCTTTCAGTGAGTCAAATCGACCTCTGAGCTCCGGAGGAGCAGTACTCATTCCCAAATCAATTAGCAAAGGAGAGTCCTTCATCCAGTCTACTTCTTTTATGAATTTTCGAATTTCATCGGCGTCTGCAGGAGAGAGTTCGATCAGATCTCGTTCTAGCTTTTCTAGGTCCATAGAAAATTCAATGACCTTTGAACCAGTCTCATCCACAAATCGCATATACTTCGTCATATCTTCAATTTCGTAGGATCCAACTGCGCCAATCTCGGAATATACATCATAGATTGGAGTCCCTGGCTTATGGCACATCAAAAAGTGTATGCCACCATCAATCAGGTATTCACCCCTCTTCCAGACTGCAGCGACTCCACCCGGCTTCATGTGATGTTCGAATATCTTGCTGTCATATCCATTCATCTGTGCATAGCAACCTGTTGAAAGGCCTCCTAAGCCAGCTCCAATAATTATCATTGATTTCTTATTCAATCTCCTCTCACCTTCGTTTCATCTCCAAATGACTCCAATACTCTCTCCAGAGCCTTATTCCAAATTCCTATGGCTTTAATCTCTACATTCAATGCTTTTCTTAGATTAGAGTCCCTTTTCCCATTCCTGGTTTTGATGCCTTTCATATTTGAAATGAAATTCCGGTTTACTATGATAAGTTGGTGCAACATCGAAATACCTAGATTTGTGGAAAATGCGATTTGGTATCTATATCCTGTCTTTCTGGAACCTGTCTTCTCAATCACTCCGTAGGTCTCGAGAACCTTGAGTGCCCGATTAACAGATGGTATCGATGTCGGATATTTGGATTCTGGAAACAGCTCTCCAAGTCGTTGTGAGATGCCTCTTTGTGTCCATTCTTGAGGTTCTAACAACATGAGCCCTTCAATCCAGCCACAATACTCTGGATATCCATATTGGGTATACATAGTCCCAACTGATGTCAGGAACTCTCTCCGTAATCCATGCGACACCAACTGTGGTTCCTCACATTGACTACTGCCGCACCTCAATTTAAGTATTTCAGTTTTCTGAAATTGTGAAATTAATAATGATAATGAGAGCTATATTCTGCCAGTGACAAGAGAATGAGCTGAGTAGGTGGTGCAAAGTGGACAAGACCAGAGATGACTCACAACCGGATGAAGCAGGTCTGTTTTGCTTTCATAAGGTCATCTTTAAGGCAAAGTGTATGAGAGCAGCTTGAGGGAGATCTCAATTTGCAGAGTATATCAGAGACCATTAGGAACTCCGGTGTGATTGAGATAAGAGATAGATTGTCGTCACTCTCAGGCGGGAGAGTCTTGGATGTTGGAACTCAGCATGGAAGTTTCATCACTGTGATGATGAAGTCAATGAAGGACTACGAAGCATTCGTGGGGATTGACATCTCAGAGAAGGATCTAGAAAAGGCAAGAGATGCTGTCCCTGATGATTCAGTTGAGTTCAGGATCATGGATGCTGAAGACCTCAAGTACAAAAACGATTCCTATGACACGGTCTGTCTCTCCTACTCCTTGCACCATCTTGAGAATGTAGACATAGTTCTTGGAGAAATGATGCGTGTATTGAAGCCTGGTGGTCATCTGATTCTACAGGAGATGTATTCTGATGGTGACCAGACTGATGCACAACGTACTGAGATTCTCGAACATCACCTAGGAGCACGGATAGACAGAGTGGAAGGGATTCCTCACTATGACACATTCTCACGCCAACAGCTCAAGGACATAGTGAACGGACTAGGACTGAGTAGCGTTGAAGTCTATGAGACCGCATGGAGCTTGAAATGCCTCTATTGTGAAAATTCTCATCAATGCGAAGATCCCAGAAGTGAGTACAACTTGGAATTTGGTCGAGAAGAGATACAAAGGATTCTGGATAGGGCAAAAGATCATTCAGAGATGGATGACGTTCAGGATGAAGCCAGACTCCTATTGGAGCGTGTGGAGAACACAGGCCTTCATTCAGCTTCGCTCCTGTTCTTCATCTGCAAGAAATAATGCAATCAGTTTCATGCGTCATTTCTTGATTCTTCCATCCTCGATTCGTTCAAGAGTGACTAGAGCTGAGATGTAATCATCCATAGTTCTTGATCGCTCTTTCATAGAAAGACTGGAGTCAAGTATCCTTTTTCTCAGCATGCTGAGATATCGATTCTCTAATTTCTCTATGAATGTAGAAGCACCCATCTTTGTCACTCTAATTCTAGGTTGACTCTGGATATACTCGATGAGGCGAACCCAACTCTCCGCTGTTGTTGGGTTGAGGCCAATCCTTTGGAACTCCGATTTAGGAAAGGGTTCTGGCTGCGCTTCGATGAACCTGAAGATCGACTCTGCGCGTTCTGCTAGGGTCCTTCTACGACGCTTCTTAGACATAATACAATAACGTATTATTTAATATATAAACATATCTTTTATATGCGCGGCGAACATCATCTGTTTTAGAACTTGGTAAATGATGAACCACCATGATTGCAGATCCAGTGGGGAACATGAAGTCCCATGTCGTTGCCATAGTCAAAAGTTTCTTCGAGCAGCACTTCTCTATGGATGCAGAAGACTTGACCAAAACATTCGCTGATAGATACACCTCACTTGTAGAGCAGAACGAGCGAAAAGGTGCGACAGAAGTGGAAGGAATGCGAAACCTCATTGTTTCTTTCAAACCCGCACTATCGTCTGTCCTCCAACCATGCGAGGAGTTTGATATGCTCATGACCATGATGCTGTGGTCACTCAAGGCATCGTGGGAAGGTGCTCATCGGAGGAAATCGAAACCACCAGTTTCGAAGAAAGGACCAGTCATACCTGGCAGTGATCCGTCAATGGACCTTGAGTTCTACTGTGGTGTGTGCGACAAAGTGATTGATGTGCCCTATGAGAAGAAAATGGAGATTCTCAACTCTGAGGAGGAAGTAGAGCTTCCAATACATTGTGAGCAATCAGTAAAGATCAGAATCTCTAGAAGGCAAGAGGAGACCAAGGTTGAAGAGGTTGACAAAGAGGACCCAATCGAACCGATAGAATTGCTAATGGGTCATTTGCCAGCTGACAATGTCGAGTACATGAAGGTCTTGAGCGTCGGCATCGATATTGGTTCATCAACTTCTCACCTTATTTTCTCGCGGCTCACTCTGAAACGTGAAACAAGTCTGTTCAATATCACGAATCGTTTTAACCTGGTCAATCGAGAGATCATCTACGAAAGCTCGAT
>JAEOTX010000224.1 GCA_016839605.1 Candidatus Thorarchaeota archaeon | reverse complement strand
CATAAATCCCCATATCGGAAGCTACAACTCTTGGACAAACGGAGTTCCCAGTCCGATATCTATGGGCGGAAACGGTCAGCCGTATTATTTCGTAGGAACAGACGCAAGTGTTGTAACTGCCCTTGATGTTTCAGGAGAGACAGACTTCACAATGACTGGTAGGCTATCGGCAACACTATCACAACACGACTACACATCTGCAGAAATTGTGAATCTCTGGCCAGCAACGCCTCAGGGTCTCATGCCTATGGTTGTTGTTGGTGGGTACAGTCCAGATGGAAGATATGCAGACCCGACAGCGTGGAGTAGCAGGTCTAACATCATCTTCTACTACCGCAACACACCATTTGAGGACTTCATGGAGCTAGGTTCTATCAAGACCTTTGACTGGACCGGCCAGATAGCTCAGATTCTTTCAATGTCACAGGCCACTCCAAGGATGAGTTTCGGTGATTATGACAATGATGGGGACCTTGACATGGTCATATCAAATGGGTTTGTATACATGGCTAGGAATATGTTCTCAGAAACAGGTGCTCAAATCCTCCAATTTGAAGCTGGGTACTTTGACGAAATCAATCTCAATACTGGAAGCATCCTCTGGGGGCAACCTCAATTGGTTGACATCAATGGCGATGGTGTCCTTGACCTAATTCTCAGCTATGATAACAAATATGGTGCCACATGTTTCCTGAACAAGGGTACATATGACAAACCTGTTTGGCATGAAGACCGGCGCATTTTCAATAATCCTGATACAGATACAGCTATGACATTGCTTAAGCTGAAAGACATACGGTTAGTTCCTAATACTGGAGGATATACGCTCCAGAATATCGCTGAGAGCCAAGGCATTGAACTAAATGGTGACTTTTCACTTGCTGCATATCAGGAGGATATTGGTTCCCTCAGATGGGCAATCTCTCACTATGACGCCATCGACACATATCTAGTCGCTACATATCCACGTGTTTCGAGGATGGACTTCTGCCTGATGAAAAGTGAGTCATTCAGGAATCTGGGATATCACATGCATGAATCATGGAACACAGACTTTGATCTAGAAGACTGGACCATGACAATTTCATCCGGAGACCTCGATGGTGATGGAAGAGGCGAGATTGTAGTTGGTGATTATGATAACAATGTCTATGCCTTTGAACACCTTTCAAATGCTACATACAAGCGAATGTTCCGCTCACACGATCTCAACCACACGGAAATCAGTGAGTCCAGTCCATATGCATACCAACAGCTCGAGGGAATCTCTGGTGAATTCAATAGACGGATATGGGACCATGCAAAACATCTGTTGACTGGCACTGATCTTGATCAGGATGGATTAGCAGAGTTAATCATCACCAGTGATCTACAAGTCTACATCTATGAGGCGACAGGAATAGATGATACTATTGAACTCGCCTACTCTTTTGACTTGAGAGATCTTGGTTACCTAGATGTAGAATCTGTTGCATGGGAGGACGTAACTGAGATAACTGCCATAGAAGCAGGAATTGATATGGACAGTGATGGTCGAAGAGATCTTGTTGTCGCTGTGGGACCTTTCCTATTTGTCTTTAACATTGATGTGGATTCATTCAGCGGGCTTGAACTCAATGACTACTTTGGAAGAACGGGTGATGTCGATGGTCGCTACTATCTCCTTGGCAATCCTGATGGAGCTGACCCCTATCAGGGCGCTGACATCAGGAGTCTAGCAGTCGGTGATACAGATAGAGACAGTCACCCAGAGATTATCCTGGGCGGAGTCTACGATACCAGAGTTACACAACATGATGGATTTGTATACATCTACGAGTGTTGGGGTGGGACTTTCCAGAAGGTATGGGAGGCAGCTTCTGATATCGTCACATTGAATCCTGTGAGTGTCGTTCTGATTGATGATCAGGACTACGACTCAAACCTTGAAGTCATCATTGGTCACACAAAGGGCTTTGACATCATGGAGTGGGATGCTAGTTCAGAGGAATACATCAATGCTGCGAAAGTAACCTCTTCTCCCAATTATCCAAACATCCAACTCGAGTCCATTCTATTTTCTGGAATTGACACACTAACTTTCACTAACCGATGTGCTAGTGATATGACCTATGCTCTAGATGCTGCGAGTGATATAGCGGTGATGGTGCTAGTAAACAATGAACAGCTTTACGTAAAGGGTCTGAATACAACATCACTTCAAGTCAATACGGTACCTTTAGTACCATTTATCGGTCAGACAATTTCTGGAGACTACAATGATGTCACCGTTGTTTCTGAGGCTCAACCATCAATAACAAGCAGCGACAATGCAATCTGGCTTACATGGAAAGCAGAACGTGACTGGGGCCAGAATGACTTTTGGGTCTCCAGATTTGGCACTGGAGATACGTGGTGGAGTGATCCTGTATGGGTAATGAACAATACTGAAAGTCTAGCAAGTAGGAATCACCCAGAGGTGTTCATCTACAACTCTACACATATCGGAATCATGTATGTCAAATCTGAAATCGATACTTCGGAAGCATACTACTACCTCATGAAAGAAGACCTCTCTGAGAGGAGTGGTCCATATCTTCTTACCTACCCAGGCTGGGACTACTTCGACATACAGAAGGCATCAGTCATCCAAATGCCAAATGGGGATTTTGAGATAGCAATGTCTGCAATCAACACAATGACGAGTAAGGGTGACTACGATATCTGGTCGATGCATACTAACGCGTCCTTCAACTTCAACAATAGTATCCCTCATAGAGCAACTGACTCCTTCTATGATGAGATGTACCCTGATATTGACTATTTGAGGAGCGAGGGCAATCCAATCGTCATTGCTTACGAGGTTGGGGGTGCACCGTTTGAGAGACGAACCGGGATGGTGGCAAGTGTTGACAACGGTTCTACATGGAGTGATCAGAACCACCTCAATACCTATCCCGATTACCTAGACAGGCTCGATTTTCCAGGATACCCAGGTCTCGTGTATTATGATATTGGCGGCATGCCATATAGTGGTCCTATGACTTATTCGCCCACTGTGCTTGGTCATCTAGATACTGGATTCCTCTATCTTCAGGCATTCAACATCTTTGACTGGGGAGGAACACCAAATCCAGATGCTATCTGGGGCTATAATCCATCAAGTGATTGGGTCGACAACCATCTTCGTGATGTTTCGAACATGGTCGTCGGCGACACTGACTCAGATGGCAGACGTGAGGTCATTGTGTCATATGACTCAACGATGGCAGTCTACGAGATGGTTCATTCCACAAATGGATCAGGATATATGACATACGAAGAGACATATCTCTCTGACCCGTTCATATATGATATCACAGGATTAACCGTCTATGACTCAGACCATAATGGATGGGAAGAGATCGGGGTTTCCTGTGAACGAGGGGAGGTGTTTGTCTGGGAGTATAGAGATCCATCACATGGTGCTAGCGGGTTTAAGACATCTATGAAAGCATCATCGCTCTATCTCTATGGCGGTGTAGCTGGATATGTATTGGATAGTGGAGATGTCGACGGGGACTCTAAGGATGAGGTAGTATTCTCAGTATTGACGGGCTCACCTCGAATGAATCTATACATGATAGATGATGATGGCAGTATTGGATGGAATGTCACTCATGACACCACGCTATTGTCCTTAGAGTTATCAGACCTAGATGGTGATGGTACGCAAGAAATCGTATGTGTCCAATGGGGGGAGCAATTCCTTCTTGCATACAATGGATCAGACGGACAATTGCTCTGGAATTGCACTGTGTTTAGTGCTGACATCGAAGACATGGATATCGGAGACATTGATGGTAATGGATTCAAAGAAGTCGTTGTTGGTTCCGAGGATGGTGTGATATGGGTTGTCAACAATACTGGAGACCTCTGGCACAGCGAATCAGTGGATGCCGGTGATATCTGGGGATTGGTTGTTGGTGATTTCACAGATGACTCAATACTTGGAGTTGCTTATGCAAACGATACCTATGCTGTGAAGGTCATCAATCCATTAGACGGCACCCTTCTCTATGAATCACCAAATGACCTGGTTGGTCATAGCTTTGGACGACAACCAATGGAGGCGTATGACTTCAATCTAGATGGATACGATGATGTCCTGTTTGGTAACGATGTCATGATGAGAATTGTGGATGTTGTATCAGAATCTATCTTCTACAACTCCACAGTGGATGCAAGACTCATGAACTTGATAGTTGATGACTTTGATGGAGATAATGAAGCTGAGGTCTTCGTCCTCACTAAGGACGGAGGGGCATATCTTGTTGAAGTTGGCACTCTAAGGACGCAATGGCACTATGACGCAGAGCTTGTTACACCTGATTCATACAGTCTATTCCAGGTCAGTGCTACATCTGGCCATTTTGGTGGTTCTGGAGGAATAGACCTAGCCATAGGCGTTAATGGTACTGCTCTGGCGGTTGTGGATGGTAGGAGTGGTCTTCCATTATGGGTCAACTTCATCGAGGATGAGCTTGGTCTATTGGCCTCTGCTGACTTTGATGATGATGGTGAGGACTCGGTTGTGACTCTCTATTGGAACTACCCTGCAGAACCGTTATCCTCGTACCTTGATGCATTTGATGGCCTCGATTTTTCAGGTCCTTCAATAGAACCGCAATACCTGGCACACATTCCATATTGGGATGCGGATATTGGTTCTACAATTCAGGGAGCTTGGGCGGCTGATCTTGACCACGATGAGTATGACGAGGTGTTCATCAGATATGATGATGACCGCATAGCAATTTGGGATGCCTACACTGGTACAATGATGACTTCAATTTCTAGTGGGAATCAAATAGACATGGTACGGTTCGGTGACATCGACAATTCAGGCAACACTGACTTTGCGTTTCGTATCGATGAAGACACAATTGGGCTAGCAGAAGGAGAAACATATGCCAAACTGGGATATATCTATGCACCCGCAGGATTCCAGATTGTTGATTACTATATAGGGGACTTCAATGCCATATACCTAGGAGATGAGATAGTTGTTCTCTTTGAGAAACCATTTGGTTCTGAGGCATATCTCGCGTGGTACAATGGCGATACATATCGATACACGTCCAGTGTCAACTCCACTGATGATAATAACCATCTGGCAGTAGGACACTTCAGAGGTCTATTCACCCTGGATGCAGTCTTTGGCGGAGATGAGAACATTGCTCGTGTGTACAATGGTGCCACAGGTGCTTACATGTGGGAGTACAATATGTTCGCAGACATCGAGGAGATCGATGCGGGTTACTTCAACGCAGATAGCAATGAGGACTTTGCATTGAGCTCAGGTATGCAAGTCAGAGTAATAGATACACACCCATCTGTTGAAGATGAGATGTACTCTGTGTCTCCAGGAGCATCAATAAGAGAGATCCATGCCGCTGATGTGTATCTTAATGATGGTGTGGATGAACTAGTGTTGAATCTCAGGTATCTAGGCGTACGTGGATACGACGATTCTAGTGCAATTGTCTGGAGTTATAACGCTCTAATGAGATATCCTCTATACGAACCTTGGTCACAGTACTCAACCTGCGTGTTTGGTGACATGAATAGCGATGGTCATACAGACATGGTCTTCACCAATCATGAGTATATCAACGTCATAGATGGGCACACAGGTGATTTCCTATGGCACTATGTTCGGAACGAGGCAATATTGAATCCGGTGGTTGGACATTTTGATGGAGCCAGTTCCAAGGACTCTCTGGACATTGCAGCATATAGTGGTTCACATCTCTATGTTTTATCAGACGATCAGCGCCCACCAATTCCGCCACCTCCCCCTGAGGTGCCACCGAGTATGGAAGCAAGGGTTGCACGAATGGTGATTACTGTATCACTGATTGGATGCCTAGCTGCAATCACACTCAGTATCATTGTAGTAACTGTCAAGAGAAAAGAGCTGGAATAAGTAGGCTCAGCATTCTCGGAGATTCCGAGTGTCACTGATATATCGACCTTCATCGGTTTGAGGTGGTGCTTCACCTGATACTTTCGACCATCTCCCTCAGACGTTGATGTTTCATCGACCGAACCCATCTAGACGATAAACTCCTAGTAGAAGTGCGAGTCGTTCAGATGTTGTCGAGGCGTGGCACAAATCCAAAGAGTTACTTGTAGTCAGGTGTGAGCGACACTGACGAGAGGTCGGAGCAGATGGCAGAGTTCAAACTGGTGGCCCCCTTTGAACCCACAGGCGATCAGCCACAGGCGATTGATAAACTAGTGGAGGGTCTCGAGAGCGGTCTCATGCAACAGACGCTCCTGGGAGTCACAGGGAGTGGCAAGACATTCACCATGGCTAATGTGATTGAGAAGTACAACAAGCCTACTCTGGTTATCTCTCACAACAAGACCCTCGCTGCACAGCTGGCCTCAGAGTATCGGCAGTTCTTCCCCAATGCAGCTGTGGAATACTTTGTTTCCTATTATGATTACTACCAGCCAGAAGCATATGTGCCATCAAAGGACATGTACATTGAGAAGGAAGCTGACATAAACGAGGAGATTGAACGCCTCCGGCACTCAGCGACACACTCACTGAGGTCTCGAACGGATGTTATTGTGGTTGCCTCTGTGTCTTGCATCTATGGAGTTGGTAATCCATCAGAATATGACTATTTCAGAATGATGGTAGAGGTTGGAAAAGAGATTGACAGACGAAGTCTGCTTGAGAAACTCGTAGCAATGCAGTACGACCGAAATGACATGGAGGTTAAGCCAGGATCATTTCGCGTTCGAGGTGATGTTATAGATGTATGTCCATCTGCTTCTCGGAATAGTATCAGAATCGAGCTCGATGGTGATGTTGTTGAGAGAATATCAGTCCTCGAAGCCCTGACTTCAAGACGTTTAGAGAGCATGAAATGGGTTGAGCTATTCCCAGCTAGACACCACATTGCTCGTTATGAACGAATCACAGACTCTCTGGATGCCATTGAGCAGGAGATGCGGGAGCGTGTTGAGTGGTTCAGGCAGCAAGGTAAGCTTGTAGAGGCGGACCGGCTCAAACGACGCACTCTCTATGATATGGAGATGATGAGGGAAACCGGAAGGACTCAAGGGATTGAGAACTATTCTCGGTACATTGATGGGCGAAACAAGGGCGAGAAGCCCTACACATTGCTGGATTACTTCCCTGAAGACTTCCTGATGATTCTTGATGAGAGCCATATGACAATCCCGCAAATTCGAGGAATGCACAACGGAGACCTCTCTCGAAAAAGGAATCTAGTTGACTTTGGCTTCAGGCTGCCATCCGCATTTGACAATCGACCAATGAAGTTTGACGAGTTTGAGAAGTACATGAAACATGTTGTGTACACCAGTGCCACACCAGGTCCATTCGAGCGAAAAGCGAGCGGCCAGATTGTTGAGCAGCTCCTAAGACCGACAGGTCTTCTAGACCCGGACATCACAGTTCGTCCAGTCGTAGGACAGGTTGACCATTTACTGGGTGAGATAAAGAAGACGACAGCTGATCGAGATCGAGTCCTCGTGACCACACTCACAAAGAAGACAGCTGAGATGTTGTCGGAGTATCTTGTTGAAGCTGGTATCAAGGCGAGGTATCTCCACTCAGACATTGGCACAGTTGAGAGAATTGAGATTATTCGACAGCTCAGGCAGGGCAAGTTTGATGTCCTTGTTGGTATCAATCTATTACGGGAAGGCCTCGACCTTCCTGAAGTAGGTCTTGTTGCGGTTCTTGATGCTGATAAGGAAGGATTCCTCAGAACAGACTGGGCACTTATTCAGACAATGGGTCGCGCCTCGCGAAATGTACGTGGTCGAGTCATCCTATACGGAGATCATGTGTCGAATGCCATGCAGAGTGCCATAGATGAGACAAATCGCAGAAGGAGCTATCAGGTCAAGTTCAATGAGGAACACAACATCGAGCCACGAACCATTGTGAAAGATATCCGTGATATCGCTGAAGGCATTGTGCGGCTGGAGAAGACAGTACAGACTGAGATTGGTGACTTCGATCCCTTAGAGATCGAAGACATGATGGACTATATCATTGACCTAGAAGAGCAGATGAAGGAGGCTGCTAGGAACCTAGAGTTCGAACGAGCAGCTAAACTTCGTGACCAGATTATGGATTTGAGAAAGAAGGTTGAGGGCAACGGAACGTGAAGGCTGCGACAAAGAAACGCAAGGGTGACCCAACTGAGTTCGACGGACCGAGGTCCATCGTCGTCATGGGTGCTGCAGAACACAATCTGCGGCACATCGACGTGGAGATTCCAAAGAACACCCTCACAGTAGTTACTGGGGTTTCGGGCAGTGGGAAGTCAAGCCTGGTCTTTGACACTATCTTTGCAGAAGGTCAGCGAAGATTCGTGGAGTCTCTCTCGCCTTATGCACGTCAGTTTCTTGGGATGCTTGAGAAACCCAAAGTAGATTTCATGTCTGGCCTCTCACCTTCGATATCGATTGACCAGAAGAGTGTTGGTAGGAACCCTCGGTCGACGGTTGGCACAATAACTGAGATCTACGACTTCCTACGACTACTCTATGCGAGAGTTGGTGAGCCTCACTGTCCTGAGTGCGGAAAGAAAATTGAGCCACAGACCTCACAGCAAATTGTGGACAACATCCTCCAGTTTGAGGAAGGCACTCGAATCATGATTATGGCTCCCATTGTCAGGGGAAGAAAGGGAGAGTATCGCAGAGAATTCAAAGCCCTCCTCAAGAAAGGTTACATCCGAGCCCGAGTGGATGGCGAACTCAAGGATATTGAGGAAGGAATGTCACTTGACCGCTACTTTGAGCACACTATTGAGGTGGTCATTGATAGGGTACGAGTGAAGCCATCTGAGCGGGGTCGAATCTCAGAAGCAGTAGAGACCTCACTGAATATGGCTGAAGGTGTTGTGGTCATCTCGAAATCGGATGGTGACGTCACTCTATCAGAGCAATTCGCCTGTGTTGACTGCGGAATCAGTCTGCCAGAGATGGAGCCTCGAATCTTCTCTTGGAACACACCTCAGGGTGCATGTCCTCAGTGCACAGGTATGGGTACAATTCGCGAATTTCATGCTGAGAGGTTCATCGAGGATCCTGAACTGACCATCCGTGAAGGTGCTCTCAAGGGTTACCAATGGAAGTTGAAACGAAGTCGCCTGAAAAAGGTAGCAGAAAAGTATGGTTTCACACTCGACACGAAATGGAAAGACCTCACAAAGAAGCAGCAGAAAATACTTCTCCATGGGACAGGCAAAGAGACCTTTGAGTCCACATGGGAAGGCGGGAATGAGGAATATGGTGTCACCTATTCCGGAACCTTCAGGCGTCCTTTCGAAGGATGGATGCAGCATGCTGTAAGAAATTACGCTCAAACTAAGTCTGAGTATATTCGAAAACAGATCGAGTCTCGGTACATGTCAGAAGTGACCTGCCCCACTTGCAACGGCAATCGGCTCAGGCCAGAATCACAGGCAATAACCTTTGGTGGTCGTTCCATTGCAGATCTTGATGTCCTATCAGTGAAAGGCCTTCAGGAGTTCTTCAGCAATGTCAAGATAGATCCACGCTTTGAACCAGTGGCTGACCCCATCCTCAGAGAGATCATGGGAAGGATAGGCTTTCTGAGAGACGTTGGTCTTGACTATTTGACGCTGAACAGGACTGCTCCGTCTCTCGCGGGTGGTGAAGCTCAACGCATCCGCCTTGCTAGTCAGATAGGCTCGAACCTGGTCGGAGTGACCTATGTTTGTGATGAACCCTCTATTGGTTTGCATGCACGAGACAATCAAAGGCTCCTCAACTCCTTGATGCGACTGCGAGACCTCGGTAACACTGTCTTAGTCGTCGAGCATGATGAGGAAACAATGAAGAGCGCTGACTATATTGTCGACCTTGGACCAGGCGCAGGGGCAGAGGGTGGCGAGGTCGTAGTGGCTGGCGATTTGAGTAGGATTCTGAAGTCAAGGGAATCGATCACGGCGAAGTACCTCCGAGGCGAGGTTGAGATTCCTGTCCCTGAGAAACGAAGAGGCCCAAATGGTCGGTTCATAGAGGTGCAAGGCGCCAGACATAACAACCTCAAGAATATAAACATCAGATTTCCTCTTGGCATGTTCATTGCAGTGACAGGAGTGTCAGGGAGCGGGAAGTCAAGCCTCATCGTAGAAACGCTCCAGAGGGAGCTGGCTCGAAGGTTCCACAAAGCCGAGAAAAAGCCAGGAGCCCATGACGCGATTGCTGGTGCAGAGCAGCTTGACAAAGTGATTGTGATTGATCAGAGTCCCATCGGCCGGACACCACGCTCAAATCCAGCAACATATGTTGGACTATGGAGTCCTCTTCGGGAGATGTTCTCAAGCCTTCCAGAGTCACAGATTCGCGGGTATAAACCTGGACGATTCAGTTTCAATGTCAAGGGCGGGCGTTGTGAGAAGTGCCGTGGAGCAGGAGTCGAGATTATTGAGATGCAGTTCCTCCCTCCCGTTCAGGTGACCTGCACTGAGTGCAAGGGACGTCGGTACAATAGAGAAACTCTACAGGTTCGATTCAAGGGGAAGAACATCGCAGACATCCTTGACATGAGAATAGACGAAGCAGTAGCGTTCTTCGAAGGTATTCCTTCGATTCATAGGCGCCTCGAAACTCTATGTGCGGTAGGAATGGGCTACATTAAGCTAGGCCAACCAGCTACAACTCTCTCGGGTGGAGAAGCCCAGCGTGTCAAGCTCAGCAAGTTTCTGTCACGACCTGCGACAGGGCAGACATTGATAATGCTCGACGAACCTACAACAGGCCTTCATTTCGCAGACATTAAGAAGCTTCTAGAAGTGTTACATCGCCTTGTCGACCTTGGAAACACAGTTCTCGTGATAGAGCATCAGCTGGATGTTGTGAAGACAGCTGATTGGGTCATTGATCTCGGACCTGAAGGCGGGGACGAAGGCGGGTATGTTGTCGCTGAAGGTACACCGGAGGATATCGTGAGGAAGAAGACCTCTTTCACTGGGAGATATCTGAAGGACTTAGTGGCGGTGGGAGGTGCGAAGGATTGACTGGCTTCATCAAGGTTCGTCAGGCTGAGGAACACAACCTCAAGAAAGTCGACGTAGACATCCCGCGAGACAGACTAGTTGTCGTGACTGGGCCCTCAGGTTCAGGCAAGTCCACACTAGTCTTTGACACAATCTTTGCAGAAGGACAGAGGAGATATGTCGAGTCACTATCATCTTACGCAAGGCGTTTCCTTGGTAGACTAGACAAGCCAAAGGTGGACAAGATAACAGGACTTCCTCCAGCCATCTCGATTGAACAAAAGGGCAGGACGAAGAACCCTAGGTCGACGGTCGGTACTAGTACAGAAATCCATGACTATCTGCGTCTTCTTTATGCCAATATCGGCATCCCCCATTGTGTCGAGTGCGGACGAGCCATGGAGCAGTTGACTGCTGAATCAGCTGCACGACTCCTCCTCGATGAGAACGGTGGACATCGAGTCTTTGTTCTTGCTCCTGTTGTAAGAGATGAAGCAGGAAGGCATGAAGAGATCCTGCAGGGTTTGCTGAAGAATGGCTTTGCTAGGGTGCGTGTGGATGGCGATATCCAAGAAATCGATGGCATTGAGATTGATGGTCGAAAGAAGCATGACATCGAGGTAGTTGTAGACCGCCTTGAGATCAGCCATAAAGTTCGAGAGAGACTCATAGGGTCTCTAGAGACCGCACTGGAAACTGGTGAGGGAGCAGCTGTCATAGCAAGAGAGGGGGAACCTGACCTTATGTTTGCAGAGCAGCTGATGTGTCCTAAATGCGGCCTTCAATATGAGAAGCTCAGCCCCAAAGCGTTCTCCTATAACCGGCCAGACGGAGCTTGTACGACATGCAATGGCCTCGGAGTTACAATGGCGGTTGACTCAGATCTCGTGATACCCAGCAAGTCTATGACCATCCATGACATAAGCAGGAGAGTGAACGGCTCTGATAGGCCGTGGTTCACTCGTCGTCTTGAAGCACTTGGTGAACAAATTGGCTTCACATTAGACACTCCTTACTCTGAACTAAACAAGGCTCAACGTGAAACCCTGCTATGGGGAAGACCTGAGATAACACTCCACTACATACAGCGTACTGACTCATCCCAATGGGAGATTACTCGAAAGTGGCTTGGCCTTATACCTTGGCTGGAGAAAGTCTTCGAGGATGGAAAATCTAGCGAGAAGCAATGGTACCAGTATCGAGCCGGCTATATCGCGAATGTCCTCTCGCGAAAGATGGCATGTGAGTCATGCGGCGGAAGGAAGCTCAAGCCTCAGAGTCTTGCAGTCACGGTAAGTGGCAAGCCGATCGATGTTGTGACATCAATGACAATCGAAGAAGCTTCCGACTTCTTCGAGAGGATCGACCTAACAGAACGTGAGATGAAGATTGCAGAACTTGTCTTGAAGGAGATACGGGCTCGATTGAAGTTCCTCATCTCTGTGGGTCTCGAATATTTGAATCTGGATAGACTGTCAATGAGCCTCTCAGGTGGCGAGAGTCAGAGAATACGACTTGCGACTCAGATTGGTTCGGCTCTTACAGGAGTACTTTACTGCCTCGACGAGCCATCGATTGGGCTCCATCCACGCGACATCAACCGCCTCATCGAGACCTTCTATCATCTGAGGTCTCTTGGCAATACTGTTGTGGTTATAGAACACGATCGTGATACGATAGAGGCGGCTGACCACATCATCGACCTTGGTCCACTAGCAGGTATTCATGGCGGACGTGTAGTGGCAGAGGGGCCTCCAGCTGATGTCCTGACAGATCCAAAGTCACTCACCGCACAATATCTCGCTGGAAAGAAGCAGATTCCTGTACCAAATATGAGAAGAGAAGGCAATGGGGAGAAAATAGTACTGAAAGGTGCGAGCCAGCATAATCTCAAGAATATCACAGTGGAGTTCCCATTAGGCAAGCTCATCGGCGTGACTGGTGTTTCAGGGAGCGGCAAGAGCACACTGACCTATGAAACCCTGTATAGAGCACTACGTCGGGGGATGGAAGGAACCGGTCCGGTTCCAGGAGCGCATGATGAGATTGAGGGGATGGAACATATCGATAGATTGGTATTGGTTGACCAGTCGCCCATCGGCAGAACACCAAGATCAAACCCCGCGACGTACACGAAGACCTTCGCATCGATCCGAGCCCTATTCGCACAGATGCCTGAGGCCAAGGCTAGAGGATTCTCCATTGGTAGATTCTCTTTCAATACACGGGAGGGTCGATGTGAGAAGTGCAAAGGAAGTGGAGTGCTCAGGGTTGAGATGCACTTCATGAGCGATGTTTTCATGACCTGTGATGTGTGCAAGGGCGACCGCTTTGATAGGGAGACCCTTGAGGTGACCTACAAGGGCAAGAACATCACTGAAGTCTTATCAATGACAATCGAAGAAGCTCTCGAGTTCTTCCGTGACATTCCGAAAGTTGCAGACAAGCTTTCAACGTTAGTGGCCGTCGGACTTGGTTATTTGGAACTCGGACAGCCTGCAACCACACTCTCAGGCGGCGAGAGTCAACGGATGAAGATCGCCTCAGAACTCTCACGACGGAGCACAGGACAGACGCTTTACTTACTCGATGAGCCCACTACCGGTCTCTCGGCTTCTGACGTTCATGTGCTACTTCGTGTTTTGAATCGGTTAGTAGAGGGAGGCAACACAGTCATCTTGGTCGAACACAATCTAGAGGTCATCAAGACGGCTGACTGGTTGATTG
>JAEOTX010000223.1 GCA_016839605.1 Candidatus Thorarchaeota archaeon | reverse complement strand
GGAAGATAGCTTGGTCAAATCAATAGAAGAAGTAATGCAATTTCTCGAGAACTACGCAAATGCTTGGCATCACTGGTTGATGCTTTTGTCTCTACTAAAATTGGGGGGAAGTGGAACCAAAGCACAGATACTCCCAGTCTACAGAAAGGAAGGTTTCTCTCCACATGCCATCCACAAAGTCTTCCAGACAGACTTGGTTGATTTGGGTGAGGCAATTGAAGTTGAAGGGAGTATTGAGAACCTCACGAATAAGAGTACCATCCATCTTACAGACGATCCCAAGTTCAGAACTTTCCTGAAGAGACACATCAAACCTGTCCTGAACACTTTGAAGACAAAGACTCCGAAGTAGATTGACAGAAACCTTTTCACTGACATGATTCAGTTTCTTCATGTGAAACTGAGTTGAAGATACAGGCCTCACGTTGTAAGACGTGTGAACGAGCCATTGTTCCTCCTCGCGATACTTGTCCATATTGTGGGAAAAGAGTAGGACATATGGTTTCCTTGGAACTGAAAGGTCAGGGAACAATTGTTAGTTTCACTACTCTCCAAATGCCTCCTGAGGGATTTAGTCCGCCGTTGACAATGGCTCTTGTTGAACTCGAACATAAAGCGGTGGTCCTATGTCATGCAAAGGAACAGGATACCTCCTTGCCAAAGATTGGGGACCGTGTTGACCTCTCACTCGACCCTGAAGATAGGCTCCAGTTTCAGGTCGTTTTGTGAGAAACATTTCCTATCCAGTTAGTGATTTAAGCAAGTTCTCTTCACAATCCATTCGGGTTTCGACTATGACTGATTATCTTAGCAGTACACTTTGGACAGATGAAGAGCTTGCATTTCGAAAGGAAGTTCGAGCTTTTTGTCAAAGGGAGATTGCCCCCATCGCAGACGAGATTGACAAAGGCCCCTATCCAAGAGAGCTGATTCACAAGATTGGCCAAGCTGGATATATGGGTGTGCACCATGAGAAGTCTGTTGGAGGAACTGAGAGGGGGCTTTCCTATGAGATTATTGTGGCCGAGGAGATTAGCGCAGTCAATGGAGGTCTCGATATGGCCCGCATGGCATCTGCTACTCTTTATGGTATGCCAGTCAGCAAATTTGGAACAAAGGAACAGAAGAAGAAGTACCTGACCCCCATCATCAAGGGGGAGAAGATTGGCTGCATCGGCATAACAGAGCCTGATGTGGGTTCAGATACCGCCGGGATGAAGACCAGGGCTGAAAAGGACGGCGACGAATGGGTTTTGAATGGTGAGAAGAAGTTCATTACTAATGGCAGCGTTTCCGACTACATGTGCGCGTTTGCAATCACAGATCCCAGTGTCAAGTCCAAGAATGGGATGAGCGCATTCATAGTCGACACAAAGAGTGATGGGTTTTCAGTTGTGCAAGATCATGATCTGTTGGGAATGAAGTCTGCTAGAGTTTCTTGGCTGAAGTTTGAAGATGTGAGAGTTCCTGATGATATGCTGCTTGGAGAACCAGGTCAAGGGTTCCATATCCTAATGGATGAATTAGATAGTGAGAGGACCGCGATTGCAGCCGAATCTATTGGATATGCAAGAACACCTTACGAAATCGCTGTAAAGTATTCCAACGAGAGGGAGCAGTTCGGAAGACCGATTCGGGCATTTGAAGGAGTGAGTTTCAAGATTTCCGACATGGCAATGAAACTGGAGGCTGGTCGCGCTCTGACTCTTACCGCTGCACGTGCTTATGACAGGGGGGAGAACATAACCAAGCTCGCATCGATTGCGAAGCTCTTTACGACAGAGTCAGCAATCGAGATAACAAACGAAGCTATACAGATACTAGGAGGTGCGGGTTACACAACCGACTACCCCATTGAACGATTCTTCAGGGATGCTCGACTCATGACAATTGGCGGAGGTACTGCTGAGATCCTCCGATTTCTGATACAAAGAGAAGTCTTCAAGGAGTTCGATAAGCTAAACAAGCTATGAATTATCGAGGGGGTTCATTACCCCCTGATGCATCTTCAGCCACGCAAAGTCACAAAGTATTTCTGAGAAGACACGCATTGACGCAGCTCGATAGACTGGAGGTCTAAGGAACATTGCCAGCGCTGGAGTATCTCCTTATCTACACTCAATCGGGATTGCCCATCTATAGCAAGTGCTATGGCACATTCTGCAAAACAGCTTTCAAACAGCCAGAACTGCTCACTGGATTTCTGTCAGCTATCGAGACCATACCTCTCACACTCTCGTCTGGGATGTCTTTGCAGTCTGTGAAGATGGGGGAAACTGAGATGAAGTTCTCAAAAACAACACCTGGTGGCCATTCCGTTGTTATCGGCCTTTCTGAAGAAGCGCCAGATGTAGCAAAAGAGGTGTTTGACGCGGTTTCAAAAGCCCTGGCTGCTGAGCAATTCAGAGATGCTGATTGGGATTACATCAGCTCAGACTTGATGGAGGCGTTTGAGAGAGAGCTTTTGAACAACGCGCTCCCTGAAGCAATGCATGACTATGGTGGATTTGAAGATCGATGTACACTTGGTGATATGTGTCCTATTCACACTACTGCCACCAAGTCTAGAAAGAGCCGCATATGGGGTTCAATTAAGGGAAAGTATGCAGCCCTGAAACAGAGAATGAGCGGTGGAAGCTGAGGTATCAAAAGAAGAGAAAGAGGGGGGCTAGCCCCCTCTCAAGTTAATTCTTCACCAGTGCAACGATTTGGTACTGGTCTTCAACCTGTTGTATCGTCGCAGTGAAACTATCACTCACACCTATGTTCAGGAGAGTGTACCAGTCAGTGAGATTCATCCAATCCTTTGTCCCTTCGATGTATGGATACGTAGCGTTGTCAGTTCCAAGTACTATGTGAGTATCCCCATCATAGACGAAGGATGTTATGTTCGTCACAGTCGCAGTCAGTTCGAATGTGTCTTCCAGTTCTGGCTCAATGGAACCTCCGAACAAAGCAACATATCCTGCTCTGGTTGTCTGCACAAGGGTTGCGCCTGACTGTGTTCCTCCCAGCTCTTCGATGTGGTACTTGTCAATATTGGATGCATCCACCAAGGCAAGTGCATGGAGCCGCATGTCGGAGAGTACATACTCATCAATATCCGAGTCATACCATCCGTCCGCCCAGTAGATGGGTGTATACCAGGTCCATATTGTTTCAGTTGGCGTGACCTGAACTGGATAGAGGAGCGGCATAGCTCCGTAATAGAATCCTGATGCTGGAGGTGCAAACTGACTAACTACGTTGGAGGCCGCTGCATCTCCACTGACGTAGCCAAATCCACTAAGGTCATGGTAATAGACAGTGTCCAGTGTCGCACGAAATACACCTGCAAGGGCTCTGTCGTTGGTGACTGGATGCACTGCAATAAACGCCTCCACTCTGCTTGAGTCTGGATTCACTATATACCGAGTGTCTTCCGTCATCTCCAGTCGATCGCCCGAAGGCGGTATAAACCAAAGAAGTCCACCAGCAAAGAGGTCGAATCCTTCACCTCTCCGGTAGCCTCCCCATCTCGTGACCTCTCTCTCAAGCCATTCTTCTGCATAAGCCTGTGTGATCCACGATGGCGTACCGGCTATTGTAGGGTACGCAACAATCGAACCATTCTCGGCGTAGACAATTGGTCCAATTGCCTTCTCAACGAAGTCGAATTCTAGAGGAGTCCTCGTCTGAACATAGACCAAGTTATCAGCAGGATCCCATGTGGGGTATGCGTATTGGTAAGCAGCAGTCATGTCATTGAGGTAGTTGCCAAATCTGATGTCTTTGTCCCACCACAGGCCTTCGCCAACAGGAATCGTTGTATCAGTAATGACCTCCGGCTCAGTGGCCTGAGGATCATTTGCATCCACTACGATGAAGCCCTTGACGAAATTCTCAGCTAGCACATTCGTTGATACTATCGTACACACCCAGACCAACCGCCCGTTTCGCGTTGTTATGTGCGCAGCTGAAACCATCACGTTGGAGCCAAAGGGTGAAATATGCTGATTAGCCACGTATTCGGCATATTCCTCAGTCACTAGTCTGACCATCTCATCGGGAATAGAGGAATTGAATAGTGGCTCGTCAGTTTCTGCTATCATATCGTCGAAATACTCTGCATTCGCAACATCAGAGGTCCAACCAATTAGACCTGAGAACATTGGCATCAAGAGCACGATCATTAGACCGAAACAAGTCAATGGCATTCTAAGTCCGGCTAGCATATCTTCCATTTCACCAGGGCGAAATCCGCTGGCAAACATGAGTAGAACTCCCAGGCTTAGCACCAGACTGAGGATTGCCCATGGGAGGGTCATCATCATCAGAAGAGTGATTATACCCCAAGCGACAGCACCCCATACGAGACGAAGTGGTAGCCATTTGAGGAGCATGCTTGGTCGAAACATGTCTGTTGACAATGGAATTGGGATCGAATGAGCTATAAGCGATATTATTAGGAAAAGTATGACATTCATGAATTGGACCTCTACTTGAGCACTCGCGTGTGCAACTCAGTACGAGAGGGCTTTTAGCCCTTTCTTCCTATGAGCACTCGATTCTATTTCTTGAGTTTCTTGTATCTTGAAACAGCTCCGCCTGATTCTAGTATCTCTCGCATGAATGATGGTAAAGGTTCGCCTTGGAGCATTTTGCCTGAGTCATTGTTTGTGAGCGTTCCCTTTGTGAAGTCGATTGTCAATAAGTTGCCATCCTCTACGTTCGATGAAACACCTGGCACTAACATGAGAGGCAATCCTACGTTGAATCCATTTCTATAGAAAATCCTGGAGAACGATTCCGCTACAATGCATCCGACTCCGAGCTCCTTGAGAACCTGGGGCGCCTCTTCCCGGGACGAGCCTGAGCCAAAGTTTCTTCCAGCAACAATCACATCGTTCTTCTTTACGCCGGATGCAAAATCTGGTCTGGGGATTTTCAATGCATGTTTTGCCATCTCTTCGTAACTTAGGAGTGTAAGATATCGACCTTGGATTATCTGATCGGTGTCGATATTGTCACCAAGCACCCACGCTCTCCCCACTATTTTCTCAAAAGCTCCCACTTTCACAGCCTCCTTGGATCAGTGATTTCGCCCCTTAATGCACTGGCTGCTACGGTTGCAGGCGACGCCAAGTAGACCTTTGAATCTCGATGCCCCATTCGACCTGGGAAGTTTCTGTTTGTACTCGAAACGCACACCTCGCCAGCTCCTAGAACACCCAGATGTCCTCCCACGCAAGCTCCACAAGTTGAGTTCGTTATAATCGCACCTGACTGCATGAGTGTCTTGATGTGTCCTCTCTCTAGAGCTTGCATGTACGTTGTCTTGCTAGCTGGAGTGATAATCAATCGTATGTCCTTGTGTATCTTCTGTCCCCCCAGAATCTTGGCTGCAATCTCAAGATCCTGAATTCTGCCATTGGTACAAGAGCCTATGAATGCTTGGTCGAATTTCGTGCCAGCAGCCTCAGATGCAGGTACACCATTGGTTGGATTGTCGGGAACTGCGACCATTGGCTCAAGCGGATCTTTGTCCAAGTTGTACTCGAATGTTTCAACATATTCAGCATCAGGGTCAGGTTCTACAGGACTCAATGATCTCGAAGGCGCATGCTCTTTCATCCACTTCTCGACGTGCTTGTTGCAGTTCATAGGCGCAGATTTAGCTCCTGCCTCCACTGCCATATTGCAGACTGTCATTCTCTCTCCAACCAACATTGAGTCTATCGTGGACCCATGAAACTCTAATGACTGATAGTTGGCTCCATCTGGACCAAGGTCTGCGATGATTTTGAGAATCAGGTCTTTGCTCATAACGTACTCAGCAAATTTGCCATCTATCTTGACATAGATCGACTCAGGCACTCTGAACCAGATGCTGCCTGTGGAGATAATGAGGGCTGAGTCTGTAGCAGCAAGCCCAGTGGAGAATGCATTGAAGGCACCATAAGTAGTGGAATGCGAGTCACTGCCAACAATGAGGTCGCCCGGAGACACGAGTCCCATTTCAGGGAGGACCTGGTGACAAATCCCACAATCGACATCACAGAAGTGTGTGATATTCTGCTCCTTGACAAATTGTCGATTCCGTCGATGAATCTCAGAACTATTGACATCTGAAGCAGGTGCCCAGTGATCGTTTACAACCAAGATGCGGTCAGGATCCCACACCTTATCAAATCCCATCTCGTCCAAGACTGGTAGAATGCGCGAGCCTAGCACTTCGTGTACCATCAGCAGATCTACTGAGGTCTCCACAATCTCTCCTGCAGTTGCTTTGCCCTTCTCTGTGTGACTACCCAGAATCTTCTCAGCTAGAGTCGCTCCCATAACAATCACTCCGCAATTCCCTTAGTGACCTCTGACGCAACTTCCTTTGTAGTTGATGGCTTCACCTTGGACCATTCACCTACACAAAGGTCTGCTGTGCGAATATTACTGGTTCCCAATGCCTTTTCGACAGCAAGGCGTATCTTTATCGCTGCAGTGATTGGAGATTTATCGTTGTGCTTTGTTCCCAACCATTCGAACATCATAGCAACAGAGAGGATTGCAGCAAGGGGATTTGCCACGTTCTTTCCAGCTATGTCTGGAGCAGAGCCATGCACAGGCTCAAACATGGCATGCTGGTCACCTATGTTTCCCGAGGGAGAAATTCCAAGGCCCCCTTGGAGTGCACCTCCCAGATCGCTTATGATATCGCCAAACTCATTGGGCGCAACAACAACGTCAAAATATTCTGGCTTCTGTATTGCCAATAGAGTCCATGCATCCACATAGGCATAATCCTTTACCACATCAGGAAAACTCTCACCGATTTTGTTGAAGGACTCCCTGAATAGCTTGCATCCTGCGAGAAGGTTGCTCTTGTCCACGCAAGTCACCCGCCTTTTGCCATCGCTTGGCGCACCACCCCTTTCCATTGCGAGATTGAAGGCATATCTGGAAATTCTTTCTGCTCCACTCGCCGTGATTACACGCAAATCCACTGCGAGGTCGCCTTCTTCGCGTCCAGTGATTCTTCCCCTCGCAGGAATGTATAATCCTTCGGTGTTCTCTCTCACAATGACCATGTCGATATCTTTGGGGCCCTTTTCAGCGAGAGGTGTTGGTACACGTTCATACAACTTCACTGGTCTGATATTAGCATAGAGGTCAAGGATTTGTCTCAGACCAATGACGACACTGTAACCAGCCATGTTCCCGTCTGGAAGTCTCACAATCTTCCCTTCAGCATCCTTAGCGCCAATCCCTCCTAGCAGAATAGCATCAGCTTCGTTCTTGGTGAAAGCTTCAGCCTCTTCAGACCACTCACGCTCGTTCTTCAGGAAATATTCTCCCCCGCATTCAAACTCGTGAATCTCGATTTCCAGTCCACTGGTGCTTGATGTAGCTGTTCTCATCACAGTCACCGCCTCTGGAATCACTTCCCTGCCTATTCCATCTCCAGGCAACACGGAAATCTTGTACTTCCTAGTCAAATGGCTCACCTAGTAGCTTCCTAACCATCCCAAGTCTTTGCCCTCATCGTCCAAGAGGTTTACCATGGTGTCCATCCTCTTACCATCAACATATCGGATTTTACATCTTATTGTGAAGGGTCTCTTGCATGTGTTGCATTCAACAACCCAATTCTCTAATGCATTTTCAATACCACTGCCAGTTATTTTCTCCGGCTCTCTTTTCATTTCCAGCAATATCAGTTCCTTACCATCACAATCATAGGTGCATTCCTTCAGAGGGATTCCTTCCATGCCTCTTCTTCCAAGAGCAACGAACACATCGTCCGGTAGGTCATCGAGAGTCGGTTTGGTTGTCAAATATGAACACTCCTTGAGAATGACTAATTCACTATCGGATAAATCAGATGGTGTAGCATCAACCACCTTGCAACCGCTAAAGATTAATGAAACCGGAGCGATAGTGTACGCATGCGGCTATTTACCTACTCTCGGTTAGGTGTGTCCTCAGTTGGCGTTGAGGTTGAGGGTGGTATTCTCGATATTCCAGATGCCGCCCGGTATTTTGGCTCCACCTACGTTATGGATGGACAGAGATTCCCAACAACTATGGAGGATCTTCTGGCATGGGAGTCAGGCATAGATGCCGTAAGATCGATAGCAGAGAAATTCGAAGGACTTCCAGTTTTAGAACGTCCCCTTGTCTTTCCCACTTATTCTGTCAAGATTCTAGCACCAATATATCGGCCCGGAAAAATAGTGGCTCTTGGTCTGAATTACAAGGAGCATATCGAAGAAACTGGAAGCGAAACACCTGGATTTCCTGTTATATTTGCTAAATTTCCGTCTTGCATCGTAAATCCCGATGATGTTATTCCTATGCCCAAGGTCTCGGACAAACTTGACTGGGAGGTTGAACTCGCGGTCGTCATTGGCAAGACCTGCAGAGAAGTTGATGAAGACAGCGCTCTCGATTACGTAGCTGGCTACACAATAATCAACGACGTGAGTGCTCGTGACCTCCAAAGAGATGACGGTCAATGGATACGTGGAAAATCTCTCGACGGATTAGGACCCTTAGGCCCATGTATTGTTACAGTAGACGAACTGGGAGATGCCTCAGGTCTGACGATGCAGACCAAGATCAATGGTGTCATCAAGCAGGACTCTACTACGTCATTGCTGCGTTATGGAGTGCGTCAGATAATCTCACATCTGTCACAGTCCTTCACTCTTGAACCATCTGATATTATCGCCACAGGCACTCCATCCGGAGTCGGATTCACACGTGACCCGCCTGAATATCTCAAGCCTGGGGATGAGATGGTGCTTTACATAGAGAAAATTGGTTATCTGAAAAATAGGATCATTCCAAGCCAATAGACCGTATGTCCGATTTCGTATCCCGCATATTCAGCTAGAGATCCGAGGCTTTCTTCAAGGCGTCTTCTGCTTCTTCATACTCGAATAGTCTTTTGTGCGTGTTAGCAAGCATCTCCCACACTTCCTTGTCCTTTGGCTGAAGCTCCAAGTACCTCATTGTGTACTCCTTGACGCAATTCAAATCATCAAGTTCCTCGCAGCATTTCGCACCATAGAAGAGAGCACGTTTGTGATCCATCTCGGGGCCCATCTGCTCTCGGAATATCTTGAGGGCTGCCTCCCACTCCTGATTGTTATAGAGCTCCATCCCTTCTTTGAATCGAATCTCCATCTCTCCGTATCTAGGCATGCGATAAGCAAATTGGCCAAAGACCATCATAGAGGAACAGCAGACCAGGATCATCGCGATCATGATGGTGGCTCCTAAGATCATGATGGGGTCAAGAAAGGGTATGCCTAGTTGGCCGACAACCCAGGCGACTATCACGCCGCCACCAAGAATGAGGATTGCAGCAGCCGCTAGTTTCCGGACATCCAGTCTGAATGACATCCCCTTGCTCTCGGAGTCGGGCGGAGCGAACATATTTCCACAGATGTGCACTTGAGCCTTTTAGGTGTGATGAATCAATCAATAGGAATGTGGTCATTCTTCTGATTCTCGTTTTCTTTGCTCACTCCTTTCCAAGGCAGCTCTGGTGGATACAAGTCTGTCACGAGAAACATGAATCCACTGGTTGACCCTCTTTATCAGCGAGGCATCTAATTCTAGAGCTGCTTCAGCACATGCTATGGCACGCTCATCGTCGCCCTCAATGAAATGTGCATTAGCAGAATTATAGAATGCTTCTGCGTAATCAGGTCGAATAGCTACAGCTCTTGTATATGCTTCAATAGCACTAGCTCCATCTGCAAGCCTAGAGAAGGTATTTCCGAGGTTATTCCAGGCCTCTGCATCTTCTGGATCGATGCGAAGCGCCTCTTCATAGCACTTTTTTGCACCTTCAAAATCTGCCATGTCATAGAGTAGAGTCGCTTTGTTAAACCAGATGTCGAAAATCATGTTATCGATAGCAAGCGCCTCATCATAGGCCTCGATAGCTTCTTCCTCTTTCCCAGAATTCGACAATGCGAAACCAAGGTTATACCATCCCTCGATAGAATCAGGACTCTCTTCCATAAATTTTCGGAGGAGAGCCACTGCTTCATCATAGAGCTCTGATTCAATCAGACTTACAGCTCGCGTGAGCTGATTCTCATTGTCATTCGCCATCTCAAGATCGACTCATCATTTCTTGGACTTGCCAGCCATCATTCTTGCGAGTATTGTGAGCAGAATTGCGCCTCCATTCATAGTCATGGCCATAGCAATGATCCAGTTGAGAGTAGCACCAAATCCAGTTGTGTAAATCATCTCTGCTATATTGATAATGAGCCCGAAGATGCCCATTCCCGCTCCTGCTCCAATCAGGAACTTGCCTAGTCTTAGGTGCTCTATTGTAAGTAGGAATCCGCCAATCAGGACTATATTCCCTCCCAGGGAAGCAAGGATTCCAAGAGCATGCCTTACAAGTTCAATTGTGGGCAAGTAGGGCTGAAGCTCGGGGATTGTTGCCGCAATCTCCGCAACCATGTCGAATATGCCTACATTTCCTGCAGCGCCCGAAACGATGAGCATGACACCGCCTGCAACACAGAGTGACCAAGGAATCTTATTTCGCATATATCGTCACCTTTGCTCATTGCATTTTGTTGGTTGTTAGTTGGATTCTATTCTGGTTTTTTGGCCAACTGTCGTGCCGCAATACTCAGGAGAAGTCCTGCACCAACTGTTGTCATTGCCGTAGCCATAAACAGGTCCAGAGCAGCACCTGCGCCTAGTGTATAGACGTTTTGAGCAATCTGTATGATGAGGCTGATTAAGCCCATCCCCGCACCAATTCCTATCAGGAACTTACCCGTGCCTACCCTGTCCGTGGTCATCAGCCACCCACCTCCAATGACGGTGATGCCACCTAGTCCAGCAAGAAGGAGCAGGACATAGTAGATTAGATTCAGAATGTCAACAAATGGGGCTAGCTCGGGAATTGATGCGAGTATCTCAGTGATAGTCCCAGCAATTCCAACACTGCCTGTGGC
>JAEOTX010000222.1 GCA_016839605.1 Candidatus Thorarchaeota archaeon | reverse complement strand
CCAAGAAACTGAAGACTTGACGTCTTCATGTAGCTAGCTACCATCTTTCCTTTCTCTTTGTCCATTCGACTCCTGAGATCCTCCTCTAGGGCTCTGCGAGTTGCTTCTACCATGCAACTCATTCATGAATGGCTGAATATAGATTTGCCTCCACTTCTTGCACAGAAATGCACATCAAGCAATCCTTTTATTCGAACACTACAAATTGTAACTGCTGGCATGTCCAGCGTAATTCTTCGATAACATTGAGTTGGTAAAGCATGTGTGAGACTGCAGATTGGGACAGTGCTGTGGAATATGACGCCTTTCTGAAGAATGCTCGAGAGAACGTCGAGTTAATGAAAGCCCGATATGCCGATCTTTTGCTAAACGAGTCTGAACAGGATGTACTTGGTAGTATTCAAAATGAGATTCGAATCCTTGTAATTGGCGCAGATCGCTGTGACGACTCTGCTGGCAACATCCCCGTGCTTGCCCGAATGACCGCCCTCTCACCAAGACTGAAATTGCGTATTCTGGATAGCGACAAGAACATCAATCTCCATCAGCAATACAAGGTGAATGGAAAGCGAAAGACTCCTGTGGTTTTGTTCTTGAGTGCGGAGAATGAGGAGCTCTGCCGATGGGTCGAGCGGCCAAATGCAGCTTACAAACAGGTGAATGAGAAATCTAAGCCGTCCCAAGACGACAGGAAGGTTTCCCTCAGGAATTTATACAGTGACTCTGAGATTCTGCGCCAAAGTCTGGGCGAATTCATGAACCTTCTGATGAGATCTGACTATGTCTTGGGTCGAACCTAAGATGGCACACCATCATGACTAGTATGAGGCTTTTAATGAAGACGAAACGAAATCGCTCTCCGTGGGCATATGAAGCATCGGATGCAGAGTGTCCACGATGCCATAGTCATCATGTGCATCGCATTTTTGATCGATGGGGGCGATTAAGAGGCATACAGATGTTTCAATGTGATTCATGTGGAAGGAAGTACTATACAAGAGGAATCGATAATTATAGACCGACGTTTGGCAGTCGGTACGATAGTAGTCGTTAAGGACAGTTTATTTGGCGAGTCTGACTGAATACTTGTGAGAGGCAAGAGAATCTTGGCGGTTTCACTTGAGCATCTGAAATATCCTTTTTCAGTGGAAGCCAGATCTGCCGCTCAAAAACTAGCTAGGGATGTTGGCTCCCTAATCAGCATCCTTAATGAGTCTGGAAACAATGATTTGATTGAAGAAGCTGAAGAACGCGTCTATGCAGCAATTACGCAGTCAGAGGTCAAAGTACCTGAGATTGATCGAGAATCAGCTGTACTTGTGTATCAAGCAGCGCGACTGATTGTTGAAAAAGTGTGCCTCAATCTAAACAGTCCTGGATTGAGGAGGATTCAAGCTGAGGCTGAATCCAAAGCTGTCAATAAACACCTTTCTTCGGAGAGGGGCCGAGTTGTGAGGGCTCTCTGTACTGATTCCCTCGGATGGAGCATAGAGTCCACTGGCACAAGCATCGAGAGGTCAAGACTTCCTCTCTCGCTTAGAAGCTTCGAATACCGAATACGATTCGAGGACTTCCTAGAGGTCGCTCCCAGTTTCAGAAGCATGCAATGGAAGCTGATTAACCGCCATCTCGATGCAGGTTGGGTGCCAGTCCGCAAGTCGGAGCTTCATAGATTGATGTCGGGGAAATTCAAGAATCTCATCGTTCAGAGTGAAATCCGAGTTCCTACTCTCCCAATGCGAATCACAGAAGCAGTCCAGCGATTCGAAAGTGAGATGGAATCTAGAAGAAAGGAATGGGAACCAATGGAATACACTGCGGAATCTGTGACATCGTTCCCTCCTTGCATCGCGCAGCTACATCAAGACTCTATTAATCAGAAGAACGTTTCACATTTCGGTAGATTCGCGATGGCAGCATTCTTTCTCAAGATTGGAATGGGCAAAGATGATATGATGAGAATATTCAGAGCTGCACCAGATTTTGTGCGGAGTCTTGCAAGCTATCAAATCGACCATATCAAAGGCAAAGAGTATGAACCTCCCAAATGCGAGACTATGCAGAAGCACACCCTCTGTCCAGTCTATCTTAGAACCGTATTCGATCCTCTGTGTCCATATGTAGTCCATCCAGTTCAGTTCTACGAGACCAGATCTTGGGAGAATTCAAAGGGAATCACGGATCATTCATGGTATGCGCGTAAGCGAAGGAAGCATCAGAGATTCTGACCGACTATCTTGCAGGTCTACTGTTCTTTGATCTAGCATAATTGTATAGGTACTCCTGTGCGTATCCTGCATATCTTCCAAAGTATTTCCTTGCTGCTTCTGACTTTCTGGCGTAGGATTTGCCTGATGAAGTAAGCATATTGAAGTGCTCCTGAATTACCCTCTCTATCCAAACATCAATTGGGAATGCCTCAAGAAAGCCAAGTGAGAACAGGCAAACACAGTCTCCTACTTTGTCACCTACACCGTGAATCACTTTCAATCTTCGATGCGCCTCTTCATAGGAGGATTCTGTGAGCTCTTTGGGATTGATATCTCCAGATAAGATGGATGCGGTAGCTTTGACGATGAACGCAGATCGCCAGCCAAACATGAGGGCTCTCAGTTGTTCCTCATTGGCTTTACTCAACTGCTCAGGTGTTGGAAAGCCATAGATAGTTCTTCCACGAAACCTGTAGGGTGTGCCGTATTTCTCTCTGAGGGACCGCATACAACCATGCAATCTTGGGATATTGCTTTGTATTGATAAGATAAACGAGACCAGACATGGAAAGAACTCGTCCGAGACCAGTCGAAGTCCAGGAGCAAATTCTATGCTTTCTCTCATGAATCCGTCTCTGGTGATTTCTTTCTGAATCAGAGGAAGGGGGTCATTCAGTCTGAAGTGTTTTCGAAGATCAACTCTCTCGTCGGATGTTTCGTAGTGGAGTGTGTTACCATTTTGCTCTACGTATACTACCTGACCGATGTCTGCGTTCATGTATCCTTTCCCATCTCTAATCCAGCTGAATGTCTGACCGCACTCTATTGTGTCTGTCAGGTTGAAATGCTCTGTCTTGATAGTCCGCATTGCAACTAGCTGGACTGAGAACTTTGAAGAGTATTTTGATTAGGCATGAAATTTTCAGATATCAATCTCCGCCAAGTCTACTGAGGTGGTTTCAATTAAGTCGGCGAGCTCTCCTATCTGTTCCATTGTATAGCGCGAAATCATCTGCCCCTCCATGTCGATTGGTGACCCATCCCAGGTATATACAGCTACAACTCCGTCCGGCAATGCTTTCGGCAACTCATCTTTACCAATGCACCAAATCTTAGGAATGGGCTTCTCTTTCATCCCCTCGATTAGCAAAAGATCCCCTTTAATTGATGACAGGATTTCTTTCAGACTCGACAATCTCTCTGATTGAATCATAATCGATTCAGGTCCCGCGAGTATTGTTGTCTTGGCACCAGCCATTCGGTGACGTTCTGTGTCTGTGCCCTTCATGTCTTTTACATCTTCATTAGTACTCTTGATTGTTGAGACCGAGTATCCTCTTCTTGTCAACTCCCTGATGAGTGCCTCCACCAGAGTTGTCTTACCTGTACTTGAATATCCAGCAACTGCAAAGACTCTCATGAAACCTCATCTCATTCTTTGACAGGCTGCTATTCTGTCTTCTTATTCAACAGCACTATCTAAATTTCAGTCGTACACAAATGCTCGAAGCATGCTCCTTAAATGGGCTTTGTCTTCGTGAGGCATTGGGTGACATGCCATTGGGCGCAGACAATCACGTCGCAGTTGAATGCATAGATGTTCACAGAGATTTCCAAGACGGCTCACGCGTCATCCGCGTGCTTCAAGGGACCAATCTCAAAGTCCATAGAGGCGAGTTTGTAGCGGTAGTAGGTGCCTCAGGATCGGGAAAGACCACACTCCTGAATCTCATCGGCGGTCTAGACCGACCTACATCTGGCCAGATTATTGTTGATGGAACCGACATTACTGCCCTCAATGATGAAGGGATCTCGGCTGTTAGACGACACAAGGTCGGCGTTCTATTCCAGGACCAACTTCTCCTGCCCATATTTACAGCGTTGGAGAACGTTGAGGTACCAATGCTACTTGACAATGTTCCCACAGAAGAGCGCCACAAGCGAGGAATGAACCTCCTTGAAGTGGTGGGTGTCGACCATCGCGCTCAACACATGCCTCATGAGCTCTCTGGTGGAATGCGCTCTCGCATCGCCCTTGCACGTGCGCTTGCAAATGACCCAGCAATTCTTCTCTGCGACGAACCGACAGGGGATCTCGATCATACCACTGGTGGCGAGATTATTCAGCTTATGAAACGTCTGGCGAAAGAGGAAGGCAGAGCTATCATTGTAGTCACTCATGATCCTGAAGTTGCAAAGATGACGGACAAGATCCTCCTCCTTCGAAACGGTGTGCTTGTGGAGGAACTAGTTACTGAATTCTTCAAGCCTAGCGGCATAGACATCGAAGAGGTTCGCGCAAAGTTTCAGGCTGATGAGGAGGCCTCTATTGGGAAGTGACTCCTGTGGAGAAATCAGCGAGTCCTGGGAAATACTCACAGGGGAGTCATCTCTACTCGCTATCGTATGCATTGAGCGCTATGAAGGCTAACCCATTTCGAGCACTCACTTTAGCGCTTACCCTTGCTCTTGGGATTAGTCTATTGACCTCTAACATTGTCTGGGCTGACACAGGTGTGCAGGTGAGCGTGGATAATTACTTAGAAAGGCATCCATTCCAGTTGCTAATCAAGACATACGCTGATAATGATGATCAGGGGTCTTTAGCTTTCGACTACCTTCAGAATGACCCTCTAGTTGCTACCGTGATGAGAATTGACTCAACCTTGGGATTCCTCTGGGGAACTGATTACCCCGATGACTTTGAATATGATATTGATGACCCTCAATACTCCGCAGGTGTAAAAGACTGCCGTGTTCTTCTTGTGAATAATGAGTTTCTCGATCTTGCATCAAATGATTTCAAGTATGAGGGAGTATTCACGCTCAACGAAGGAGATGTTATCGTATCAAGCCAGTTTGTGACCTACACCAAGGATGTATTCAATCTAAGCTTGGTTATAGGTGATGAAATCGATTTGGAGATTCTCGGCAGGGAAGGTATCGAGATTGGAGACATGGATCGATACAGTGTCGAGGGAATCAGAATTGTGGGTATCTATCATCCCAAGCGTCTCTCAACCCTTACCGAGCTAGCATTTCCATCATATATGCGCGCAAGCTGGAACTACACAAACACAAGGTTTCCTGTCCTAGGACTTAGGGATAGCGTGATGATTCTCGAAAGTTCAGTTCCAACAGGGTTCATAGACTCTGATAGATGGTTTCCCGCACATAGTTTGATACGCGCAGATAGAAATGCTCTCCTCGAGAACGGTCCAAGCAAGATTTCTCAGAGCTTCAGAATACTGGCTACTCGAGTTCAAGAGCAGTATTATGTTGAAGCTGAAGGACTAGACAAAAGCCGTCAACTTCAGTGGATAGTTAATTCATATCTCGACTCAGTGTCATATTCAATGCTGAATCTGCCGATTTTCCTCCTCGCATTAGTGCTGTCTATCTTTGCTGCAGACACCTTCATGGCTCCGAGATCTACTGAGGTTGGAGTCCTACGTTCGAAGGGGGCAAGTACGAGTCAAATCTATGGAATATTCCTATGGGAATCATTCTTCTTAGCGTTGCTAAGTCTGGTTCTTGGGGTTGTCTTAGCCACCATATTTGCCGCATTAATTCCTGCAACTACAAGTTTCATGACATTTGATTGGGCAGTGTATGAATTTTACTGGCTCAACTCCGTTGTAAGACTTGATACTCTAATCACTGCTGTCCTGTTATGCATTATACCACCGATGCTCTTCATCCTCTATCTGGCGAAGAGAGCAGCTCAAGCAGAGATTGGCTCAGTGCTGGAGGACTCAGTTGAGAAACCATATTCCGGAGAAGTCGCCTATAGGTTTACATTTGGTGCCTCAATCACTCTTCTAGCCATAGTTCTATTTGCAGCTATCTACTTCCCACGGAATCCACTCATCCTATTGCTTAACCTCACACTTGCTACAGCAGCGTGGTTTTTCATTGCATATAATGGCTCTAGAGTTTCACGCTTGGGCCTGGCGGGAATATCATCAAGACTTTCTTTCGTGCTGGGTCAGAAGAATCGTATCACTGCGGCGTATCTCCGTATGCGAAGGGGGAGAATAATCCCGCTGATGCTTGTGCTAGCACTCACAATGTCCACAACGATTGCTTTCTCTGTCCAAGCTGAAAGTCTTCGTTACGATCTTGAACGTGAGGTGGACTACGCTGTGGGCGTGGACATGAGAATCGAAACTGACTCTCTCCCATTTACTTTCAGTGAGACACTTGAGGCTTATGAACAGGTTTCATCAGTTACTCCTGTGTATCGCGCCCTCGGGAGAGTTGGCTCTGACGAGCTGACCGTCACGGCCCTCGATGCTTCCAAGTATTCCTCGATCGGTCACTTCGATGAGACCAGTTTTCCAGATGGAGACGCTGAAGAGGTTCTCGCAGATCTAAACACTCTGGAAAATGGAATAATCATAAGCTCTCATCATGCCCAACGTTGGAACAAGACAATTGGTGATCTTGTGCGTATTGCAGTGAGCGGAATTGCGATTACTAGAGAGATATACTTCAACGTTACCGGGATTGTCTACTCTGCTCCTGGCTTCGGTTACTCATGGAGGGGTGATGTCCCCGCCTCTAAATTAGGGGCTGGATTTGGTTTTCAGTCGGGTTACGAAGGATTTGTACTCACAAACATCGATTTCGTGACAACAGAGCTTGGCAAGTCGGAAGCTGACCTCTTTATAGCTAGCTTAGGTGAAGAAGCTGATTCTGCTGCGTTTGCTGACTTTCTAATGAATGACAGCGGTGTAACTGTCTTCACGCCAGAAGCATTTGACCTCAAGGCACATTCCTACGGCACTGCACTGTTCCTGAACACAATTGAAGGACTCTTCTCTATAGGATTTGTCATGGGTCTCGTTATGAGTCTGTTCTCTCTCTCGCTCTTCTTGGGTTCTGTTGTGCGAGAACGAAGGAAGGAATACGCAGTCCTTCGTGCGCTAGGAGGATCTAGACGGCAACTAGTGACCATGGTGTTTTCTGAGTTCTCGAGTGTTGTCTTGGCATCCTTAGCAGTCAGCTTGGTTCTGGGAACTATATTGGCATATGTCAATGGCTTCTTTCTATTTCAAATGAGTCCATTCTCTAGGACGCTCTCTGCAACGATTACTGTCCCGATGAACTTCCTGTTCCTAGTGCTATTCATTGAAATTATAGCCATGATTATTGGGGCCTATTTCCCCGCTAGAGAAGCGGGAAGGACCGATCCTGCGATTGTTTTGAGGAATCTGTGAGGTGATATGATTGAGTGACCAAGGAAAATTCATGAAGGGAAACATCTGGTGGGCTCCGTCATATGCAGTCACTTCGCTGAAGACCCATAAGGCACGAAACATTGGGATTGCACTAATACTAGCTGTGAGCATTTCCATCCCGACAACGGTCTTCATATGGACTGGCACAGGATCTATGCTGGCCATTGAGGACTATTTTGACGAGAATGCCTACCAGATCAATATGCACGTGAAATCAGGAATAACAGACTATTCCAGTCTGCCTGAGGCACGTGATTTCGCCTTGGCAAGTGGTTTTGCCGAATACGCGCATGTCATACCCTCTTCGGTTTGTATTCTGCAGGGCAATTGGCCCGATTGGACCGAGTATAACATGGTTGAGCGAAATAACTATCTAATAGGAATCAAGGATGGAAGGGTAATCCTCGCAAACAACGAGATTCTCGATGCCCTCTCAAAGGAAGTCGAGTGGCAAGGGAAAATGAATCTTGAAGTTGGAGAGGTAGTTGTGTCACAGAACTATGTGGACACTGCTTATGATGTGCATGGTATTGAGATAACTCTGGGCAGCTTTATTGATATTGATCTGCTGCGATTTGCTGCTAAACAGAGACCGACGGATGATGATTGGACAACTCCAGATGAAGCAGGTCGGATGAGAATAAGTGGCCTCAAGGTCGTTGGTATCTACAGTATTGTAACAGTGTCTATGGTCGGCCAATCGTTTCCATCCATAATGCGCCAGAACTGGGACGCATTAGGTGGTGGCGAACCAGTACTGGGCATCAGTGATGCAGTGATAATGCTGGATGAACAAGTAGACGAAAGAGTTCTCGATGATGTTTCTACTCAAGGCTACTTCTCCCCAGTAGGCTTCATCAGAGCATCCCGCGATGGCCTTGCTGCAGCTGGTGCGACGCAAGTTATCACTAATTTGGAAAACCTCAAGGTTCAGATTGAGGAGCGGTTTCCAAGCCTCCGTGTAACTGGATTTGAAACTATTGAGGAGCTTGAAAACCACATAGCGATATATCTCCGAAGCCAGGTGTTAATCGTTCTTGGACTGCCAGTCATCATCATGGGATTGATGCTTACAGTCTTCACTTCAGAAACGTCGATATCATATAGAAGAGGAGAGATTAGTTCTCTGAGAGCCAAGGGTGCTTCCTTCAACCAAATCTTCTCTGCTGTTATCTGGGAGTCCATAGCTATGGCAGTCCTAGGACTAGGCACCGGGTTCTTGATGGCAGTCTTGATGGCACCATTGATGGGCTCCTCAAATGGATTGCTCTCATTCGATGTATCTTTGTATATGCTTTACTTCGACAATGCAGTGATTCCAATGCAAGCTGTTGTGCTTGCAGTTGCCATTGCGATGTATCTGCCGTCTGCATACCTTCTTCACGTGTCCAGAAGAATTGATGTGTCTGAAATAGGCCAGCCAACAACGAGAAATGAATATGAAGCCCCAGAGGAGACCAGTCCTTGGTTCTATTGGTCTGGTCTGGGTCTTGTGCTAACGACTCTAGTAATTATGCCAGTAATCATTACCCCAACAGGCTCTACTGCTATGCTGGAAGTCCTTGCAGCTACTATTCTGCTCTTCTCAGCATCGTATTTAGGCTCAAGAGCGATGCGCTTAGCGACAGCTTATGTTTCTGGAAGAAGTCAACGACTTCTTGGTGAGAAGAGTCTCTATCTGCAGCAGAGTCTCAGAAGACGAAAGGGTCAGTTCATTCCGCTTATGATTGTCTTGACGATCACACTAACAACCACGACGATGGCACTGATTCAAACTCAGAGTCTTGAAACGACAATGAATCGTGAGCTAGAATACGCAATCGGTGCAGACATGAGAGTTGAGTCATACGGTTTGACTCCTGACTACGTATCATCATTTCTCGGCTATTCTGGGGTCAATGATGTCGCCCCTATCATTGAGACCTCTGCTGCAGTAGATACAAGCTATTTCCTTCTCGAGGGGGTAGATGCATCCAATTATCTTGCAGTTGGCTTGTTTACGCTTGATAGTTTTGTCAGCGGGACTCCTACACAGGTTCTCACTGCATTAGACTCTACACCCAACGGCATTGTAATTAGTGAACACTACGCAACACGCTGGGAGAAAGCTGTCGGGCAAACTATAGCAGTCAGTGTAGAGACAATAAACTCGACTACTACTCAAGAGTTCCAAATTGTTGGGATAATGAAAAGCGCACCGGGATTCGGTTTGGCTTCCAGACATGGTTTTAGGGGTACACCTTTTGGATCCTATTTCGGATTCCAGATAGCTTCCACTGGCGGATTTAGCTTGGTCAACAGAGATTTCTTGTCATCGCTGACGTATATTGAGAATGCTCATTTGGTCCTACTAGACATAACCGACTACGAAACGGTAACGCCTCTTGTCACCGATATTGAGTTGGAGAAGAATAATAATGTCTATACCCTCGAGAATACAGACATAACGCAGATTCCTAGACTGAGTCCATTTCTGTCAGGTATTCAAGGGCTCACTATGATTTCCTATATCCTGTGTGCAGCTATGGGACTCTTTGCTATAGTCCTGTTCCTCGGCTCAGCCGTTGGCGAGCGAGAGTCTGAGTATGCAATATTCAGAGCACTTGGCGGAACTAGGAAGCAGGTCGTAGCGATGGTATTTGGAGAGTTCGCGGGAATTGTACTGGCAGCAATTCTGATTAGCTTCCTGCTGGGCTTGGTCTTTGGACTGGTAATGACGTTATTGACATTTGGTATATATGCGATATTTCCAATTCTCCCGGAAATCTTGACATTTCCTGTGACGGTTATGATACTCACTATAGCTCTTGAAACGATTGCAATGGTAGTGGCCTGCTATATGCCTGCTCGGAGAGCTGGAGCTATAGACCCTGCTAGTACATTGAGAAACCTATGAGGCGAATAATAATGGTAACAACAACACACGGAACCGCTGATGAACTTGACCTATTTGGCGACATGCCTGATGATGTTGTGGCAAGTCTTCACAGCTGCTACAAGATCTATAAGACGAACGAGCTCGAGGTAGTCGCCCTTAGTGGAGTTTCTCTCCAGATTCTTGAAGGCAAGATCATGGCTGTGGTTGGTCCGAGCGGCTCAGGCAAGACGACGCTCATCAATGTCCTTGGAGGAATCGCGAAGGCTACTGTTGGTAAGGTCTATTGGGCAAATCTGCATACTGATATTACGAAGCTCAGCGAACGTGTCCTTACTGAAGCCCGCCGAGCCTGGATGGGTTTTGTGTTCCAACTTGGAAATCTATTGCCTCATCTCAACGCATGGCAAAATGTAGAACTGGCAGCACGCATTGCAGGAGTGCCCCGCCGCGTTCGTAAGGACCGTGTCGACCGACTGATCAAGATAGTGGGCCTCGAAGAACGTAGAAGAAACAAGGCTACGACTCTCAGTGGTGGAGAGAGGTCTCGTGTGGCAATCGCCAGTGCTCTAGTCAATCTGATTGATACAGAAGGAAAAGGGCTTGTTCTTTGCGACGAACCAACTGGAGACCTAGACCCTGAGACCGGTGAGAGGATTCTCGACCTGTTCCAAGAGCTTAATGAGACTCTTGGTACCTCATTCTTCATAGTCACTCACAGTCAACAAGTCGCATCAAAGGCGGATGTGACTGTCGAGATTCGCGATGGAGTCATTTCAGGTTTCCATCAGACTGGAATTGACCTTGACATGCTAGACGATACGAGAATCGTGAGGCTTGATGACAAGCACAGACTTCCCATGCCAATGGAGCTCCTCGAGTTGGCTGGCAATCCAAAGGAGTTCAGAATCAGCTATAATGATAACAGGTTCACTCTTGAACCTCAGCTGGGAGAAATCGTTGACCGTATGCGCATAAGGAGAGTTCACAACTGTCGAGTATGCGGCACAGAGATTCCTGGTGGAAAGTTCATCTGCCCGAACTGCGGCTCACAAGTTTCAACATAGAAGGTCTAGCACGGACTAGGCTCTGGTGAGTCCTTTCTCTTGAAGAGAGCTACCAACTCCTCTATACAGCGCCAGTTGCCCATGGCCTTTCTAATCTCAAAACGTAATCCTTGACGCACTTTGATCCGTTTCGGTTCTAGACCCTTCTCAATATGCTTACAGATCTCCATGCCTTCATCATCAAAGTCGGTCAGGATAAGCACTTGACCATCACGACCTGCACGGGCTGCAATCTCATCAAGGAGTTCAGGCCTGGGCAATCGTTGCTGAGTCTTGAGTATTGGGGCGCGCATCCCAAGACTACGGAGGATGTGCTCATCTCGCTTTCCCTCCACCACAACAAGAAGCCCCTCGTAGTTATCCAGCTTCTGAATGAGCTTTATCAGTGACTTCTCGTTTTCGCGTAGCCCTCGAGAGCTCTCTCTTGCTTTATCTCTCACTCTGTATATTGTTTCAACCTTATCTCGGAGCGTCTTGTTTTCGTCTTCGCTCAAAATCAATCCTCACAGAGGTCATGGCTCAATAGCCACTTTCATGCTCTCCCCCTTGCCCATCATCATGATGGCTTCGGTCACTCTCTTGAGGGGCATAGTATGAGTGATAAGAATGTCAGGGTCAATATCTCCAGCGATTATGAGCTTTAGAGCCTGCTCTACATGTCTGGGCGTGAGATGAAAAACCCCTTTGATTGTGAGCTGTCCGTAGTGAAAGCGTACTGTGTCGATCTCAAACTTGGTTCCTGAGGCGGCCCCTCCGAATAGCACGGTCATTCCTGCATCACGAGTCATGTCCACTGCTTGCTCCCAAGTCGCTGGGAGTCCCACAGCCTCAATCACGACATCAGCACCATGTCCCTCAGTTTCGGATCTCACGCGCTCAATTGGATCCTCTTTGGATGGGTCAATGATGACATCCGCACCGGCACGTTTAGCCATATCACGTCTGAGCTCGGCTAGGTCCGATACAATGACATTGGATGCACCACTCTTCTTCGCTAACATGATCATCATTTGGCCAATTGGTCCAGCACCAATGATGGCCACAGTATCTCCAAGCTGAATGTTTGCCTCTTCTATTCCGTGAACAACACACGCCAGAGGTTCGGTCAAAGCCGCATTGCGAAATGAGAGCGAATCTGGAATGTTATGCGTGTTCCATCTGACCACCCGCTCTGGAACCCTTATGTACTCCGCAAATGCACCGTTAACGAAGGTATCTTTCAGCTCAGGACATAGATTGAAGCTGCCTCGTTTGCAGAAGAAGCAGGTTCCGCAAGGTGCGGAGTTAGTAGCCACGACACGATCTCCCACTTTGAAACTCTCGACACTCTTTCCAACAGATTCGACAGTGCCTGCGTATTCGTGACCGAATAGAGCCGGCGTGTGTCTCAGTAGGATTGGATGGCCTCTCTTGTAGGTCTTGACATCTGTTCCACAGGTGAGACAATTGCCTACTTTTACCAAGAGGTCTCCAGGGCCAATCTCCGGGACATCAGTCTCTTCATACCTGACATCGCCAACTCCATGGAACATGGCAGCATTCATCTTTCGACTCATGAGGTCAGACTCCACGTCGTCAATGATTGGCCTATTTAAATGACTTACTGACTGACAATTCAGAGCCCAACCGCAATCCTTAATCTGAACATGATGTCGACACCTATCAAGTGCTTCAAATGAAGATACGATCAAGATACCCTGAAACTGTGGAGTATACCGCTAGTAGCTCATGGGATGGGCGAACCGGCTGTACAGCATATGTGACAGCAAACCGCAAGGTTGCCATTGATACTCCACTCACCTACGGAGGCCGAGGAGAGGGAATCTGTCCAGACGAGCTCTTCGTGTCCGCAGTCTTGGGTTGCTTCAACAACACGTTCCTTGATTTTCAGCGCCAATTTGAGATGGAGCTTGTCTCTTTAGACTTGAATGGAAAGGCCACTGCCAAATTCGATGGAGGAGGCTACAAGATAGTCGGTCTCTCGGTTTGGGGAGAGATAGTTGTTGGTGAGGACGAGTTGGAAACTGGTGAGAGATGTCTTCAGCTCATGAAAGAATTCTGTCATTTGACCCGAACAATAAGTGAGTGTATCCCGATTGACTATAATGTTACAGTCCGTGAGGGATGAGTGAAGGCCGTCTAGCTTAGGAGTCTTCTAATCCGGTCCATGTACTCATTGATATTCTCCCACTGGCCGCCTTGAAAATATACGCTCTGACAGTCTTCACAAAGCCAGAATCTATCATAGTGATTGTAGGTCTGTTCGTGGACAAGATCCTTGATTTCTTCCTTCTTGGTCTCGTCCAGCTCCTCTAGAAGCCCATTGCACTTTGAACAACGCGAATTACTGGGAATGATACGAGGCGGGATGTTGAATTCACCAAAAACTCGTGCCACACGCTCATCGACATTACCCCTAAGCAGGAGTGCATTGATCTCTTTCTGCTGGGCCCGTTCGTGCAGCTCGGCATCAGAAGTCAAAAGGACTCTATTCTCTCTCACAGCGATGTCCAAGAGATCATTATCATGAATCTCTGGGGAATAGATTGTGTTGTGGCCAGTCAACCTGAGCCAAAGCGCGAGTTTGCCCAGCATTGCATCAACAATGAATTGGGTCATGGATTTTCACCAAAGAAAAGGCGGGCGGCATTCTTCCACATCACAGCCTCAATCTCATCCTGAGATACTTGGGGGTATCCTTTCTCCAGCAATGAGTCTGGCATCTGGAGATTGGCGAAGAAATCACGCCATTCCTTCAGTGGCATCGCCTGCTCGAAGAGTGGGAAGTCGCTGCCCCAGATCACTCGATTCGGAAACACACGCACCAACTTGGCATCTGCAATCATACTGAAGACTCTATCAGGAGTCCTGGATGCAAATATCTGCCAGCCTGAAACATCAACGGAAACATTGGGGTTCTTTGATGCAATTGACAAAGCCTCGTCTACCCAGGGTACCCCTACATGAGCCAAGACTATCTTCAGATTGGGAAAATCTACGGCTACGCTATCTACATGAACTGGCCTGCCGTATTTGATATGTTTGAATCGCGAGGTGAATCCTTGATGAATTACTATAGGCACATCCAGCTCTGAACATAACTCATAGTAAGGATAGAACTCCTCATTATCCGGATAGAACCCATTTGGAGGATACATCTTCCATCCGCCACATTTCTTCTCCTTGATAGCACGCTCCAACTCCTCCAGTCCTTCTTTTCCCCTCCGAGGATCGAGTCCCACGAAGGTGAGCAGATTAGAATTACCATCCACTTCATCAGCATGCCAATCGGTCTTTTCTTTCATAGTCAAAGGCATTTCTTGGTTTAGACCGCTATCAATTGGAAGGATGACTGCTCTTTCAATATCTGCTTCGTTCATAGCTGCTTGCAGAGTTTCAATGGGGGAGTCCAATTGAGGCTCTATGCCTTCTCGTTCTGCTGCAATCCGACGAGCCTCGATGTCCTTCTGGCTGATAATTTCCCTAGTCCAAGTATGCACGTGAGCATCAATAACTCTCAATTGGTCAACCACTCGACAGGTACACTATGCCTTAACAGATTAGGCTTGTGTATTCAACGTATTCGCTGCTGATTTGAGAGCGTCAATGGTTTCTACAGGCACAGTGGTGCTTCCAATACTAGCCATCCAAGTGTTTCCGTGGTAGTCACTGCCACCTGTTTCTATGAGGCCTAGGTCTTGTGTGACCCTCTTCACCTCATCCAAGCTGGCTTCTAATCCAACGGGTATGTAGTCATATTCAACCTCAACACCCAGAATCCCAGCTTTAGCAAGTCCTTCTAGGAACTCCTGCAAGTCAGGCACCTTCACAGTCAATGGATGTGCAACGACTGGGACTGCTCCCACTGATTTTAGAAGATCGATTGCTTTGAAAGCATGCATTCTCTTCTTCTCTACGAATGCTGGTTTTCCCTCTCCTAGATAAAGGTCAAATGCCTCTTCTGTGGTTCTGACTATTTCCTTCTTTACAAGCAGCGATGCGAGATGAGGTCGTCCGGGGCTCTCTACTCCTACTAGGATGTCCCCTATCTCACCTTGCTCCAATTCAATGCCTAGATTGTGGAGCTTGTCAACCATCTTAGAGAACTTGTATTGTCTCCGATTTCTGAGGTCCTCAAGTTTGCCATCCAGTTTCTTTGACTCTAGAGGGACAAAATACCCCAGAATGTGGACCTCTTGGCCATCATAGTCCGCACTAAGTTCCAAGCCAGATACTCTTGACAGGTCGGGAGATGCTTTAGCCTCCATGAACTCTCTGAGCCCTCTGATTGTATCATGATCAGTCAGAGCAATTCCGCCAAGATTTAACTCGTCTGCCAACCTGACCAATTCAGTAGGTGAATCAGTGCCATCAGAGAGGGCAGAGTGTGTGTGAAGATCAGCAAGGGCTCTCACCATGAGTGGCCTCCCTCTTAAGTTCCTCTACTAGTGTTCTCACCTTGTGACAGACTTTTCTAATGTTGATCCTTGTCAGAGATGGTGACGCAGGACAATCACCATCGCCAAGACACTTGCGTTTTTTATAATGGTACACGACTGGATACCATCGGCAACCTTCTGGTCTAGCTTCGTAGATCTTGCATTCTTTTGAGGACTGGTCATAGAAATAACAATGACCGTCGACATTCCTCAGTTCACAGAAGCCACCATCTACTCTATGGGAGTAGTCACTTGTTGAATAGCCAAGAGCATTGATTCTTTTAGCATCGGCTCGAGTAAGGGTCATTTCAGTTTCTTGGCAGCATATCCTCACATCGGGGCAAAAATGATTACAGTCGATGGACATCAAGATGCATTGGTCTCCGAGTAAGGTTGTTTGTTTTGCTTCATTGTTCTGATTTCGATGTTGTTATGCAACGGGGATATGATTAGTGGTCAGACTGCGGTTTAGTGGGTCATCACGTTGATGAGACGCTCACCATCCCTACTTCATCATCATTCCACAATATTAGCCATCATTGAATTTGCTTAAGACTTTCGGAGTAACACGCCTCCTCGACCCTTTTCAATCAGCCAAATGATAGCTGCCAACTCCAAGATAATAAAGGAGAGTAAAATTGCGTCAAAGCTGAGCTCATATTCTACTCTATAGAGATCCATGAGATTCTGGTAAGTGAGTTCAATCTTGTACGTTTCAGAGTAGATATACATCGTTCCTGACCAGTCCCAATCATGGTAATATGTGCCAAGAAAAACACCGAATTCCTTTGAATAATACACATCCGTGCCATTCGGAAGCTGCCCAACCCAGCATTGTAATTCATTTCTCTCGGAGTCGCCCATAATCGTAACAATCTGGTCGCCAATTTGGACAGTATCACCTAGACTCCAAGAACTGACATTGACCCAAACTGGAAATTCTCTTACCTCCATATCAATCAGGACAAGACTGAGGTTGTCTAGCTTCGCCACTGATGAGATTTCGTAGTTAGAATAGGCGATGCTAGTGTCAGAATCCCAACTTCCCTGTTGGAGGGAGTGCGTGTGCCGATAGTTGAGTTGGAGGTCTATTCCGTCTGGGTGAATTTGGATAATGGTGATTATCGGGATTACAAATGCAATGACAAGAAGGCTTGACACCATTATGTCCCGCTGTGTGAGTGAAATCTCTAATCCCCATTGTTTAATTCGTGGGAAATGCTATAATGCTATCGAACCCAAGATTCTCTACGAATGCCCACGAGTGATACGTCGAACTCGGGAAACACTGTCTGAAAGGTCACTTGAGTCTGAACTTCTTGTGACATCCTTCATAGAAACCTGTGTGAGTTTCTTCCCAGTCAGTCTAAGATAGGTCTGGGCTCTGACTTGGTGAATATATTCTGCAAGAGTGTCTGGATGTCCTACCGCACCGAGGAATAGATTACGCTGTCTATTGAACACTCCCAGTAATCGATCTAATAGTTTCATCTCTGTGTTTCTGTTGACGCCATTGGTTCTAAAGGTTTGTCATCTGTTCATTGGAACATCCGGGCTAGAGCCAAAGCGCTAAATACTGAGCACGGTGACCCCTCCTCATCCCTTCTGAAGGTGAAGGAATACAATGCGCATTGCTGTAATCGATCATTCCCGTTGCAGGCCTAAGGACTGTACTCATGAGTGCCAACGTTTCTGCCCTCGAGTCAGAACAGGTGATGAAACAGTCGTATTTCCAGATGGCCCCAATAAGCCCCCCATAATAGTGGAGGCTCTTTGCTCTGGTGAAGCTATTTGCGTGAAGAAATGTCCTTACCATGTGATCAGCATTGTCAACCTTCCCGAGGAACTTGATACTGATGGAAGCCATCGCTATGGAGTGAACGGATTCCAACTCTTCCGAATGCCCATTCCAAAAGAGGGTCAGGTCTTGGGGCTGATTGGTCCTAATGGAGTCGGAAAGACCACTGCTATTAGAATACTCGCAGGTGAATTGAAGCCCAATCTTGGCAACGTAGAGAATCCTCCAGAGTGGGATGATATAATCAGACAGTATCGAGGTTCAGAGTTGCAGCCTTTCTTTGAACGTATTCAGGATGGCAAGATTGTGCCCGTTCATAAACCTCAGACCATAACAGACCTGCCTAAGGTCAAGGCTGTAGCAGACAAGCCAATCAGTGAACTCCTCGAGGCCGCAGACACATCCGGACGACTCAAAGACCTGAAAGAGGATATGAGCCTGACTGAGATATGGGACCGACCAATCAAGTTTCTCTCAGGAGGCGAGCTGCAACGAGTTGCCATGACTGCTGCAATTGTCCGCGAGGGTGATATCTACTTCTTTGACGAACCTACAGCATACCTTGACGTGCGTGAACGGCTCAGAGTGGCCCGAGCTATTCGAAATCTCTCTGACCAAGGCAAGACTGTCGTGGTTGTAGAACATGACCTCTCTATCCTTGATTATGTGTCTGATTTGATTTGCTTATGCTACGGCTCTCCTGGTGCCTATGGCATTGTATCGCATCCGCACGGCACTCGAGTAGGCGTCAACATCTACCTTGATGGATATATTCCAGATGAAAACATGCGCTTCCGGGACACTGCTATCTCATTCAAAGGACAGGCTGGAGAAGATGTGGAATTCGGCGGTTCGGAGACCCTAGTCGAGTATGGCGATCTGAAAAAGGAGTTTGAGGATTTCACGCTCGAGGTGAAGGGTGGAAGAGTGACCAAGGGGCAGATTATTGGTATTCTGGGGCCCAACGGAATTGGTAAGACGACCTTCGTTAGGATGCTAGCAGGTGAGTTAGACTCTAGTGAGGGGGAAGTTCCGACCAAGACCCTCTCTGGTTTCGATCTCAAAGTAGCCTATAAGCCACAATACATTGAAGCAGACTACCCCGGAAGCGTCAGGATGTATCTTCGTGAGGCTGGAGGCGCAACGATGGATAGTGCGGACTTCAATAGCTCAGTGATACGAAAGCTTGAGCTAGAGAATTTACTCGACCATACCGTGGCAGAGCTGTCTGGTGGTGAGCTCCAGCGTGCGACAATTGCGCGGACTCTGGCTCAGGATGCAGACATCTATCTATTTGACGAGCCTTCCGCTTTCTTGGACATTGAACAGAGAATGGCAAGTTCCAGAGCGATCCGTAGGACGATTCAGACTCATATGAAGACCGCATTTGTAGTTGAGCACTCAATTCTCATGGCTGACTACCTTAGTGACAGCATGGTGGT
>JAEOTX010000035.1 GCA_016839605.1 Candidatus Thorarchaeota archaeon | reverse complement strand
TCCCGGTAGAGACTGACGACCAAGAGATGCTTCAACAGCTGGCTGTTGAGATCTTTGATAGGAAAAGAGACCCCCACAAATACGTGCGGCTCATAGGTGTGAAGGTTTCAGGACTCACTGAAAGGGGAACTCAGGCTACCCTTACAGAATTCTTCTGAGCTTGATACCATACCGGAAGAGCAATTTACGCCCTCAATTCTTCACATTTGTTCTACAATGGTAGCAGAAGGCGAAGTAACTGAGGCAATTTTCATCGACAGACCAAATAGATTTCTCGGAAGGGTTGAGGTTGAAGGGAAGGTTGTTGAGGTATTCATTCCAAATCCTGGCAGAATGTATGAACTGATGATTCCCGGAAGACAAGTGTTTCTAAGACAAAGGGCAGGACTTCATCGAAAGACCAATTATGACATGATAGGGCTATGGCATGACAATGTTCTGATTTCAATCGATTCCAATTTGCCAAATCGCTTCATGAAGGAAAGACTCCTGAATCGAGAGCTTGACTGGTTTCTACCATATGATGCGGTCACTCCTGAGCCAAGGATCTACGATGGGAGATTCGACTTCAGGTTGGATGGGTCCAAGGGTACTACATTCATTGAAGTCAAGTCATGCACGCTAGTTGAAGATGGTCATGCGCTTTTCCCCGATGCACCAACAGAAAGGGGAGCTAGACACCTTAGAAATCTCGCTAGATCGCTGCAAGAAGGGCGTGCTAGGAGAGCGGCGGTCGTCTTCGTCATCCAAAGACCTGATGCTACAATATTCTCTCCCAAAGCGGACACTGATCCGGAATTCGCAAGGGAGCTTGAAAATGCTCACAAAAGTGGGGTAGAGATCTATCCTATAGTAACAGAAGTAAAAGATTGGTCTCTTAAGTACCAACGAGTCATTCCCTACGTGCAAGATTTCTGATTGATAAGACGGATTGCAGAATACTCTTACCCATGACTTCTTATGTTATGAGTCCACGTCTTCATTATTAGATGCTTATTGACACAGTGGCTGGAGGCGCCTCGACTGAGTGTGGAACTATCTGCGATTCAAAAGATGACTGATGATGAGCTTGTAAGATTAGCTCGCGTTCTCAAAGTACCAATCGCCAGTCGCACAGTAAAACGAAGTTGGCTTGTTGAAGAATTATCTAACACGATGGAAGAGCGTAAGGAGAAGAGAGCTGACAAACCAAAGAAATTGCCAAACCCAGCTGTTGATATCAAGGGAATGTCTAAGCGATTTGGCAAGACATTGGCGGTAGACAAACTAGACCTAAAAGTTTCTCCTGGCGAAATCGTAGGACTTGTGGGACCCAATGGTGCAGGCAAGACGACTACATTGCGAGTCATGACAGGAATAATCAAGCCAAACGGAGGAGAGGTCAGCGTAGGTGGCCATGATATACAGAAGTCACCAATTCAAGCAAAGGATTTGATCGGCTATATCCCTGAAAAGCCGACCTGTTATCCTAGTCTAACTGTGAGAGAGTATCTCATGTTTATGGGTCGAATCTATGATGTCCCAAATGAAGAAACCTTGGTTCGGATGAGTCACTATCTAGACATGTTCCAGCTTCGAGTGCATTTGGATGACTACATTGGTACGCTCTCAAAGGGAAATCTTCAGAGAACACTGTTGGTTGGCATATTTGTCAGAGAGCCGCCCTTTGTGCTGGCCTTCGATGAGCCAATCTACGGATTAGACCCACGCGGGGCTTGGAGCCTCAAAGCGCATCTTCATGATTTAAAGAAAGAAGGTTCAGCCATACTTGTTTCCACGCATATTCTTGAGGTGGCGGAGAGATTGTGTGATAGATTTGTCATAATGAATGATGCAAAGGTTGTAGGCAGAGGAACCCTGAAAGAACTACTCAATGAGAGCACTCGTGCTACAAATCTGGAGGAAGTCTTTCTCGAACTGACTGGAGGCATTCCTGAATAGTTCATGCAGGTGATTGAACTTGGTTGTCACTACCGTTACCCTTGCTAGAAACGAGGTCCGGATGCTTTGGAACCAGTTCAAACGCACGATTAGAACACCATCGATGCTGATGTTCTACGGAATAACCATCATTGGCGTGTATTTCGTTAGTGTAATTATATCGACGGTCCTGAGTTTTGGTCCAGTAGTATTCCTGCTAGGTGTGCTTGTGGAAGATGTGCTTGATCGTGGAACGGTATTCACTGCGATGGGAGTGTTGACACTGTCCTCTATTGTTGGAGGTTATTTCGGTCTGGGTCCTGCTGCGGTATTGACTGAAAATGATGAGTCCATTATTCTTGGTGCACCCATCAAACCTTATCAGCTATTCATGAGTAGATACGTTCGCAGACTTGTCCGCAAGATTGTCTTCATCTTCGCAGGCCTTGTTGCAATCTTCCCTATTGTGAGCTCTGCAAACATTCTATTCATGCCCCTATTTACACTCCTAATCACTACCATCATATTCTTCGAAGTGAATTACTTCCTAGGTGGGATTGCATCTTACTTCAAGGTCAAGCTGCAACAGAGGACCAACAATCCCATTAGACATCTACTAGTGGTTCTTCTAGTGGTTTTGGCACTCCTTCCTACAATTCCATCAGTAACCAGCAGCTCCGTGGAATCAATGCTAGTTCCATCAAATGCTTTCGCGTACATAGTCACTGAAGTCACAGGAATATTATCATGGGGATATGGTCCACTTGTGGGATTGCAATTCCTCGCTCTTGGTTTTCTGATATCATTCCTTTTTCTATCCGCTTTGTGTGATTTTGACTATTACGAAGTCTTTGCAACTGCTGCAGGGAGAGAGAAAGTTGAAGGGCGATTTAGTAAGATAGTCAGAGGGCAGGTAGACTTCACAGAAACCAGATTCTCCGACCCGATGTCTTGGATAATGCTTAAGGACTTCTGGTCTAGAATGAGAAGCCCTCTTCAGATCTGGAAATATGTGTATGTTGTCTTTGGTACTATCTTTGTCGTATACCTCAACTTAGTAAGACCTGCCAACCTTGCTCCAATGCAAATTCCTCCAGAACTTAGCTCAACTGCGATTCCAGCATTCTTACTCATAGTGCTTCTCATGATTCAGCTCAGCAGTGTCACGAGTCTCTTAAGCTTTGTAGATGAACAAGATAATATCTACCTCTTGAAAGCAAGTCCTTTCAAACCAATAGATATCATACTAGCAAAATATATGCTAAGCCTCATGGAGGTTGGGCTTTCTTCAATCCCAATTCTTGGATTCATCGCCTATTTCTTTCGAGTTCAGGGTTTTGGTGCATTACTCACTCTTGCAGCTCCACTGGTCCTAATATTCACAGCATCAGGAATAGCTATAGGTGCATTTGTCCCAGTCTTTACTAATGATCCAAGGATACTTCCTGTTCCCTTGGCTTTCTCATTTCCAGTTGTCAATCTCACTTTGGGTGCGGTATTGATTGCCTTAGTTGCAGCTTTGGCGCATGAGCTATTGATACTTGTCGCCCTCCCATTCTATGTATTGGCAATCGTCTTCCTGTTTCTTGAAGCTGGTGTACATGCAATGAACTCGTTTCGCTAGCCTATCGTCGCATTGCTAGTCTCAAAGCATTCGCAATAACGAGTAACGAAACTCCCATATCACCTACTCCAACAGCTAACCAGAGAGTCGCCAGTCCAGCTATTGCCAAGATTGCTACAGCTGCCTTGATGCCAATTGACACTGCAATGTTCTGTTTGACAATAGACATGGTCTTCTGTGCTTGCTGGATAAGAATGGGAATCTTCTCAAGGTCGTCTTCCATAAGAGCCACATCAGCGGTTTCCAAGGCCAAGTCGCTCCCAATTACACCCATCGCAACAGAAACATCTGATGCTGCCATAGCTGGCGCGTCGTTTATTCCGTCTCCGACAAAGAGATGTGTTCCTTCATCAGTTATGGATTCCACGGCCTCCACCTTTTCGTGAGGAAGAAGATCCGCATGGTATTCATCTACTTGAAGTATCTTCGCAACATGAACGGCTGTGGCTTCATTATCTCCAGTCAGCATGACTGATCTAATGCCCATCGCGGATAAATCCTGAATAGCTCGTCTTGCGGTGTGTCTAACTGAATCCATCAGCCTTATTGTCCCAACATGATTTCCATTCTTGGCAACGTATACATTAGTTCCAGCCTTCTGAGTGTCGTTGTCAGGAATATCGATTCCCTTTTCCTGCATCAGACCCCTATTGCCAGCCACAACTTTGTCTCCACCAATCTCACCTGTGACTCCTCTCCCTGCTATGGCTTGAAATGAGTCGACGGTGCCAAGAGTCACTCTTTCTATCTCTGCCAATTGTGTGACTGCTCTGGAAATGGGATGCTCAGAATATTGCTCCAAAGAACCTGCAATGTGAAGCACTTCCTCTCTGGTCGCCCCATTTGCCTGTGTAATGTTTTCTACCTGGAGCACTCCCTCAGTCAGAGTTCCAGTTTTATCGAATGCAACAACTGATGACTTACTCAGAGCTTCAATATATTCAGATCCCTTTACAAGGACACCGCTACGTGCCGAACCCGCGATTGAACTGACCATACTCACTGGAATAGAAATCACAAAAGCGCATGGACATGAGGTGACTAGCAGTGTAAGTCCTCGATAGACTGCATCCTGCAAAGTGAACCCAAAGGCGAATGTTACTACTACCATTGCTGCTGACGCTAGCACAACCATTGGAGTGTACCTGTGAGAAATCCTAGATACAAGCTTTTCAGTGGGCGACCTCTTGCTTCGTGCTTCATCTACAAGTGACACTATGCGAGAGAGCACAGTCTCACTTGATAAGTGAGTGACCTCAATCTCAACCGAGCCATCCATGTTGATTGTTCCAGCATACACCGTGTCCCCAACTTGCTTGGAAACCGGAACTGACTCTCCCGTTATTGGGCTCTGATTCACACTGGTGGTTCCAGACACGACTATTCCATCAAGCCCAATTCTATCACCCGGCTTGACTACAAAGACCTCGCCCATCTGCCCTGATTCAACCGGAACCTCAACTAGCCCTGAAGAAGTCTTCAAGGTGATCATCTGTGGGGCTAGCTCCAGCAAGCCTTGGATGTCATTTCGTACCTGCGCACTTGCTCTGTCTTCAAGGAGATTGGCGATGAAGAAGAGGTACATGGCGGCAGCTCCTTCCAGAGGTGCACCAATAATGAGGGCTGCAAAGGCTGCAAATGTCATTAGGAAATTGATGTCTAGATGGATTTTAGCGGCACCGCGTAGCCCTCTTGGAATGATCCATCTCCCTGCTACTAGAATTGCAGCAATTGACAGGCTATAGACAATGAGCTGGTTCTGCCAAAGTAGTTCCACTAGAATGGCAACTACCCAAGTAACGGAAGAGAGACCTGCCAAGGCATACTTCTCATTCATGCTTGTCTTGGTGTCTTCTTCCTCATGCTTTGCGCAATGAGTACAGACAGCCTCCCCTTCACTTTCCAGCAACATGTTCCTTTGCCCTCTCCATGATGTCTCTGATGCAGTCATCATCCAACATGTGATACACCTTCTTGCCTTGACGCTCATGTTTCACAAAGCCAAGGTCTTTTAGAATTCGTAGATGGTGACTCACACTGCTGATGTGCTGCCCAGTTCTCTCCGCTATTTCAGAAACAAAGATTCTCTTCTCCCGCATAAGAAGGTGAACTATTCTGACTCTTGACTCATCATTTAGAGCACTGAATAATCGAGCAATGTTTTGAGCGTCTAATTGGTCTAGATCAGCTTCAATTTGTTTCGAAGTTCGCGTCATCACAATATTCCAACATTTGAATAACTATTAAAATGTTTTCTATGCGGCGGTACTTGCCGATAAGAATGACACCAGACAAGCAAACATTATGAGCGTTTCAAAGAAGCATAGGTCGTTGTGAAAACCCCTTAAGCTCAGGAATGTGCAGATCGACTGTATGCCGGGTGTGTATTGTTTGCCGAAGGAAAAGCCCCAAGAGGATACTGATACAAATGATAGGTACAAGAGCATCCTCCAAATGGCAAATGATGGCGTTGTGGTGATTCAGGACGACAGCATTGCAATGGTCAACCCAGCATTTTCCAAGCTACTTGAACTTGAGGAGAGCGAACTCCTTGGGAGAGACTTTGCAAGTCTTCTGGACCCAGCTACGGCTCATTTGTACAAGGAACAGACGGAAAGCTCTGACATCTCTTCTGAATCCAAGCCAAGCCTCCGGATCCGACTTGTCACGAAAGCAGGTCGCATGGTGATGGTTGAGATCAGCCTAGCAGACTTTGTGTATCAGGGTGCCCCAGCCAAGGTTGGAATAGTTCGAAACATCACGCAGCAACTCAAATTGGAAGCTGCTATTGAGCAGTCGGAATCACGATATAGGCAATTGTTCGAGTCTTCGCCGATAGCGTATTTCACCTTGAGCCCCAGAGGCATTGTACTCCAAGTGAATCAGGCAGCTATGCGGCTTTTAGGATACAGAGAAGAGCAAATGATACGAAGGAATATTGAATCATTTCTGCCAGGCGACCCGATTGATAGTAAGGCCGGGAAGCTTGTCTTCGACGAGATACTGCAAGGTGGAACAGTAACTGCCGTGGAGATCTTAATGAGAAGAGCTGATAGCAAGTCTATTTGGGTCAGTGTCACAGCAGGCCCTCTAGACAAGCCGGGGGGAAGGGCCAGTCGAATCGGGCTCATGGCTATGGATATTGACCGACGGAAGACTGCTGAGAGCCGGGAACGAATGGAAGAGGAACGTGCCAATCTCTACCTTGAAATCGCGACTCACGACCTCAATAACATAAACCAGTCGATTCTCTTCGCAATGGGTCTTCTCGAATCGCAGCTGGAAATTCCAGAAGAACTTCAGTCACAATTGGAGACAGCAACGTGGAATGTGAGACGCTCCGCTAGAATGATTGCTAACATGAGGACAATCATCACACTTAGAGACCAACCTCCGCCGCTTGAAAAGACCGATATCTACAATCACCTGGTTGCAGCAGTCGAATCTGTAAGAATCGATTTTCATTGGAAGGAACTCAAAGTCAATACTAACATTGCTGAAGGAGAGTTCTTCATCCCAGGTCATCAGTATCTGTCTCAGGTCCTGTTCAATATTATCCATAATTCTGCGATGTATGATGAGAGAAATATCGTAGAGATTGACATCAATGCAGAGATTATCGACTCAAGATTAGTGCGCATCGAGTTCGCTGACCATGGTCCAGGCATCTTGGACCCGCTTAAGGAATTCATTTTCAAGAGAAGTGGGCATCCCGACGCTCAGGTAGTGGGAAGAGGTCTAGGGCTTACGCTGGCGGATAACATCGTTCGCAATCTCAACGGCCAGATTTGGGTAGAAGACCACATCGAGGGCGACTCCACTAAGGGAGCAAAATTCGTCTGTGTCTTCCCAACTTGGACTGATGAAACGGACCTACCATGCGGGGGCAAGAAATGCATATCGTTTTACAAATCAGCCCACTGCTTCTGGTGTGATCCCGTTTATGATTTATTGATGCGGGTAATGGAAGAGCTCAGCATTGCTAAGTCAGTTGTAGAATTAATTAATGTTGATGATCCCAATGCCGAGTTGCCAGAGGATGAATTACCTCTGCTACCAACAATAAGACTGTGTGATGTTCAGTTGAATGGCTTTATTCAAGAGCTGAGTCTGAGAAAAGAACTTCTCAGAATGCTTGGTAAGCCTTGCTACAAAGGCATGTAGTGAATGAGGTGTATTCAAGAAAAGAAATAGCCTGGAGAGAGATATGTCTCAATCCCCAGGCGGATACCTACTGCCTTCTTTCTCTAAGCGGCCTTCTCTATAGCCATGCTTCCGAGTGAGTCTTTCATCAATCCCTGAAAGTCAAAGCCCATCATTCTGGCCATTAGCATCATAGGAAGTAGTACGTTACCAAAGACTTGGAAAGCCCCGGCTCCACCTTCCTCACCAGTGTCTGAACCGTTTCCACCTCCGAAGAGGGTTATATCTCCGATATCGATTTGCTCATAGATCCTTGGCAGAATCTCAAGGAAGTCTCTTGCGAATGCTTGAGGAGTGTAGTCCTTCGCAGCTGCCAGAGTCTTCTTGATACCTTCAGCTTCAGCACTAGTGACCTTGAGAATCTTATCAGCGTCAGCCGCGGCTACCATGCTTATCTTCTCCGCATCAGCTTTAGCTTCCTGCAGAATCCTCTGGGCTTGTACCTCGACTTCTTGCTTTATTTTCCTCTGCTTCTCAGCTTCAGCTGAGAACTTTGCAACCTCTAGGTCTCTCTCAGCATCGACCTCAGCCTGCTGCTTCTCATAGCGTTTCTGCATCAGGTCTTTCTGCAGCGCGATCTCAAGTACACTCTGCTCACGTTGCTTCTCAGACTCCTGGATAGCACGTAGCTGAGCCTGCTCCTGTACACCAATCTGCTGATCACGGGCAATCTCCTTTTCCCTTAGCATCCTAGTTCTTTCGATGTCTTTGACACCAGTTTCTTGGTCGGCTTGGATTATAGCAATCTGAGCTAATCTATGCATTTCAGCCTCTCTAGGCTTGGACATGTCTCTCAGGAAAGTATCGTTGACCACTACGACATCTACTAGCTCTACAGTGACTATTTTGAGTCCCCACTCGCTAACTATGTCCGTTAGTTCCTTTTTGATGGCCTCAATGATTAGTTGCCTTTCCTCAAGAATGCTCTCGACTTCCAATTGAGCGCACGATGTACGAATGACTGACTCAATAATAGCAGTGAGTCTTGGCGGTATCTCTGACCACTTCACGTTGTTGATAGTCGCTATGGCGTTTTCCGCCTGCCATTGAAGGACTGCACTCAACCGAATCTTCTGCTTCTCTTTGGATAGCACAGACTCAGCTGAGATGTTCAGCTGCTGGACTGTTCTGTCCACAGCCAGTATTCTATCCAAAAATGGAATTCGAATGACCATGCCGCCTTCCCCTTGCTTTATTGCCTTACCCTTCCTTAGATGCACGTAGAAGATGTTTGGATCAAAAATCCTGACATACTTCACGATATAGAAGGATAGCAAAAGTATACCCAGAATGCCAAACAGCGCGATGGCGAGAGCTGGGTTTGCTGCTAACCAATCAAGTATTCCTGCTTGCATTTTTCCTTTCTACTCACACAATTGTGTTTTCAGTGCAGTTGCCTCAGTTCGCCTCTTGTCCACTGAATATGCATTGTCAGTCTCCCAGTCGATGACTCGGTCCCTGATCTGTCCTAGCCGTCGAATCTCCTGCCAAATCGTTGCTCAGATGGTAGTACACTGAGGTCAGACGCACCTGAGTAACCTTTGTTTTCTGAGGATATAAACCTGCGCAGAGAAATGATGTCTAGGTTGCTTCTTTTTGGCTGTCACGGCGTTTCTGACTTTGCCTATGACTCCACTTTAGGGCTTCTTTTCGCGGGTCAACATAGACGAACTTCTCATTAGCTGATACCACATAGAGGTCAGTGCCTTTCTCGAAGACGACCCCCTTTTGGAATGGGCGTGCGTGAAAGCGTCTCAAGCCCATATCAGTATCCGTTCGAACTTCGCCAAATTCATCGCTGACGGTTGAAACTGCCTCAACGTGTCTACCAACGAGGTGACGTGGCTCAATCATGAATCCGGACTCAACAAACACCTTCCCGAGAACGGTTCTGACTGCATATACTACAAGAACAGCTCCCAGAAAATGAAGAAGAAACTTGCCTTCGAGAGGAATTACTATGCCATCGTAATATATGATGGATCCAAAGAATCCAAAGCTCAACAGTGAGGTCCCAATGGTCACACCCAGAGGGGCACCTCTATCACTCTCGAAGAATCCGGAAGGCTTCTCCATGTCGAGTTCATGATCTATGTCAACTTCGTGGTCCCAATCCTTCTCGATATCATGCTCAACATCATGCTCAATGTCATGCTCAATGTCGTGTTCAACTTCATGGTCCACATCATAGTCTACTCCATGATCAATATCCTTTTCCACTTCATGTCCTATCTCGTGGTCGTACCCTGCATCTATGTCGTGGTCTGCTTCATACTCGTGTTCAATACTATGATCAATGTCGATGTGATCCATATCATAATCATGATCTACATCATGTTCTATCTCACCATGTTCCATATCGTAATCGTGATCAATATCATGTTCGACATCGTGGTCAATTTCCTTCTCAACATCATGGTCTGTACCATGCTCGCCGATGGCTGAAACAAGCCTACCAATCATGAACATTCCAAATGTGTAGAATAGACCAATGAGTAGTATTCCAAATGATATCTCTCTAATCAAGGCTGCAATTACCACGATATCCTGCATGCTCGTTTGTACACCCCGGGCGAGTCTGAAGGCTTCATAGTCTCAAACTCGGGGTATGATTCTCCCGAACGAATATAAAGTTGAGCGCATTTAGAAGTCTAGTACTCTTGGTGCGGGGTGTCTAGAATATCAGTTTGGCCGGAAATCAGATTCCTTGGGCAGTCAGGATTCCACATTCAGCTTGGAACAAAAAGGCTCCTTATTGATCCAGCTGATAAGGAATCTGGAAACATAGATGGCGATGTGGTCTATTGCACACACAAACACTTTGATCATACGAGAGGAGTAGGTCCCTTTCTTGAAAGAAATCCTGAAGCCGTTTTAGTTGGCAATGGACAAGTAGTTGAAGCGCTACACAAATGGCGAGAAAGGGCGGTTGAAGCGAAGCTCGGTGAACAGCTAAGCTTTGATGATTTCACTCTTGAGTTCGTGGAAGGGCAGCATGGTTTCTTTAGGGGGATTATCGTGTATGGAGTCATTGTTAGGTCAGAGGGCTTTTCCTTTGGGCACATCGGAGATTCAATCACATTAGATGGATTTCATGACAAGGAGCTCGACCTCCTCGCGCTTCCCATAAGCGGCATAGTTGCCACCTCTCCAAAATCTGCTGTTGAACAGCTTGGTAAGTTTAGTCACCCACTCCCAACAATAATTCCTATGCATTGGCTCTTTAGGAAACCGAAGTCATTCTGTAATCTGTTTCAGAAGAAGTTTCCAGATGGAAAATGCGTTGTTCCAGAAAAAGGTGCGCTGATTCCTGGCGGATAGTTCACGACAACTTGATAAGAGTGCAGTGTGGTCACGGAGAGTGACCCCCATGACAGAGCATCAGACAGCGCCTGAAGACCACGAGAAGCTTCTGGCGACTTTCCATCCAGCACGAACTGGCTTTCTATATCTATACATCCTAGGCACAGTTTTTCTTTTTATTGGAATGCTCTTCAACATAGCCGTTGCAGCACGTGTAGTTCCTTACGATGAGCTGGATTGGTGGATTGGCATGGGAGCAATTTTCTTCGGATTGTTCTTGTGGACAATTGGAGAATACAAGAAGAGATACACTGTCTATATTGTCACTACATGGAATCTCAGGGTGATGAAAGGATCATAC
>JAEOTX010000221.1 GCA_016839605.1 Candidatus Thorarchaeota archaeon | reverse complement strand
GAAAGAACAATGAGCATGGCCTTCAGCTGAAGAGCTATTGGGATGATGAGGAGACTGTTGCAATATGGCAGCCAAAAGCCCATCATACAGCATTTCCCGGCATTCTCAATGGTGGCATCATTGCCACAATCATTGACTGTCATGGAACAGGTACGGCAAATGCCACTGCCCACAAGACAGAAGGGAATGATGAAGATCACTTCATGTATGTGACATCGGGGCTATCTATTCGGTTTCTCAGACCCACGCCGATTGATAGACCTGTAACACTCCGCGCACGAGTTACAGACATTAGTGGACCAAAAATGACCGTCACATGTTCTCTATATTCAGGAGATGACAAGTGTGCCACTGGAGAAGTATACACTGTGCGAGTAAGCCAAGACACATTCTTGAGCTAAACAAACTCTGCAATCCCACGAGTCAAGACCACGACTCCTTTAGAGTCCCAGGTTTCGAAATGAACGAAGTGTTTTTCCTTTTCATTGGATTCTGCTTCATAGACATCTGTGGTTAATTCCTGTGCCATAAACACGGGCTTTGAGAAACGCACCTTCATGGCCTTTAGTCTAGAGGGGTCTCCTTGGAGCAATTCATCCACAATCGCCTGTGATGCGATGGCCATTGTGCAAAGGCCTTGGAGTATGGATCTAGGAAGACCTGCCAACCTAGCAACCTCATCGCTGGTATGAATTGGATTGTGGTCTCCTGAAGCTTCTGCATATCTCACACCTTGGTCCTCGGTGACAAATACTGTCTGTTCAGCAATCTTCTTCCCCTTTTCCGGAGCTGTTGCAGTCTCTCTTTTCATCTCGCTCACTTTCTTACCTCGGAGCATCAAGCGATATTGCATCTCCACTACTAGCTCGTCTTGACGCATGCAGAGAATCTCCAACTCTAGCAATTCATGCACGCCTAGCTTCTTCATCGCGACAATCTTAGCTGATGAATGAATCTCATCACCAGGACGGATGACACTCTTCCAACTCATCTCTTGCTCAGCATGGACTACCCTCAGAATATCAAGACCCATCGCTTCGCCCTCTTCCACAAGCTGTTCAAGAAGCATTGGTATGAATACAACTGGGTAAATTGGCGGCGCTATCAATTCTGCAGAGCGTCCTTTGTCGGTGTAGAGTGAATTTTTTTCATTTGTGGCTAGTGCATAGCGGCGAATACTATCCTCATCTACAAGTAGAGGGCCGCTATTGTACTGCTTTCCAATGTATTCTCGATTAAGTTTCAGTTTCTCTTCGGAAATGAGAATCATCTCCCTACGCCAGAGTTAATTTGTATCTGCAGACTCATATATGGCTCTGACCGTCCGGGCTATGCCCGGCAAAAAACTTACTTGGAAGGGCTACATCCTAGTATCTAAGGGATTGAGAGACTCTATGGGCCTTGGCGATAGCATTAGCTGGGGACGTGTGGTTAAACAGGCTATAGTCCCTCTAGTAATTCTAATAATCGTCATTATTCAGAGCATGCTCTACTTCGCCCTTTACGAGCCTCGTTTTGGCAATTTTGATTTCAATGATGCTATCATTGATTTTGCAATATCGGGTGTTATCTTCGTGCTCATTCTGGTTTTTCAAAGATCGATAAAGAAACGCTCAGCGAGAATCCCTCTTCAGGTAGGCTGGGGTATAATCATCGTCATGGCCGTTCATGCTGGACTGATCAATCTGGTTGACCTAACCCGCCCTTTCAATGAAAACGCGCTCACAATGTTTGTACAGCTCTCCCAAGACAACCTTGTTCTGATTCTCGGTGAAGGAGTCATAATCTCAGTTATTGGAATATACAACTGGATATCTGACATCAGTGCCCGAGAACGCAGATTCCATTCTGTGGTTGCCGCCATGCCTGTTGGAGTAGCAGTTCTTGATGCAGATGGCAAAGTGACCCTTCACAATCATGGTCTATCCCAGATTCTGAACCTAGATGGCAGTCAGATACAGAACGCTATGATATCGGATTTACTCCTAGCTGATGTTCAATTAGTCTTGAAAGAGAATGGCGACCGTCCAGATGTTCCAGTGGATATTGATGTGACGCTGGAGCAAGATGATGGGTCAAAGACCTACCTCGCCGTGTCATTCGTGAGCAATCGAGAAAGAGATGGCCGAATTAGCGGCCATATTGTCGTGGTTTCAGATGTGACAATGCGAAGAAGGACTGCTGAAGAGAGAGAACAACAAAGACGAATCATAGATCTCTATGCTTCACTATTGAGTCACGATATAGGCAATGACCTTCAAGCTGTGCTGGGTTATGTTGAAAGCTCCCTCCTATTACTCAAATCCGATGAAGCAAAGGCTACAGAAATGTTAGAATCTGCGCAGGCTGCTGCCCTACGAATGACCAATCTAATCAAGACATTCAAGAGTGATGTAACCCCATCCAGCGTTGAAATTATCCCGATGCTCAAGGAAGTCGCCAATCAAGCAGAACGAATCAGTATGGGGCTTAAAGTTCAAGTACATGTGGAATCCGGCGCAGTGCATTTTAGGAGTCCTGCAGGATCGCTGATGCCCATTGCAATGGATAATCTACTGCGTAATGCAGCAAAACATGCTGGAAGCAACGCAGAAGTCAACATTCGCGTGCTGGTCGAGAAGAAGAATCTCATGATAGTCGTTTCTGATAACGGGCCTGGTATTCCTGAAGACAAGCGCAAGTCTCTGTTCATCAGAAGTGATCCGGACGGTGAGAGTGGCCTCGGCTTATATCTAACTAAACAGATCATAACTGCTTGCGGGGGAACTATTAATCTCGACAGCACTGAAACAGGGGCCTCATTCCGTATCACTCTGCCCCTCAATGAATAGGTTCTTCGCACCCACTTACATGTAGAATCAACCAAACCCCCTCGTTTTCCGACATGTAGTCAAATACTCAGCTTGTGGCACAGAAAACAAGTTAGGCTATAAGATCCGCATCAACTGCAGTGCCACATTATGGATTGACTTACGCAAGCCTCTCTAGGACGGCATCCTGAGCCTCTTTCATTGCTTCGTCTCGCGTGCGACCAAGACTGGTTGCCTGTTCTCTAATCTCATTGAAGAGATCTTCCCTGGAGGAGATAGCTGCTTCCACCAAGGCAGCAGCTGCCTCGGATCGACTCTTGAATATGCCAAGGGCAACAAGAGAATCGAGAGTCATGACGACCTTTTTGTTCATCCGTGCCACAACGGGAACGTCCCTCTCTTCCTCTCCAAAACTTTCCGCAGCCAATTTGCTCAGCAATTTCTCACGTAGGCCAGGGCGTGCTATGGTTGGTTTCTCTTCGGTTTTCTTCTTTGCCAATCTCATCAACCCATGCATTGGTATCGATACGAGCTATATAAAGTTCCGTATCGCGTATCTGACTTACGTTTGATTGCTGCCTTGTTTCCATCTACCTTATGAACTGGTCCTTTGGTCCGGTCCGTGCTGCAATCTTGTCAATCTCGTCCTCGGGACTGGCGTCCTGCTGCAGAGCTTTGGTGTCGGCTAGCTTTGTACCTCCAAATCGAGCATCAGAGAACTTGGAATAGGTCCAATCAATAAGATAGATCTCTCCAATCAGGACAAAGATCGTCAAGCCAGGTAGAGTTAGAGCCGGCAATGCTAGAAGACCCAACATAGCCGCTATACCACCAAGAGGTTTGGCATAGATGCGAGCAGCTCCTAGGGTCTGAGGATCAGCTCCATAGTCCTGTTCCGCCTCTGAAGACGCCTCTGGGCCAATCTCCAATCGCTCGAAACCAATTCTGGTTCTTTCGGATTCTATACTTCTTTCCATGACAATCACCCATTTACGACACTTGTTTTACGTATCGCGTATCGTGTATAAAGTATACCCTATACTCGTATATATATGTTGTCTCCATATCGCGGCGATATTCTTTATATTGCCCATAACGAGGCCTCGACTGGTTACGATGCAGCTCGATATCTATCTGATAAGAAACGGTCTGTTTGGTCAAGACTATGGCATGAAGTTCATCCTGGCGATGACAGGGCTAATACTCTGTCTAGTCTTCTGGCAACGGACCAAGAAGCGAGACTATCTTGTTGTCTTCCTGGCAGGCGTTGTGATTTGGAGTTGTTTCGAGATACTGATCACAGTTCTAGGTATCAGGTACATCGAGGATGCAGTCATCTTTGGGAGTGGCCTGCACTGGCTTCCTGCATCCATTCTCCGAGGGGCTTCCGAGGGCTCTGTTGTTGCATTAGTAGGCATCACGGCAGGCGACTTCATACCGAACAAGGAGACGCGGAAGTATGCCGTTCCCGCGGCGATATTACTCCTCGGCTTTTTTGTGACGCGGACCCTCTTGACTGGGTTGCCAACTAGAGATGTGGGCGGTGTGGTCCTATCAAGGAGAGAGGTCTTTGCATGGCCCTCGGTCCTATTCTTCATGTTGCTTCTGGCCTTCAACCTATACTGGTACTTCAGACTGGGTGATGAGGCAGGCAAGAAGAGAGCATTACTCATGTTCATCGCTACCTTGATTTTCTCGACAATATGGAGCATTGCACAATACATCGCGAACGTAAGATGGATTGAGGTCGCTGTTGGCCTGGGATATGCTCAGGCGGTTCCAGGGCTCGAACTCCTGGTCTTTGCTTGGGACATCATTGTCGAGGTCGCCATGTGCTACGTGTCGTTCTTCACGATTCCATACTACCTCGGAATCATCCCCAGGCATGACTGAATGTTTAGTGTGTTCACTAGTCAGCTACACGAGAAAAAGAAGTGAGAGAGGCTTTCCCCCTCTCTCCATAACTGATTTGTCACTGCTTTCTTGCAAATATGACTGCAACGATAACCAGCAACACAACGCCTCCTCCAACAGCCAGCCAAATAGGATCGATAGGTGGAGGAGGTGGCTCCGTGGTTGTTGTAGGTGATGTTGTTGTAGTTGGTGGAGGAGGCTGATAGTCATATGCCCATGTATCGTTTAAGAGAGTATCAAACATCCTAATCACGCCGCCAAAGAGAATAGTCCTATCGGAGTCTTCATCATAGGCAAGAACGCATCGTTCACGTGTTGGGGGGTGTGTCGTGTGATGAAGGCTTCTCCAAGAGTTAGAAGTATAGTTGTAGATTTTAGTTTCATCACTCCCTGCTTCGCCGAAGAATATGCAGATGTCATCTTCTGCATCATATGTCATATACATCGCCGAATCTGGAGGAGGTTCACTCGGATTGAGATTAGTCCATGTATTTGTGTCGTAATCGTAGCTCCACGTATCCGTATAACCAGTTACACCATCTGATGTTCCCCCAGTTAGAATCATCTTGTCTACTGCCGAATTATACGCCATAGCAGCGGCAAAACGTGCTGATGGGCGAGTTGCAGGATTCATGTTCTCCCAAGTATTTGTGTTGTAGTCGTACGCCCAAGTGTCCGCGGCTACAGTAGTACCTTCCAAAATACCTCCGAAGAGAATGATTCTGTCTGACTCTTCATCATATCCCATTGCGGGATAGACTCGCGGGGTCGGCATGGTAGTGGGCTTCAAGTCAGTCCATGTGTTGCTGTTGTAGTCGTAGGCCCAGGTTTCATTGTAACAGACATGTCCTGTTGGCGGATCATCCTTTCGGATAAGGCCACTGAACAGTATTGCTCGATGGGACTCTGAGTCATAAGCAAACATATACGCCCCTCTCCCATCTGGAGCTATTGAAGGTGACATATTGTACCAGGTGTTGCTTTCATAGGAATATGCCCAAGTGTCATTCAGCTTACCACGACCCGGTCCAAGGAGACCGCCGAAAAGAATCACCACATCCGATTCGCTGTCATAGACAAGAGGCGCATCACCCCTCCCTGGGGGTGCAATGACGGGGCTCATCTCAATCCAAGAATCATCATATTCAAGACTCGACATATAGTTCCCAGTGTCCACATGTGCAAGGTTGGAAACTGGTATAGCAAGCAAGAACAGAGCTATGACCAGAATCCCTCCACTTATTCTTTTTCTCAAAACCTTCACTCCTGACTTCTTCATTTACTTGAATCAGGCCTTATACTCCCAATTAACAATCGCAGGCAATGCCCAAGTACGTCGGCTATCAATGAGTCCATTGTTGAATATAGAATTGCTGGCTAGCTCTACAATTACTGATGCAGCAGGGGTTTCAACAGCACCTGTGATCACATAACCCCCATCACTACAGTCTCCTAAAAGGAAACCAGAGCCGCTGTGAATTCCTTGGTAATTCAAACCCCAAAGGACAACTCCGCTAGCATCAGTGCGACAAAGCCAGATGTCAGTTTGACTACTTTGATCGCCAAACTTTCCTGCTAGAGTGAAACCCATGTCATCACATTCAATGACCGAGTATCCACCAAGTGCTATAGATATCCCTTGTCCTCCATGTTTATGTGTCCACTGAATCCGTCCATCGGAATCAAATCGTAGGAACCAAATGTCATCTAAGTCGGAGTGCCTCGATGTGTGCATGCTTCCAATGACCCCAAATCCGCCATCTGAACACTCAACAGCTGACCAGCCTTCTCCGTAGTAACTACTACCGACATAGGACTCATTCCAGATTTGGTTGCCATTCGAATCTAATCGTACCAGGAAGAGAGTGCCAGGATCATATTCTGTCATCTGAGTCTTTCCTACGAGCAGGAAACCTCCATCACGACAAAGCATGACGCTGTTGGCTGCATCACTATAGCGTCCACCATATGTCTGACTCCACATGAGTTGTCCATACCTATCAGTACGAATAAGCCACATGTCTGAAGACCCGACACCGAAGCTATGTGTTGTAGCACTGATGGCATAGCCCCCGTCACCGCACCTGACAATGGAAGAACCCCTGTCATCCTCGGGGCCGCCAAAAGTGTTCATCCACATCTCCTTCCCAAGGATGTCTGTCTTGACTAGGATGACATCTGTACCTCCATTTCCAAAACTGAGTGTTTCACCAGCAATGGCAAATCCTCCCTCGTAACACTCTGTCACTGTGTAGCCCACGTCTCTGTCCAGACCGCCAAAAGAGTGACTCCACTCCAAGTTGCCAATAATGTCAGTCTTCGCCAGGAATAAGTTTGTGCCTGGCGGCGCCTGAGTAATTGGCAAAGCCAGAGGTATGATTAAAGGAGGTACAGTGATTAAAAGGAGGTTCGAGAGAATAACCACTGAGAAGCCGACACTCATAGTGACTGTCCTTAGACTCCACGGATAGCGGTCTCTTCTATCCGGAAGCGGTGGAATTGGACACGCACCAGTGTCTGTTCCTATGCTCCCATTGGATCCTCGACCCATTTCAGCCGCCTCATTATCACGTCGAACAGGTATATTGACAGGTCAGTTGGAGGTCGATCGTCTGGAATAGGAACTTCCCATTCCTCAGCGAGCTGTTCTAGGGTGTGTTTGCATTGATTGAGTTGGTCGCAGTTTCCACAGTCACCCTGATGAGCAAACCAAGTCTGGATGCCAATCTTGGGCGAATAGAGAATGTATGTGTCGGTGTTGTATGCTGGGCAGTAGCCTACAGCAATACCATAACGGGTGTTGATGTGCTTGACCTTGATTCGGTTTATTGATGCTGCGTGGCGAAGGAGTTTATCGATTCGCGCTTCAGCAATTCTCTGAGCTTTGCTCACAAAGGGCCGTGACACGTTCAGCTCCTTAGCAATCTCCCAAGGTCGAATCTTCTGCTTCCTTCTAAGCCAGATGAGTCCTTGCTGGGGAGTTGGATATCGGAGGTTTGTGAACGTATCAAACACCTCGTGAGCATCGAGAGTTAACCTGTTTATGGCTACTATTTCTACCAGCCTGCGGTGCTGTATAGAATGTGGGCTGTGGACCCCAAAGAGTTCGAAAATGCTTCCTGTTGTGTGGGAATGTCTGTGAATCCGATAGCAAAATAGTCGAATTTTGAATTGCTCATAATGCCCTCTGGGCCTGCGTTTCTCAACCGCGCTAGGAAAACAACCGCCTTCGCCAGAGCCTTTGCCTTGCCAATTGGCTCGCTCTCCTTTTCGTAGAGATCTACCACTAGCTTCTGAATGAATCCGAGTCGCGCCCAGAATGCTCTAATTCCGCGATGAAGTTTGAACGCCACAACATCTCCTTCTGAGTTGAGGACGATTACCCCGCATGAGTTCTGAGGAAGTCCCATGATGATGGCTTTGCGTGTAGATCGGGTCGCACGCGCGATATCTGTATCGTAACCATTGCTCCTAATGATTGGAACGATTGCCAGCCCTGGATAGACTATGGGCTCAGCTATACTCAGAATTGACCCTCTCAGAATCTCGTCCGCAATGGTCCGAATGCCTTCAGTCCCGCTCATTCATCATCACCTTGTTCACCGCGTATCGCGTATATTAATTACGTATTACGTAATACATAGTTACATATAAATCTTCTCAATTCCAGTAGGGCGCTAGAGAGCTATCTTTTTGTGGGTTGAATCAATAAGAAAGAACAGTTCGTAACCAAGGAAGGTACTGCCATGGTCACAGTCATTATACTTATTCAAGTAAAGCCTGGAACCTCAGCGGATGTATGTGCCGCTGCTGAGAAGATTGAACATGTCCAGAAGGCCTACATGGTCACTGGACCGTATGATGTCATCGCAATTGCTGAGCTGCAAGCTCGTTCTGGTTTTAGACGCCTAGTGGATGATATTCATGAGGCTCCTGGGGTCACAAGGACTGAGACCTGTATGAGCATCT
>JAEOTX010000220.1 GCA_016839605.1 Candidatus Thorarchaeota archaeon | reverse complement strand
GACCCTGAGTCTGACTGATGCAGGTCGTAAGGCATTCAATAGATACAGAAACATAATGAAATCAGTCATAGAAGAGCTTCCTGAATAGATCCTACCTGGACAGGCTGCTCTTCTATGAACCTTTTTTCTCTCTTAGAGAATAAGTCTGAGCAATCATCTGCGCTTCATGAATATCACAAGCGGGACATCGATTGATAATCGATGGTTTGAGAAGGCTTAAATTAGTAGGAGAAATGATTCGTTCTGAAATCTATTCTTTTCAGTTTCCCTGTAAAAAACTGGGTTTCATCATCCAGACGTGGGAGAGAGAATATTGGTTACGGTCTTGCAGACAGAGAACTTGGAAAAGAACTACATGTTGGGCAATATACCAGTTCATGCATTGCGCGGAGTAAATCTCGAGGTCGCAGAGGGGGATTTTGTGGCAATTCTTGGACCATCTGGGAGCGGGAAATCGACGCTGCTCAACCTACTCGGAGCTCTTGATACTCCGAGCGCGGGTTCAGTTAGGATTGGAAACTCTGATGTCTCAGTCCTTAATGATTCTGAATTGGCATTGCTTAGAAGAAGGATTGGAATTGTTTTTCAGTTCTTCAACCTGGTGTCTCGACTTACTGCTCGCGAGAATGTCGAACTACCTCTCTCGATTGCAAACTTCCCAAGGTCAAAACGAAGAGAAATTGCTGAAGATCTTTTAGAAATGGTTGGACTAAAGGACCGAATGACACACAAGCCCTCAGAACTATCTGGGGGAGAGAGGCAACGAGTTGCCATTGCACGAGCCTTGGCTTCAAAGCCTCAATTCCTACTAATGGATGAACCAACGGGGAACATCGACTCAAAAACTGCGAAGGAGTTGATGACACTTGTAAAAGACCTGAACACAAAGCACGGAATGACTATCGTGATGGTGACACATGACCGTACAATGGCAAAATATGCAACTCGCGTCCTCGAGCTGCTGGATGGCCAGATCAAGAAGGAGGCTTGTAATTAATTGCTGATTCGTGATGCATTCTCATATGCAATTAGTGCAATTAAACGGAGGAAAGTGAGAAAGGGTCTGGCCATTCTAGGAGTCACCATTGGGATTGCTGCTATAATCTCCATAGTTTCCTTGAGTTCAGGTTTCCAAAATCTTGTCAGTACGCAATTTGAGCAAGGCTTTAGCTCAGATACACTCATCGTGACGACCGAGAGTATCAGCTTTGTGGATACGGAGTCAGATCTCCAGCTATATGTCAATGATACTGATATAATCAACGGTATTGAGAATGTCAATCAATCAGCAGCATTGCTTCAGAGGACGTGTGCAATCCATATTGGGGATCAAGAATACATACTCGGAGTAGTTGGAGTGGATTTTGAAACATATTCAATGATTTTCTCAAATACATTTCTTGCAGATTCTGGTTCGATTCCTGACGCCCCAGATAACAAATCAGTGATAATTGGTGCCCGCGTAAATGATCCATGGAAGAACGGAAGTGTATTGACCTCCATAGGAGATGAGATAAATATAACCTACACAACTCGTTCTGGTTTCGAGATTGAGAATAGAACATACACTGGAAGAATCGATGCCATTCTAGGTGAGATAGGAGGGACAAATATAGGGGGCCCAATAGACATAGGGTTATACATTCCTATAGATACGGCTGAGGATTTCTTTGAAACTGATGAAGTGGGCACCATAATTGTTCAGCTAACGAGTAGTGATGAGGAAGTCATAGAGGACACATCAAATGAAATAGAGGAATCTTTTGGAAACCAGATTCAGGTTATCACTCCCAAATCTGTCCTTGAAGCCATATCCTCTATCATTACAACTATCGAGCTGTTTGTTTCTGCAATCACAGCCATCTCTCTCATAGTAGCGGGCGTTGGGATAATGAACATAATGCTCACCTCACTTATGGAGCGAACAAGGGAGATAGGCATTCTCAAGGCGCTAGGCATGCATAACCGGACAGTACTAGGTGTTTTTCTCAATGAAGCATTATTGATTGGTCTAATAGGTTCTGTCCTTGGGATAGTGACTGGATCAACATTAGCATTGTCTATTGACCAGCTAGGCCTCCTTGAGAATTTCACAACGGGGACTTACAATACAGTTCTAGGGGAGATCTCAATCAGACCAGTTTTTGAGATTTCTCTCTTCCTAAATTCTCTAATCTTCGGAGTCATGATCAGCGTGATCTTTGGATTATACCCCGCCTGGAGGGCTGCGAGAATGGAACCCGTTGATGCACTGCGGCACGAATAGGAGCGTGCTGAGTTGTCACAGACAATCTCCATCATTCCCTTGTCACAAATCACAAAACATACTAATGCTGGAGCAAAAGCACACAATCTTTCTATCTTATTGAAGATGGGATATGATGTTCCTGAAACCCTTGTTATCCCATTCGAGTCATTCGACGAATATTCGACTGATAAGGAAAGGGGATTGCTTAGCATCTCTAGGCTCCTGAGCGGCATTCTCGATGAGAATAAGGAATATTCTGTACGCTCATCAGCAAATGTTGAAGATTCATCTTTGTTCTCATTTGCTGGGCAATTTGAAACACAATTGAATGTCAAAGGACTTGAGGATGTAGTAGAAGCTGTGGAGAGTACTTGGAATTCAGCACAGGGTGATAGCGCTACAGCCTACAGATCTGGTCTCGGACATACTGATCCTCATCTTAAGATGGGAGTCCTTATTCAAGAAATGGTCAAGCCTGAATACTCAGGAGTTGTCTTTACTAGGAATCCAATCACAGGACTTGACGAAGTAATTGTAGAAACTGTGGACGGATATGGTGATGCATTAGTCCAAGCGGGTGTGACACCGGAGAGATGGGTGTATAAATGGGGCAACTGGATAGAGCATCCTTCTGGGAGAGAACCTCGGGAATATACTATTCTTAGTGTTGTAGAGATTGCAAAGAAGATCGCTGCAGTGGTCGGTTCTCCAATCGATCTTGAATGGGCATATGATGGCCAGCAAATCGTTTGGCTCCAAATGAGAGAGATAACAACCCTCAGGAACACGAACATCTATTCTAACCGAATCTCACGGGAGTTTCTGCCTGGTATTATACTTCCACTTGTTTGGTCTGTGAACATTCCAGTTGTAAATACTTCTTGGAAGCGTCTCTTCATTGAACTACTGGGAAGCTCCGCTGAGGCCATTGACATAAACAAACTTGCGAAATCATTCTATTACCGTGCATATTTCAACATGGGTATAATTGGCGATATCTTTGAAATGCTTGGAATGCCCCGTGAAGCACTTGAGATTCTTGCTGGAATTGAGTCTCCGCAAGATGGACGTCCTGCGTTCAGGCCTGGTCCAAGAACGATGAAATATCTGCCAAGAATGATAGTGGTTGCTTTGCGTAAGCTATTCTTCTCCAAGAACATTGAGATATTCCTTCGAGATAACAAGAAAGCCTATCAGGAAATTGCATCTTTGGATTCAAGCTCACTAGATGAATCTGAAGTCCTTCAAGTCATTGAGTCGTTGTTTGAGCTCAACACTAACGCCTCGTACTTCGTAGTGGTTTCCCAATTGCTGAATAGTTTGTACAATATGATATTGCGTTCTCAACTCGAAAAAAGAAGAATTGCATTTGATAGAATCACATACATGGAGGCCGACACGCGCCTCCGCCCCATTGATCCAAAGCAGCAACTAGATTTTCTGAGGACTGAATATCTCTCACTTGATTCAGCGAGGCAAGACTTGCTCAAGGGAATGACTTGGAAACAGGCCCTAAGGACTGAGGAGATAGATGATTTTGGAAAAAAGCTTAGGGGATTCATCCAACGGTTTGGACACCTCAGTGACAGCGGAAATGACTTCTCTAAACCAACATGGAGAGAAGACCCAACGCTAATTATTCGAATGATTACAAATCATCATCCTCAGAAAACAGCATTGGAACAGAGCAAAGACCAAACCAAGCTAGCTGCTGCGTTAAATAAGAGTGGGATGCTAAGAAGAATCTACAGCCTAGCAAATAGATACCGAGAGTACCGTGAATCAGTGAACTTCCTCTATACTTTTGGCTATGGTCTTTTTAGAAGATTTTTTAAAAGAATGGAGAGTTTACTGATTCAAAATGGGCTTCTAGAGAATAGGGAGGAAATCTTCTTTCTGACATATGACGAGGTCAAATTACTGCTAGATAATCCGTCAAATGCTGAATACTTGCGTAAAAAGATTATTGAACGCCAAAAGGAAATTCAACGTTTTCAAGAGATTTCGCTGCCAGAAGTGATATACACTGAATTGCCCGAAACTGTATTATTCAAGGGAAGAGTACTTCGCGACCTTCGGGGAGTAGCTACTTCTCGAGGACATTATATAGGACCGGCTCGGGTTGTGGATGGCCCAAGTGATTTTGACAAGATTAAGGTAGGGGATGTATTGGTGATACCGTATTCGGATGTAAGCTGGACGCCCCTCTTTTCCAAGGCGGCAGCAGTTATTTCGGAATCTGGAGGAATTCTATCCCATTGTTCTATTGTGGCAAGGGAATATAGAATTCCTGCAGTCGTTTCAGTTTCAGGTGCGATGGATTTGACAGATAACACCCTCGTTGCTGTGGATGGATATACTGGTGAAGTGCAGATAATGGAGGACTGAAAGATATGGAACCCTTGGTTTTAATAATTAGCGTATTGATTGGCTATCTACTGGGATCAATCTCTTTTGCTAGAATAGGACTCAGAGTTGTGGGAGCTGACAGGAAGATATCAGAACTCGAGATTCCTGTTGAAGGGGCGGATGAGAGTGCAAGAGTGGAGATATTTGGGGCGAATGCAGCCTCAATGATTCTTGGAGCTAAGGGAGGCATTGCTATTGGGATAATGGATATGCTAAAGGCCGCTTTACCAATGGCCATATTTCGATTCTTCCTTTTTCCCACAGAACCATACTATCTAGTTATTTCAGTAGCTGCGTTAATCGGCCATAATTACCCTCTCTACTTTGGATTTAAGGGAGGCCGTGGATTCTCAGTCATCTTTGGGAGTCTGATTGTCGTTGACTGGATGGCCGCAATTCTACTTCCGATTATCGGGATTCTTTTCGGCTTATTTGTTGTTGGGAATATGATGATTGGATATGTCGGCTGGCTCCTGTTTATGCCTCCCTGGCTCTGGCTAAGAACGTTTGATTTAATCCACCTCACATACTCTATCTTGATTGTTACTCTATTCTTCATCTCTACGAAGCCTGAAATAAGCACAATAGCTCGATATCGTAGAGAAGGCAAGCTTGAGGAATACATGGAAGGTCTCTATTCATCATCACCCCGTTGGCGGGGAATGAAGCGAATGCAAGACGGTTTGAAGCATCTTGGTAGAAAGCGATACCTGATTGGTTTTGTTGTTTTGGCTGCCATCATTGTTTTGTTTCTGAATCTTAGTGCGTTCCCTGGATAGACTCTCAAGACTCCGAGCTTCCGGATGTCTTTCCCAGCGACTTCCTATGCAAACTTTTCCATTCATTACTATTACTCGATTTCTGGGAGTTCCTTATTGACACCTGGCACATATTGGAAATCAAATCTCCAAGACTCTGTCATTGGCAACTATTATAACATGAGATGTTCTCCCTGCAAATCGTTAGCATGTGAAGGAGAGGTCACTCGGGAGAGGTGAAATCTTCAGTAATTCATGTTGGTTATTCATACATCTCTTCCGATTCTCATTCAAGCAAATTGGAGTGTCTAAAATGCGTGGGAGACATATCCGGGTCCAAGTTTTTTCTGTGTTTCTGATTACTCTATTTATGATTGGGTTCATTCCTCAGGCGGTATGGGCTGGTCAGGCAATGGTGGAGTCTGAGGTAACCACTCGAAATCCATCAAAGCGTTATTGTCTTGATTCCATATACATCTACTATGACGACGATGATGAAATAATGAAAACCATTGTTGACATCGTTGAGGAGATTGTCTCGTTTAGGCTGGAATCAATCGTCATGGTACCTATTGATTCACTAACAAGTCTTCAACATAGATTGATGGATGAATCATGGGTGGCAGTCTATGCATTCCAGTCAAATCTGACTCATGTCGCCTTTCCAGATGTGTCAATCACTTGGCAGCAATTCTACAGATTGCTTGAGCAACATCAGGCTACACAACACATTGTAGGTATGGGTAATACCCTCTCGATGGATAGTTACATTGTTGATGGTAGTCCAGACATCATCCATAGTCAAGCTGAACAGACTGATGCTCTACTTCTTGCAGTCCACGACATCTGGTCAATAACTGATGCTATTGAGAGTCGTTCAGCTGGTGGAAGAGATTACAGGAATGCTGCTAAGGATTTGAGACGTATTGCTATCACGCTCTTTGCTGACAATTTCAATGAGATGTTTTCACGCACATTGGAACCAGTCGATATAGTTGGCCAGATTGATCAAATTGCTCTTGAAAGAAGAACCCAGGAAATGTGGGACGAACACGCGCCCACAATTGAACCAGCTGTGTACAAACAACTCGACGACGGGACCCTAGTCGAGATACCAGAAGATGAGGTTCCTGAAGACTTCTCTCCCGTAGTCAAACTTGGTTCAGTCGCAGAGTTTGCCGCAGACGACTTCTCACTTGGACAGATCCCATTGTTTTCTGGACTTAGAGGGCCGATAGGTGAGATTGTCAATGTCCTCCTCAAGTTGCTGTCTGATTCTGATAGTGTGGACATTGCGATTGACAGTGAGACAATGGAAACCATCCGTACCATTTTCGAGATCATTCGTCCCTTCATTGGTATTGTTTCCAACTATGACAGCGCATCTCCAATGAAGTCCATTATTCAGACTCTTGCCAATGAGTTCCCCTTCATTGAGGAATACAAGGTCTACATCGAAGTTCTTCTGAAATGTCTCCTCAGTCTTAGAGGCAGTGCATCCGAGGTCATAGGTACTGTGACAGAGGCTGTCATATCTCTCTTACCAGAACTCTTCCCAGGAGAGATAACCGATTTCATTGTGGATCTTCTGGGAGTAGACAATGGTCTAGCAGATATGTTGACTGAGGTGGTAGATGGAGGGAAGGGAGTATTCGATTCATTGCTCTCATTCTTTGTGGGCAATGTATTGACCTCATTATTCAATAAAACACTCGTTGCCACTTTTGGTCTAAGCCAATCGACGGCTGATACTTTGCTACCCAGAATGACTGCATTTTCGCGGGCTACAATCAATTTCATCAGTACCCTCGACTTCGAAGCCTTTGCAGTTGATGTGGCAGAAGAACTCCTTGTGGGATCTTTGGACCTCTTGACTGATGCTGATGGAGAAGAAGTCCTTGCTCGCATCATGTCGGTAGTGAAGCTAGGATTGACAGTTCTCGAAGCTGTAGACTCATTCACAATTGAGTCAGTAATTTCAGTAGTAGCTCAACTCATTGTCCAGTTCTTTGGAGAGCCAGCGCTCAATGAAGATTCTGAAGACATTGCCAGAG
>JAEOTX010000219.1 GCA_016839605.1 Candidatus Thorarchaeota archaeon | reverse complement strand
CAAGTTTGATTGGAAAGAATCCGTTTGATTTTGACCTTCTCGATAAGGAGCTGGATGGTTTTCCCCTGGCCGGAGGCACAGCAAGGGCAGGAGTTGACATTGCACTCCACGACCTAGCGGGAAAGCTACGAGATGTTCCTCTCTACGAGGTGCTTGGTGGTCTATCCCGTGAGAGCGTCGAGCTAGCTAAGGTGTTAGGGATAGGAACTCCGAATGAGATTGCAAAGAAGGCTCTGCAGAGTGCAGAGCAGGGAGCAAAAGCTATCAAAGTCAAGGTGGGACTCGAGCCTGACCAAGACATTGAAACTCTGAAGCGAGTGAGAGATGCAGTAGGGGACTCAGTTAGAATACGCGCTGATGCCAATACAGGATATTCAGTGAAGACCGCATCGCAGGTGCTGCAAAAGACCGCGAATCTGGAACTCGAATATCTCGAGCAACCAGTATCTGCAGATGATCATGAAGGGCTCAGTCAACTTAGAAGACAGACTAGCACTCCTATAATGGCTGATGAATCACTCTATACACTTGATGATGCAAGGTCATTGATTCGACATAAGGCAGTAGATTTCTTTGGACTCAAACTCATCAAACACGGTGGAATATACAAGGCAAAGAGAATCGCATCATTGGCAGAGGAATACGGCATTGAATGTGTCGTGATCAGTCCGTGGGAAACTCAAATAGGAGTATCCGCCGGAGTCCATCTTGTGCTTTCAGGCTCAAACTTCAATCATCCCCATGAGATTGGCACGAAAGAGCTGGCGGATGACCCTGTTCGGGGACTAGTGGAAGATGATGGACTTATCCAATTCCCCAGTGGCCCGGGACTTGGCGTGACGTTTCAAGAGTAGTAACATATTTTCACATTTAGTCTGTAGTCGTCAATCTGACTATGTCGCCTAGTGTGATAGTTATATAGCAGAGCGATGAATGAACTCGATTGAGATAGTCTTGAAATCTGAATTCCGTCATGAAACACAACTAAGAGATGGGACTCCAATCCTGATCAGGATGTATGAGCCAGAGGACATTGATGATGTTCGAGAGGGCTTGAAGAAGATTTCAGATAGCTCCTTCTATCTGCGATTCATGACAAGCTTAGGCAGGCTTCCGGATAACCAACTAAAGGAGCTCAAGAAGATTGATCACGAGCACCATTTGGCTATCTGTGCATTTGACACCAGTCAAGAGCCCATGGTTGGGATCGGGATTGCTCGATACGTTCGGTGTGAAGGTGAGCCTGAAATTGCAGAGGCAGCAGTCACAGTGATTGATGAATATCAGAACAAAGGTCTTGGAACTGCGCTTCTACAGGCACTTGCTCAGCTCGCTGATGAAAAGGGAATTCAACATCTGAGGGCACATGTCCTGTCAAACAATACCGCAATTCTGAAAATTGCTGAACGTGCTGGGGCTAGAATTCAACACTATGAAGGTGCAGTCCTGCAAATCGATTTACCAGTATCCGCGGCACTTCAGAGGTAATCGCCTCTTTGCGCAGCTAGAGAAACCATTTTATCTGTCCACGACTTAACTATAATTATGAGCGAACCGAAAACAAGGCCTACAGATGCAAGCGTTGAGGACTTCCTGAAGGCCGTGGAGCATCCTCAGAGAAGAGAGGATGGCTTTGAGCTTCTCAAGATAATGAAGGAGATCACTGATGAAGAGCCCACGATGTGGGGGCCGTCTATTATTGGATTTGGGTCATACCATTACAAATACGAAAGCGGTCGTGAAGGCGATATGCCCTTGACAGGATTCTCTCCCAGAAAAAGAAGTCTGACGGTCTACATCATGTCAGGCTTCGAAGAATACAATGATCTACTAGATAAGTTGGGGAAACACAAAATCGGGAAATCCTGCCTCTACATCAATAAGCTTGCAGATGTGGACAAAAACGTGCTCAAAAGGATAATCAAGAAATCCCTTAAGCAGTTTGGTAGATAATCTACTTGATTTCGTTGAATAGTGAAGAAGAGGAGCATGAAACAGCACACAAGGTCGTTGCCATTATACAGGCAATCACAGAGGACCTTGATGAGCCTGGAAAAAGGGCATGGCGTAAGATGTTAGGAATCCCTGACAAACCGAGAAGGTCTTCTGACAACAGCCAAGAGCATGATAAGAAATAGGGTCGCATTTTGTCTTATCTCCTCCATCTGAAAGAACCAAGTATTTCAGGACGTTAACCAGTGCACCAGTAGACCCCTCAAAACGAGTGGCTAGGGTAGACTGATGTCGTACTGGACGGGTGTATTCCTAGCGATAACCGCAGGAATCAACAACAATCTCGGGAGCGTCCTCCAGAAGAAGGCTGTAAATGACCTTCCTCCAGAGGAGAGAGAGAAGAAGTTCTTCCGAAACCTCGTCAGAAAACGACTCTGGCTAGCAGGACTCCTTCTTCAATACGTTCTGGGGTCTGCTCTGATGCTGCTTGCACAGGTCTACATTGGTCCTGCCTTGGTACCTGGATTGCATGCATTTGGACTGATTGTGCTAGCTATCGGCTCCATCAAACTTGTTGGTGAATCACTCAGAAAGCAAGAGGTCCTCGGTATTGCGCTGCTGATGTTGGCAACAGCGCTCTTCTCCCTTAGTGAACTAGAAATCTCAATTCCAGCCTACGACTTTCTTGAAACTAGTTTCTTGCTTCGGCTAGGACTATTCACAGGTCTCTTGATGGCAGCAATGATGGCTCTATACATAGTGAAGCAGGCGCGTCATCAGCTACGCGCAATATCACTGGCACTGATTTCTGGAATTCTTCTGGCCATCTCAGGATATTGGATCGCCCCGATGCTTGCCACCATTGTTCATGTCTTTGATGGGAGTTTCATACTCGTGGAATTGGGGCTCTTCGCAATTTCATGCATTATTCTTATTCTATCGAACATCTTTGCTGTGGGATCAATACAGGATGCTTTCAAGACCGGCAATGCTAGTCTTCTCATCCCCATTCAATCACTACCAATGCTTGTGGTCCCCGGCTTTGTTTTCTTGGTTGTATTTTTCCTTGCACCACCCACAGCTTTCTCGCTAATGTGGTTCCTAGCCGCGACGATTATGACTATAATCAGTTCATTTCTCCTAGGTAGACGCCAAATGATGCTTGAAGCAGAATAAGATAGTGGGACTGCAGATTGCCCTGAATATATTGCTTATCACAGTTGAAGTACATGTTATTCATGTGGCAAGAATGTCCGACTCAAAAAGCATTCAGATGTTCCCCATAGGTTATGTGATGCGAGAATCTGCAGCTGAGGATGAGCGAGAACCATCACATGTGGTCCGAATTATAATTGACAGTGAACTAGCACCCTCACTGGTAGGAATTGAAGAGTGGTCGCACATCTACATCATCTACTACATGCATGAAGTATCTCTCGACAGATCAGAGTGGGCTGCTGAAGGAGTGCTTGCCGCAAGGTCGCCGAAACATCCGAATTCCATTGGATTGACCCTTGTTGAGCTCTTGAGGCATGAGGATAATGTCCTCTGGGTACGGGGTCTTGACGCTTGTGATGGGTCCCCAGTTCTTGACATCAAGCCATATCCGGACTGGGGCGGAGGACAATGGAAGTTAGTAAGAGAATTCCGGGTTCCAGCTTGGCTCAGAGAGCTCAATGAAGACCCGTAGGATTGAAAGGGCAAGCTTCCCATACCTAGGTTTGGTTAGTAAGGATGTCTGATACAATCGAGAGGCTGGATCAGATCGAGGAGGTAATTTCAAAGGACCCTAAAAACACTCCTCGAGAAACTCGAAAACAATTCTGGAGAATTGTCAGACAGATTAAGCGGCAACCTCATCCAGACCTCACAGAAATCAAACACGCAGCACGAATTAGGAATATGCTGTTCAAGGAACGAAGAGGCAGAACCTATCCTCTTTGGCCAAGTGTCATTCTAATGACTTTAGTTGGAGTTTTCGCACCCACTCTCTACTATCTAAGGCTACTCGAAGTTCCTCTTTCAGGGGGCAACATTCTTGCATGGACAGCTTCAGACTGGTGGGTTATCCTTCGGAGAATTGGGAGCCTGATGGGGGCTGTTTTCTGCTTCTATCCATTTGGTCGCTTAATTGCTGGAAAATGGGCGAGAATCCGAATTGATGGGATGTGTAGAGGGATGTATAGTGAACCTACACTCAAGATTGACTATGAGAGTTTCTTGTTAGCTTCTCCATCCCAGCGAAAATGGTTCTTCTTCTTTGCAGGTGCTTGGACAATCATTACATCTTTCTTACTAGGGCTAGTAGGCTTGATTCAAGTAGGTGACATTAGTGGGGTCATCACTGCGCTCTTTCTCATTATCAGTGAAGGTGCGGCCATAGTGAGCGGCACAACAAAGAATGTCGGGGGAGAAATGGCACATTTCAACCGAGAGCGAAAGATCGAAATCGTCTGGAAGCAAAATCTTGCAAAGATGAATGGTGACACCAATTCTACGCTTGTAAAACGAACTCCAAACCGACAATCAGCTGTGCTGCGTGCTCTGACTCTAGGACTCCTGCTTTACTTCATATGGATGCTTTCTTTTGTTTTCTCTACCGGTTTGATTCATTATCATCCAGATTTTGGAGTACACTGGTCGAGTGGTCCTGCAGGGTCTCTGTTTCCAATTCCTTACCCTCCTGGACCCCTTGCTGTCATAACTCCCGCAAACATGCTTGATGCCTTCGTCTTTCAAGTCTTCATCAATTATGGACTATGGGCCATATGGATTTCATTTGCAATATTCTTCATTATATCACCCTATACAATCAAACGATGGACTTCTGCATCTTGAAATCCTTTGGCCTCTGCCATCAATGTTTCAATCCTACTTACATCAGGTCAACTCAAATCTTCGAAAGAGAGATTAACGCACATCAGAATATAGTGGCGGATGTGGCAAAAGGTGATGGATGCTATAGTCCCCATTGGTCCTATGATTTACTTGTCCATCCCTCTCTTCATCCTCTATTTGATTGCACGATTCTGCATTGGCGGCAAAGCGAACCCTGCCACATATCGAAATTGCGGAGCCATAACCATTGTCTTAGGACTCGTCATCATTGCCAATTCGATCTTTCTAGGGCTTCCCATTCACTATGATCCCGATGTCCCGGGTTCCCCCCAAGGCGCAGGCTACGGTCCCGATGTTCTCACGATGGTTTGGCCAGTTTTCCTGATTCTCTTAGCTATGATTGCGGATGTATACTTCCTGCGTCAGCATAGAGCTACCATGCAGTAGGCATTGCACAGTATTACTGTCCCTCGAACTGAACACATCTTACCTTACCCTTGAGTCCAGCACCAAAGCATCGGTTACAGGATATACATCGCGCAGCATCCTGCTTACCTGCCTTTGCTTCTTCAGTCCAGCGTTTTAAGAGGGCTGGTTCACTGATTAATGGTCGACTAAGCTGAATCACATCGAAAGCATCTTCGGGATCTCCATCTCCTGTTAGTAGCTTCACTACAGTCTCAGGAGATCTGATGCCACCTGCCAATCCGAATTTGAGACCACTGTCACATGCAACCGAACGGATCACCAATGCATCTTTCAAGAAATACGCCTCGCCTGAATCTTTCGGGTTCTGAATCGGGTTGGGGCCACTGAATATCACACAATATGCTCCAACCTCAGCGAGCTTCTTCGTCAGCTCGCCTACTTCTTCTGGTCTGACTATCTTCGAGGATGAATCCACCTTTACTTGGACTGGAAGATCAACCGTATCTCTGACAGCTTTTACTGCGTCGACCATTGCTTTGGAACGGCCATCAATCGTCGATCCAGTATATGGGTCGCTTTCTGGGCGCTTGTTGTACGTTGGGTCAAAGAACTGCCAAAGCCCATAATTATGAGCTCCATGGAGTTCAATCAGATCAAATCCTGCCTCGACCGCACGTGTTGCTGCATCTGCATAGGCCTGAGTAACTCTTTCAACATGTTCAACTGTCATAGCCTTTACTTGAACAGGCTCGCCCTTATGTTGGGGGACCTCCTTATCACTGGGTCCAAATGCTACATCATAGCCAGTGTATTTTGGTAGGCTCGTGCTCCCACAATGAACTAATTGAGCTGCTGCTAGAGCGCCCGTAGAATGGATAATCTCAGCCAGGCGCGTTAGGCCTTCAACATCTGCAGGCTTTGAGTTGGAAATCATGTTCTTGACTGCCAGCCCTTCTTGCATTACATATTGGAAACCAGTGACCACGATACCTGCTTTGATTTTGCTATACGTCTCGAAGATTGTGTTTCCGCATATTCCATCTTTTTCCGCCTGTCCCATCCAGGTAGCTGCCCTCATAATTCGACTGGAGGCTACCTTTCCATTTGGCAATTCGAAGCTCTGGAGCACTGCGCT
>JAEOTX010000034.1 GCA_016839605.1 Candidatus Thorarchaeota archaeon | reverse complement strand
GGTATCTATCGTCTGAAACCTAGCTCCAAAGCATTGTGGAACCTGGGAGGTCTCCTAATCTTTATCTTCGAGCTAGTGCTTGGTGGATGGTTGTTGTTTGCTTCACTCATTCCCTTATAGGAAGATCAACACTTTGCGATTGGGAGTAGGTGCATAAATGAAAGCGATTGTGATTCCGAAGTATGGTGGTCCAGAGGTTCTTCAGTACGTTGATGTGGACAAACCATCCCCTGCTGAAGGTGAAGTTCTTGTGAAGAATCATGCATCTTCTCTGAATGGTTCTGATTTCGAAGTTATGAGAGGTGCGTGGGCTGCTAGATTAGGAGGTCCTCGCAGAACAAAGCACAAGATACTCGGAACGGATATTGCAGGTCGTGTTGAAGCTGTAGGCTCTGGCGTTACAAAGTTTAAGCCAGACGATGATGTATTTGGGGATTTACTATATCCAGGAGGCTATGGGGCTTTTGCGGAATATGTATGTGCACAAGAAAAAGTACTTGCGTTAAAACCACCCTGCATGACATTTGAAGAAGCCGCAACCTACCCCGAATCAGGAATCATTGCTATCCAGAGTCTTCGCGGCAAACGACAGATACAGCCTGGAGACAAGGTGCTCATCAACGGTGCTGGTGGAGGAATGGGTACATTCGCTGTGCAGATTGCTAAGTACTATGGAGCGGAGGTAACTGGAGTGGATAGCACAATGAAATTGGATATTCTTCGCTCCATAGGTGCAGATTACGTCATGGATTACAAGGAAGTGGACTTTACCAAGACTGGGGAACGTTATGATATGATTCTCGACACAGTGGCTCGTCGTTCACTATTTGCCTACAGACGTGCTTTGAAACATGATGGGATGTTAATCATAGTTGGTGGTTCAAGATCGGCGTTATTCCAAGCTTTTGTTCTAGGCCCCCTGATGTCAAGGATAGGAAGTAAGAAAATGGGTATCAATCCTATTAACATGGACCCGATGCAGGATTACGAGATTCTCTCAGAGCTTTATGAAGCTGGCAAAGTAGTGCCTGTTATAGACCGAAGGGTTCCATTGAGTGAGGTTCCTGATGCACTCAAGGATCTTGAAGAAGGACAAGTTATCGGAAAGGTAGTAATTTCTATAGAACATGACAACACTTGACAACCCTTCAACTATATTTAGTGGATTTGCATCCTGTGTATTCATGGGATGTGTGCAAATTGGACATGACTGGAAATGTATACTCGAATCTTGAAAACATTGTAGGCACTAACTACATCTCAAAGGCTGAACATGTCCGTTGGACATATTCCAGAGATTCTCATATCTGTGAAACATGACCATCCAATAGAAACTGGACAGGGATAGGTTCAGGATTATTGAGAATGGGTTCTTAGCTTCTCTTCCCAACAACTTCGTGCAACTTCTCGTATGTGCCACCAGCTCTTGAGAATGGACAGACCTTGACACAGACTGAACAACCAAGGGTTTCCGCGAAGAAAGGAAAACACTTGTCCCGATCTATGCAGGTTTGCATGGTATCGATTCCTGGAACATTGTCAAAACGTACAACGCTTTTTGGATAGATTGCATCTGCTGGGCACTCCTTGCGACAGCGTTCACACATTGTACAATAATCGTCTATCCAATCGTGATCTCGGTTATCTGTGAATTCGAAGTACTTGTGCTCGATGAAGACAGGAGCGATACGTTGGCGTGGCCCATATTCTGGAGTTATGAGTAACCCATTTCGTCCAATCCATCCCATACCTGCTTTGCCAGCAAGCGAGGGTGTATTCACCAATCCACCTAATGGATGATTGCTATGGCTTCGTACTCCTTTCTTTCGAAGCCACCTAGCTATTTCATTGACGACCAATCCAAGACTTCCATAAACACGCATGACTTCCTTCCCAGCCTTGAATCCGGGTGCATCGTCAATCTTATCCTTCTTCATCTCTTGACAAACAACTACGGCGTATCGAAAAAGTGTGAACTTTCCTCTGAAAATCATCTCTTGAGGCATTTCTGTGAAACCAATGAAAACATCATCCCATTTCTTCTGGACATAGTTCTGTAACTCTTCCCAGAGACCTGGTTTGGGTTCAAAGGGATTAGGTTCTATGCTTTCAAGATATGGATCGATATCGTCCCAACTCTCTCTCATACCCTTCTGTAGACTCCGGACAATCCTGAGCATTCCTGGCATCTTTCTCTTTGGAATTTTCCGGAATTTCATCAACTGTACATTGCTGACGGTTTCAGCTGTAAATCCCTCCGGAGGTTTCATGTCTGGGTGTTCATTCATGAGGTACTCAAATCCTTCTCGTAGTGCATCTGTACGGGCAGAAAATATGTGCTCGGGGTTTTTATCTCCCCATCCGAGGTAGTCAAATTCCTTTGCCGAAAACATGGGGTTCCCTCTTCTTGCATCCTTCACTGGTTTCTCTGTGCTTGTCATTTCACATTCATCCTTAGGTTGACCATCAACAGCTAATGGTCTTCAGAATTACTTCAAGTCCATCAGCACTCTTCGAAACTATCTTCTCAACTCTGCTTACTAAATCTGGACTCCATTCATCGGGGGATAGCTCACTGATTGCCATCATCGCTTTTGATATTCGCATGAAGTAATTGCGAAATTGTGGATTCTTTTGGAAGAGATTGGCAAAGGGAATTTCAATTGAGTCCAGTCTCTTCCGGACGTCCTTCATGATATCGACATGTTCCTCGAAGAATGAATTACCTCGGTGGGTTAAGCGATACCTTTGCACTCCATCTTCAATCGGGAGTTTCTCGATGAATCCGTTCGCATGCAGCTTCTTCAGGACTGGGTAGATAGATCCGGATCCAGGCTTATACTCACCCTCACTGTCTTGTTCTATTCGATCACCAATCTCAGAACCTGACATTGGCTCTTCTTTCAACAGCGTTAGGAATTGGAACCGAAGATATCCTCTTGGTACTCTTGCGGTCTGTTTTACCCATTTCTCCATTTGTTTCTGAGCCATTGAAATCCCCTTGAACATATCGTTAAATACGTTGTATACGATGTCGTTAACGACATATAAGAATGTCTATAGTACAACCGTGAATCATAATTGCGATACTTAACAAAGCGCTGCACCTGTCACTTGATTGTGGTGAACTTTGAATCAACTAGTTTTCTAGGAATACTTATGATTGAGTTCACTCAATCGATGTGTGCGTGGGTTACAACGTGTAACCTACAGAGAGAGAGATAGAAAATGAAAACTGAAACAGCACAGAGAATATTGTGGTTTGCGATGATATTCATCATCCTCATGGTCATAGCCTTTGCAGTCGGGGGAGTATTGATCGGACTCGCCTTTGCATATATAGACGTAGGATCCTTCATTACTGACCCCACAATCTTGGCGTTCATTACAGATTACCCATGGGCAATCCCATTTGCAGTAATGGGTTTAGCTCTTGTCCAAGCCATATTTCTCTTTGTCATCTACCTGTGGCGCAAAGATCCGATGGCACACAGAACCGGGTTCACTATTGTTGGCATCCTTTTGCTACTTGTTGGTTGGAGTCTTCCAGGATTCCTCATCATCCTCCCAGGACTCCTTTTGGAAGAGCAATAGATCCCAAGTTGAGAGACCGCAACTCGGTCTCTTCCCCTCTTTTTTTCTGAAAGCATCTCATTATTTCCAAAAAGAAGAGAGAGAGGGAATAGAGCCCTCTCATAATCAAATATCAACCGTTTAACAGGTCATCAATGGCGAAGTTGATCAGTTCATTCCAATTTCCAAAGGCACTCTCATAGAGCACATCCGGTTGAGTTCGGACTTCTTCATTCACATGGCCAGTTGAATCGAGACCGAGAGCAGAGGCTGAGTTGACCACGAGCTTACTGTTTGGAAGTGCAAAATTGAACGGCCGAAGCATCAACCCGTCACCTCCACTCGCAGTACCGTAGAGTGTCGCAAAACCCGTTTCCCTGCAAAAATTGGCAAAGCCCTCTGATGCGGAATACACCTGATTGTCCATCAGGACAATGACTTCACCCGTGAAGTTGAAGGCACCCAGAGGATTGTAGGTCATGTAGTTCCTGTGGATTCTGAAGTCGTCTGTCAGTGCCTCCGGGGGTAAGTAGCTGAAATCGGTCTTAGGCACAATGTCAGTCAACGCATTCGACTGAGTCTGCGTTGCGTAAGGACTTGTTCGATAACCTAAGTACTGCGTGTATACAACTGATTCCTGAATGAGTGGGCTAACTATCCCATCAACCCAGACCGAATAGAATCCGCCATTGTTTCCTCTGATGTCAATGATTAGATGGTCATAGTCTTCAATCTCAGAATAGAAGGTTGTGACTTGGTCATAGTATGCATCCATTCCGCCACCGAAGGAACCAACGTACAAGTAACCTATGCTATCATTCTCGTACTTTGTAGTACTCACAGGAGTTGCTGGATAGTCATAGGGAGTTTCTGCAGAGCCTGATTCGACTTCGAATGAAACGTCATCGACATAACCTGTTGAGTTCTCAACTGTGAATACAGCGTCACTACCGAAATCACGAGGATAAATACTCCAGACGTAGTTCTTGCTACGGTGAAAGTCATGGTCAATGTAACTCACCTCATAGAGGGTTTCAATAGCATCATCTACTGGAACACCATTGATGTGAGTAACGATTGTGTCATTACCGAATCTTGCTTCCCAGGACGCGTTATAGTTCTTGATAACATACTCTCCACGGTCATAGACTATCAGTGCATTGTAAACCGTATTATGTCCCTGATTCCAGACAGCATCATAGATAGGTTGCCAGTAAGAAGTAACATCTACAACCTCTTGTCGGAAAATCTCATTTAGCGGATAGCTCTCAGCCACATCGCTCGCCATCGCTACAACATTCGAGGGATGCATGACCCAAGTATGACGATTCTGCAGTGCATTCAGAGCAGCCATGATAATCTCTAGGAACTCCTGGTTATTCTGAGCATTACTAATTCGGGTTTCAAAACTATCCTTAAGATCAAGCCAATTGAGTCCATGAGTTCTTTCCTTTACATCTAGGAACGGATAATTTGCCTCCACAAAGTCATAGAGAGCTTGCCAGT